>JAHBVC010000001.1:952418-1269891 GCA_019637755.1 Anaerolineales bacterium
GCTTGGGGTCATCCACAAACGCAGCCAGCAACCGCGCTTCGTGGTAGCCACTCTCCCAGAGCTCCCGCGCCAGCGCGTGGTCGCGGCGGTACTGCTTGGCGATGGCGTGCAACGCCGGGTGCGGCACGCCGAAGGCTTTCTCAGTTGAGATGCTAAAGCGCATCATACCAGCCAGGTTCTTGGCTGTGCCTTGGGATTTGAGCTGCTTGAGAATGGCGTTGAGTTTAGCGCTCATTATTAGTTTAATTCTGCCGCGGATGGACGCAGATGGACGCAAATAAATGCTTTCTTGTGTCCTTTATGGCTTGTGGTTAGCGCTGTGATCTCATCCACACTTATTCCGCGGTTATCTTAGCCACATGCCGTTTCAACAGAAGGAAACCAGCCCGCGAAACGATTGTTGCCACCACGACCGCGTATCCAAAACTGGTGCGCATATGACTTGGTAGCTCCAGCGCGATGGCCGCAATTAGAAGTAGCAGACACAGTAAGGGTAAAAACAGTAACAGCATAAATATCCTGTCAAATCGTCGGCGTACCTGAGGATGCAGTTTTCCTATGTCTTCTTGAAATTGCTTTAGGCTCATTCTGACCTCTTAGCCTCTCGTCCGATTTGCCGCACACATCAGTGGATTAACCTCATTAGGTCATGTATACCCCTCGCTTCATTCGGGGACATACATAACTCCCTATGCCTTTGTGATTATGGTTTTATCTGCGTACATCTGCGTTTATCTGCGGCAAAGATTTAGATGTTAGCCAGCACCTGCGGCCGCTCACTGCGCCAGGCATCGCCTTCAGTGGCGGCTTCGTAGGCGCGGGCGGTGCGCAGCAGCGTCGCCTCGGAAAAGTCCGGCCCCACCAACTGGATACCCAGCGGCAGCTTGTCACCACTTAGCCCGGCGGGCAGCGAGATGGCCGGCACACCAGCATGGTTTGCGGGCACCGCCAACTGGTCGGCGTATTGCATCAGCACTGAGTCGCCGTAGATGTCGCCCACGGGGAAGGCGGTGGTGGGCGTGGTGGCGGTCAGCAGGGCATCCAGCTTGTGCGTGCCATTGGCGTCAAAGGCGGTATCAAAGTCACCACGAATCAGCGAGCGCACTTGCAGGGCGCGGTGATAGTACTGCTCGCTGTATTGCGCCGCGCTGACGTACATACCCATCAGGATACGCAACTTGGGCTGCGGGCCAAAACCTTCGGCACGCGTCTTGCGGTACAGGTCCCGCAAATCCTTGGGTTTCAGCGCCGTGCGGTAGCCGTACTTCACGCCATCGAAGCGATGCAGGTTGGACGCGGCTTCCACACGTGAGATCACAAAATAGGCCGGAATGCCATAGCGCGTGTGCGGCATGGGCACATTCTCAATAATGCGCGCCCCAGCGTCCGAGAGCTTGTCGGCGGCGCGCAGCACCGCAGCGGCGATCTCTTTGGGCAACGGCTGGCTGTCAATCTCGCCCGTCTCCGCGTTGAAGAACGTAATCTTGTCGTAATCCGGCGAGAGGCCAATGCGCAGCCCCTTCACGCCCTCCTCCAGCGCGGCGGTGTAATCCGAGGCCGGCGTGGCCGCCGCGGTGCTATCGCGCGGGTCTGGCCCGGCGATGGCATTCAGCATCAACGCCGTATCGCGCACGTTGCGCGCCATCGGGCCTGGGCAATCCAACGAGGAGCCGAAGGCGATCAGGCCATAGCGCGAGACGCGGCCATAGGTGGGCTTCATGCCCACAATGCCACAGAACGCCGCGGGCTGGCGGATCGAGCCGGCCGTGTCCGTGCCCAGCGAAAGCGCGCCCTCGCCCGCAGCCACCGCGGCAGCGCTGCCACCGCTGGAGCCGCCGGGCACATGCGCTGGGTTCCACGGGTTGCGTGCGGCGGGCTGGTACGCAGATGACTCGTTGGACGAGCCATAGGTGAACTCATCCAGATTGACCTTGCCCAGCATCACCGCACCGGCCGCATCCATGCGCGCTACCGGGGTTGCCGTATAGGGCGCTACAAAGTTGGAGAGGATGCGCGAGGCGGCCGTGGTGAGTACGTCTTTGACCGCAAAAATATCCTTGACGGTGTAGGGGACACCGGCCAACGGGCCGGGCACCTCACCTTTAGCCAGGCGGGCGTCAATGTCTTTGGCCTGCTGGCGGGCACGTTCATCCGTCACAGTAATGAAGGCGTGCACCTTCTCCACATCATCGGCCGGGCCGTCCAAGCGGCCGGGTTCGCCGTCCACGGCGCGTACGCGCTCCAACGCAGCTTCGGTAGCCTCCAGTGCAGAGACTTCCTTCTTCTTAACAAGCTCAGCGAGCTGGTGGGCAGAGAGATCAGCGAGATGCATATCAGTCCAAATCCTGGTGCGGAATCTCAGGCACCACAAAGTAGCCATCGCTGGTCTGCGGCGCGCCAGCCTGGATATCCGCCGCTTCCGGCGCCTGCACCTGCGCATCCTTGCGCAGCGGTGCGCGCAGCTCAGCCGGGAACGGCACGCCGTGCGCCGCCGAGGGCGTGCCCTCAGGGATGGGGATGGCCGCCAGCTCTTCAATCGACTTGAGCTGTTTGTTCATCTGGTCACGCAGATATTCGCCATCCTCAGGCGAAAGCTCGAGGGCAGCCAGTTCTACGAGATGTTTAAAGAGATCAGGGGAGATTTGTTCGGTCATTTCACGCTCGCTCGCGGCAGTATACCATCCGAGGCCTGGCCAGCTCCAAATGCTATAATCGCAGCCGTAGTCAGGCGCATCATCGATGTGATGACCGTATCGAACACTCCAACATTCTCCGGAGGCAGTCCCCAATGGCTTATACCCCCAGCTACATCACTGAAGAGCACGAGATGCTGCGCCAGGCGGCGCGCGATTTCGCACAGAAAGAAATTGCACCCATTGCCGCTGAACACGACGAGAGCGGCGAGTTCCCCCTGGCCACCATCCGCAAGATGGGCAAGATGGGCTTCATGGGCATCGAAGTGCCGGAGGACTACGGCGGCGCCGGAATGGACACGCTGGCCTACGTGCTCGCCCTGGAGGAGATCTGCAAAGCGGATGCCGCCCACGGTACGGTGATGTCAGTCAATAACTCTCTCTTCTGCCATGGCATCATGAAGTTTGGCAGCGAGGAGCAAAAACAAAAATACGTCCGTGGCGTAGCCACAGGCGAGAAGATTGGCGCCTACTCGCTCACCGAGCCCATGTCTGGCTCAGACGCTGCCACCATGCGTAGCCGCGCCGTCAAAGACGGCGATCATTACGTCATCAACGGCCGCAAAAGCTGGGTCACCAGCGCCCCGGTGGCCGATTACATTCTGCTCTTCACCATGACCGATCCTGATAAGGGTGCCAAGGGCATCAGCGCCTTTTTGGTGGATAGTGACCAGCCCGGCTTTGAGCGCGGCAAGCCCGAGCCCAAGCTCGGCATCCGCGCCTCAGCCACCAGCGAGATCGTCTTCGACAATTACCGCACCCCGGCCAGCAGCCTGCTGGGTAACGAGGGCGATGGCTTCAAGATCGCCATGACGGTGCTGGATGCTGGGCGCATCGGCATCGCCGCCCAGGCGCTCGGCATCGCCGAAGCCGCCTACGAGGCCAGCGTGGGGTATGTGCGCGAGCGCGAAGCCTTCGGCGCCAAGATCGGCGAGTTCCAGGGCACCAGCTTCAAGATCGCCGACATGAAGACCCGCATCGAGGCCGCCCGCGGCCTGATCCACAACGCCGCACTGGCCAAAGAACGCAGCAAGGACAGCGGCGAGCGCTATACGCTGGAAGCCTCGATGGCCAAGCTCTACGCCTCCGAGACCGCCATGTTCTGCGCCCATCACGCCGTGCAGATTCACGGCGGCATGGGCTACAGCAAAGAGCTGCCGGTGGAGCGCTACTTCCGCGACGCCAAGATCACCGAGATCTACGAAGGCACCAGCGAGATTCAGCGCATGGTCATCGCCCGTATGGAGACCGGGCTGCGCTAGTGCAATGAAACCTTGGGCGTGGGTTGCAGCAGTTCTGCTGTTCGCCGCGTGCGCTTCCCCCACCGCGTTGCCAACCACACTGCCCGCACCTCCGGCGGGCAGTGCTGTACTCAAAGGCTACGGCATCTCGCCGCTGGGCTTCCCGGGCGATTACAGCCAGTATCCCCAATTCCTTGAAGAAGTAGCCGGCCTGCCCAACGGCGCAGTCATGTTCAACGGCGCTTGGCGTGATTCGATCGACAGCCGCGGCCAGCCGCCGCAGGCAGCTGCCGGTCTCATGCAGGCCGCGGCCCAATACGGCTTCACCCCCATCATCGTCTTTGGCTGGCGCAGCGGCGCCCAGCTGCATCTGGATCTCCCCACGAACGCCACCAACAACTGGAGCAATGCCGAGGCGCGTGCCTTGTTCATCCAAATGCTGGTGGGCTTTGCCGCCGAGCACCATCCGCCCTATCTCTTCCTCGGTAACGAGAACGATGAATACTTCATCACCCAGCCCGAGGACTATGTGCGCTGGGTCGAGGTCTACAACCAGGCCTATGACGCCATCAAGGCCGCCTCGCCTGCAACCCAGGTCGGCCCCATCTTTCAGTATGAGCGCATGGCCGGCCTCGGCCTGCTCAACGGCTGGAACGAAGCCCACTGGGGCGCGCTCGACGCCCACGATCTGAACAAGGTGGATGTCGTCGGCATTACGCTCTACCCCTGGTTCAGCGTTGCCACTCCCCAGCAGATTCCGGATGACTATCTGGCTCCCCTCTTACAGCACACCGGCGCCACACCGATTGCGATCACTGAAACGGGCTGGCCTGCGGATACACAAGGGCTGCAGACACCTTGGCAGGCCAGCCCGCAGACGCAGGTGGCCTATGTGGATGCGCTGCAGCGCATACTTCAAGGGACCAGCGTAAGCATCCTAAACTGGTTGTTCATCAACCCTATCGCCGCCGAACCCAACTCGTTGGAAGTGCAGTTATTTGGCAGCATATCTCTACGCACTGTCAGCGGGGACAAACGCCCCGTGTACGACGCATGGGTCAACTTCCTGCCCTAGACACGCTGGGAGACAGCTACTGTGACGGCCACACGATGTGTGCACCTAACACCTCTAAGGGAGGTAAAAGGTATACGACCTCGGATGACATTGGATACTCATACAGTGTTTCTGCTGTGGCCAAGTCCACTACCACGGCGCTTTCCACCACAAAAGTATATTCGTCAGGACGCGTAAATCGAAAGCCCACAAAAGCGCTTCCATCCGGGCTGACGGCCATGGGCAGCACGTTTGGCAGCGTATAGGCCGGCTCACCTTCCACGACTGTGAAAGGCATCTCGCCGGATGGGCTCCAGGCGGAATAGTATTCCGTTTCGGATCCTTCGATGGTAACTCCTGCGATCTGTTGCACAAAAAGCAAGTAATCGCCTCGCTGCCACAATGGGAACAGTTTTGCTACATCCGGTAAGAAGTACTCCTGCTCCAGGGCGCGCTCCGTCTGGAAGGTGGCCACATGCGCCAGCAGCGTCATCGTCTCGCTATCAACAAGGTCGTAGTGATAGCGGCCGGCGCTGCGCTGGGAAGACTGGTAGTCGCGCACCTGCCCCAGATCCGGAAGTACGCATAGATACCAGCACGAAGCGGAGTTAAAGTCTGGCTTAAGACCGTCGTGTGTGAGTAAAACCTCGAGTGCCTCATACCTGGGGCTGGGCCAAACCGTCTCCTGGCCGGTAGTCAGGTCGTAGGTGGCACGCAGATTGCCGCTTACGTAACTGAGGATGTCTTCTGTGCTGGACCAGCTAACCACGCGCGCATCGGCAACATGTTTTAGGTCGCCGGTTTCCAGACTATAGGCCCACAGTGAGTCGAGGCCGCCATTGTGGGTTTGGAAGTTCAGCCATCGCTGGCTGGGCGACCAAACCGCCGGCCCGAGAGTGCCCCCAGCAGTCACTTGGGTTGAGAGGTCAATGCTGCTGCTCTCCCCACTGTCCAAATCGTATATCGTGCCCTGGTCACCAAAACCCGTAGCGTTAAACAATTTACGACCATCAGGGGAAAGCGCCAATCTCCACGAGTCCGTTATGGGAATCGTCGCCACAAGTTCCTCGCTGCCCAATTCAATCACGCGGGGAACAAACTGTTCGCCCTCATAGCCCCACAGCGCCAGGCGCGGGTTGGGGCCGCGGTAAGCAGCCAGCGTTGCCGTGGGGCTAGGCTCCGGCAGCGGGTCAGATTGCGCCTCAGTAGCTTGAGCAGCTACTGAGGCTGACGTTGAAACAGGCTCTGCACTCGCCGAGGCAGCACTGCCCGACGCGCAGCCAGTCAGCACAGCCACACACAACATTGAAAAAAGAAACCAGTTTCGCATGGGTAACTCCCTAGGTCGGTGTTGCTTGGCGCGCGGAATACATGTTACACAATACAATGAGTTTGCACTGTCGCGCGCGGATACGCTATGCCAATACAACGCCGCTCGCCCCCGAGTATTACAGCGCGCGGGCGGCTCTAGCGGTGTGAGAGACGCGCCGCCAGCCAATTACCCACACCCTGCACTGCCTGCACCAGCACCACCAGCAAGGTCACCGTGATTAGCATGATCTCCGTCTGGAAGCGTTGGTAACGGCTAACAGGCAGTGTGTACCAGTGCGGCGAAGAAGCTCCATCGCTTTGGCATACACGTGCACATTGCAGCTCACGGCTGGCCAGTGAAGTTGGACACGTCGCCGTCTTATGAAAGTTTGCCGCGTCTGTCAAGCAAAACGGGGTAATGCTGGCTAAGCAACGCGCGGAATTCAAATCGAGCACAGTAGATATAATCAGTGCAAAGGAAGTGAACATGAAAATTGATATTTGGAGCGACATCGCCTGCCCCTTCTGCTATGCGGGCACTACCCAGCTCAACCAAGCCCTGGCTGGCTTCGCCCACAAAGACCAGGTGGAGATCGTGCATCACAGCTTTCAGTTGGACCCCAACGCACCGTTCGTGGCCGAGCAAAGCATCAATGCCATGCTGGCGGCCAAGCGCGGCATCAGCGAGGACCAAGCCGATCACATGAACCAGCAAGTAGCCGAGATGTTTGCCGGGCTGGGCCTGGAGATGAACCACCACGCCGCCAAGATGGTGAACACCTTGCACGGCCACCGGCTGGTGCACTTCGCCGCCAGCCAGGGCAAGCAGGCCGCCATGCTGGCGCGCCTGTTCAAGGCGTACTTCACAGACGGGCTGAGCGTGGCCGATAGCGAAACGCTGGTGCAGTTGGCCAGCGAAGTGGGGCTGGATGCGCAGGCGGCGCGTGCCGCCTTGGAATCAGATGCTTACACTGCCGAAGTGCAGGCGGATCTGGGCCAGGCAGCCCAGTATGGCATCCAGGGTGTGCCCTTCTTTATCTTCGACGGCAAGTACGCCGTCTCCGGTGCTCAAGGTACCCAAGCCTTCAGCCAGGCGCTCGATCAGATCTGGCAGGAGCTGTACCCCGCCGCGGCCTAACGCATAGCGCTCACTATTAAAAAAACCACAGCCTGCAAAGCAGGCTGTGGTTTTTTTTGTTCGCTCCGTGCGTAAGTGGTTGGGTACACTACTGCGCGTGAAGCTCCGCCTTATCCGCCTGGCGATCCTCTGTTGTGTGCTGCTGGCCGCATGCACCCTCCCGCAGGCCGGCGCGGCAGGTTTGCCCACCCCGTTCATCGTGCGCAGCAGCGCTACCGCCACCTTCACCGCCAGCCCTAGCCCCAGCGCCACCCTCACCCCGACGGCGACCCCGCTGCCGCTGCATCCGTTAAGTATCGAGTACTTGCGCCAGCGCAGTTACCCGGCCACGCAGCTCACCATCGAAGAAGTGCTGGAAAACGGCAGTAATTACGCCCGCTACATTGCCTCGTATCTATCGGATGGGCTTAAGCAATATGGCCTGCTCACGGTTCCCTTCGGGGAAGTACCCGCCACGGGCTGGCCCGTGATCATCTTCAACCACGGCTATATTGCCCCGCAGGAATACCGCACTACCGAGCGTTATATTGCTTACGTAGATCGCCTGGCCAGCGCCGGCTATATTGTCTTCCGCCCGGATTACCGCGGGCACGACCGCTCGGAGGGCATCGCCCGCGGTGCCTATGGCCGGCCCGACTACGTGATCGATGTACTCAATGCCACCGCCGCGCTGAAGGCCTATGCCGATGCGGACCCCAACCGCATTGGGATGTGGGGCCATTCGATGGGCGGCTATATCACCCTGCGCGCCATGGTGGTGGACCCGGACATTAAGGCGGGCGTGATCTGGGCCGGGGTTATCTCCGCCTACGCCGATATGATCGATATCGGCGGCAGGCCGCGCTTTGGCACGCGCAGCCTGCTCGAACCTACGGCCCGCCAACGGCCGACCCCGAATTCTGGGCTTCGCTCTCGGCCAACAGCTACCTGGACGAACTCTCCGGCCCGCTGCAGTTGCACCACGGGAGCAGCGATGCCACCGTGCCGGTTTTTATGTCATACCAAGTGGCCGAGCAAGCCCGCGCCGCCGGGCAAACCGCCGAGCTGTTTATCTATGATGGCGATAATCACAACCTCTCCACCTATTTTTCCGCTGCCATGCGGCGCACGATCGAATTTTTCGATCTGTACGTAAAAGACCGCTAACTATCAATCGCTTTGAAGATCGCACGAACCTGCGGTACTTGCCTGGGGGTCATGGTTCACTACAATAGGCGCGACAGAAAGGCGTCTATGCATATTCGAAAGCTCTTGCTCCCCACCCTGCTGGCTTTGGCCCTGTCGGCCTGCCGCAGCACTCTGGACACCGTGCCGCTGCGCGTGACAAGTGAAACCGCCACCACGCGCACCATCGAGCACACCTTTGGCACTACCGAAATTCCCGCCGCCCCGCAGCGCGTGATCGCCCTGGGCGAAGAGGGCCTGCTGGCGGATCTGCTCGACGCAGGGATCACCCCGTTGGCCTCGATCGTTAACCTGCCTGACTATTTGCCAGCCCTGATCGCCCCGCAAGAGGTGGCCGGCGTGGAGTTGTATTCCTCCTCCACTAGCGTATCGCTTGAGCGCCTGGCGGCCCTGGAGCCTGATGTGATCATCGGTACGGCATTCTTTGTGGACCGCATCGGTTATGCCAAACTCTCCCAAATCGCCCCCACCATTGCTGTGGCCGGTGAGAATGAAGTGGAGAACTACGCGCAAACCCTGGCCGCCTTGGGGTTGGCCGACGAAGCCACCAGCAAGGTGGCCGCCTTTGAGGCCGCGCTGCAAGCGGCGCGCAGCCAACTGGGCAGCGCAGTAGATGCTTCGGTGGCGGCCATCTACCCCGGCAACAGCGTGGCCGTCTTTACCGATCGCCCGCGCACGGTGCCCTGGCTGCTGCGCCAGCTCGGCGTCAGCCTGCATCCGGATGGCAGCGAGGAAGGCTTGAGCCTCCGCGATGGCCGCGCCTTCATCAGCCTCGAGCGCCTCGATCTGCTCTCCGGCACACAGCTTTTCTTGCTGCAAAACGATAGCGTGGAGGGGGAAGCAGACTCATTGGCCGAAGTTTCCGCTAACCCGCTATGGCAGCAGATTCCGGCGGTGCAAGCTGGGCGGGTCACGGTGTTGGATCGCCTGGGCTACCCTGGCTTCCGCGGCGTGAACGCGCTGCTGCAAGATCTGATGGAAGCGCTGAACAGTTGCCGAATAACAAAAAGCCCCGCAATGTTTGCGGGGCTTTCTTTATGATGAGCGCGGAAGGACTCGAACCTTCAACCGTTGGCTTAAAAGGCCACTGCTCTGCCATTGAGCTACGCGCCCAGAACGTGCAAGATTTTATCATGCCTCGCCGCCCAGCCGCAGCGCAGCGCTTGACAGGGGCAGATGGGCTTGCTAGTATTTCTTCCCGTGCGCGGCGCGGTCTTCTCAGCGGAGGGAGCGATGAGCCAACTGAAGCCGATTGATAGCCACTGCTTTGACGCCGATGTGTTGCAGGCCCCCAAACCCGTATTGGTGGAATTCGGCGCGGTGTGGTGCCAGCCCTGCCGCCTGCTCGAGCCAGTGCTCGAAGAATTGGCTGGGGAATGGGGCGATACGGTCACCGTAGCCAAGCTGGACGTTGACGAAGCTGCCCAACTCACTCAGGAGTACCAGGTGCTGAGTGTGCCCACAGTGATGCTGTTCAAAAACGGCAAGATCGTTGAACGCATGACTGGCTACCAGCCCAAAGACAAAATTCAAAGCAAAGTAGAGCCACATATCAGCTAGTCCCAGCAGGCGCATGCAGCAATCCCCAACTGAATCAAAAAAGGAGCGGTGTACATGTACCGCTCCTTTTGTAATAAGGCTGAGCACATAAGCACATAGCCTGTTATTGACACCGGCGTAATTTCGGTTTATATTTAGGTGCAACTAAATAAACAGGGCACAATGATACCTATTGCCATCACTTTGACGCACGCCCTGCTGCTTTGTATTCCGTTCACCATCTTCGTAGTAGTCAGTTTCTGGGGTTGGCCTCGGCTGTGGTTACATAGCCTCCCCGAAGACATAGCCAAATTGGCTGGCCCAAAAACACCGGCCGAAGAACGTGCCACCACCTTTCTACTCCTGCCCTATCTGATCATTCTGCCCGGGCTATCTATCGTCTCAACAATCTACGCCGCGCAATCAGCCAACGTTGAGCTCAGTTTCCTGGGCGCTCTCGTGCACCTCTACCTGGTTATGCTTGTTGTGCATACGTATGATTTTGCAGTGATCGATTTCATCCACACGCTGATCATTAATCCCAACCACCCACCCATCAAGGGTACCGAGGGAGCACACGGATGGAAGGACATGAACTTCCACTTCCACTCCCTGCTAAAAGCCATCCCCAACAGTGCTGTCTTTGTAGTGCCCGCCGCCTTGCTTGTTTCGTTGTTTGTGTGAGGTAATCGACTTTCTGAAAACAAAAAGAGCGGTGCGTTTGCACCGCTCTTTTTTGTTTTATCGGGTTGGGGTTAGCTCAGGCCAGCGGCCTTGGCCAGCGCAGCGGCGCGGCCGGTATCTTCCCAGGGCAGCTTGACGTCATCGCGGCCAAAGTGGCCGTAGGCGGCCGTCTGGCGGTAGATCGGGCGGCGCAGGTCCAAATCGCGGATGATCGCGCCGGGGCGCAGGTCAAAGTGCTCTTCCACCAGCGCGGCGATCTTGTCATCGGCAATCTTTCCGGTGCCGAAGGTCTCTACGTTCACGCTCAGCGGGCGGGCGACACCGATGGCATAGGCCACCTGGATCTCGCAGCGCTCGGCCAGGCCGGCCGCCACCACGTTCTTGGCCGCCCAGCGCGCCGCGTAGGCGGCGGAGCGGTCCACCTTTGTGGGGTCCTTACCGCTGAAGGCACCGCCGCCGTGGCGGCCCATGCCCCCGTAGGTGTCTACGATGATCTTGCGCCCGGTCAGGCCGGCATCACCCATCGGGCCACCGATCACAAAGCGCCCGGTCGGGTTGACGTAGATCTTCAGCTCGCCGTCCACCAGTTCCTTGGGCAGCACCGGCTCGATCACATGCTTGATGATCGCTTCGCGGATCTGCTCCTGGCTGACCTCGTCTGAATGCTGCGTGCTGATCAGCACGGTATCAATGCGCTTGGGCTTGCCCTTGGAATACTCCACGGTCACCTGGCTCTTGCCATCCGGCCGCAGCCACTTCAGCGTACCGTCTTTGCGTACTTCGGTCAGGCGGCGGGTGAGCTTGTGGGCCAGGTAGACGGGCATCGGCAGCAGGGTCGGCGTTTCATCGCAGGCATAGCCAAACATCATGCCCTGGTCACCCGCACCCACCGCTTCCAGCTCGGCCTCGGTCATCTCGCCAGACTTGGCTTCGAGCGCCTTGTCCACACCCATGGCGATATCGCCGGATTGCTGGGCAATCGCCACTTGCACGCCGCAGCTCTCGCCGTCAAAGCCGTAATCGCTGCTGGTGTAGCCAATATCCTTAACCACCGAGCGCACCAACTGGTCATAGTTGATGTTGGCCTGGGTGGTGATCTCGCCCAGCAGCATCACGAAGCCGGTCTTGACGGCCGTTTCGCAGGCTACGCGGGAATTTTTATCCTGCGCCAGGCAGGCATCCAAAACCGCATCGCTGACCTGATCACAGATCTTGTCAGGATGCCCTTCGGTTACAGATTCAGAAGTGAACAGCAGTTTTTCTGCCTGGGTAAAGGTGCTACTCATTACAATAATCCTCCGTTAAACGAAAATTTGCCCTCAGACAGCAGAGAAGGGCAAACCAGCAGGATTTTGCACCCTCTCATCTTCCAGAAACTTTCTGTCGGAATTGGCACCATCCCGCGCAGCGGGGGTTGCCGAGGTTTCAACGGGCCGATTCCCTCAACCTCTCTGGATGAAATGCCGGCGAATGTTCGCAGGCTGGGCAGTATTCAGTTTGTCGGGCGAGACTATACCACTGCCGAGAGGCAGTGTCAATTTAGCATTATGAGGCTGGGCTCAGGATCGCCGCCAGCTCAGCCAAAGCCTGTTGGCGCGAGCGGAAGTGCACCGCGTGCAAACCGGCGCGCCGGGCACCTTCTACATTTTCGATGAAATCATCCACAAATACGGCTTCGCTGGCGTGCACGCCCAGGCGCTCCACCGCCAAGGCGTAGATCGCCGCGTCTGGCTTCACCAGCCCCACTTCGGCGGAAATGATCAGCTCATCAAACGCATCCAGGATCGGATACTGCTCCGTGAGCATCGGCCGCAGGCTGGACATCGCATTGCTGAGCAGGCCAATCTTGTACTGCGGGCGCAGGCCATGAATATACGCCATCAACTCAAGATCCAGCTCGTCGGCGCCGAAGAACGAGCGCATCAGCTCGTCCACATCCAGGTTGAGTTCAGCCGCCACGCTGCGCAGATACTGGCCGCCATCCACCGCGCCCAACTGGGCCTGGCGGCGGTGATCGCTATCAAAGACGCGCCGCTCCAACTCCTGCGGGCTAAGGCCCACCTGGGCGGCCAACGCCTGGCGGCGCTCGAAGCTCATCGTGCGCACCAGCACACCACCAAAATCCCAAATGACGGCGCGAATACTCATTGGGGCTAATACTCGATCGGGCTGATCTTTTCGAGCTTCTCGATGCTGTGAGTGGCGATCACCTGGCGCACCGTGCCGGTGGTGCCGCGCACCACCAGGCTGTGCGTGCGCGCCCCGTGCGAGGAATACTTGACGCCGTCCAACAGCTCACCATCGGTGATGCCCGTGGCGGCAAAGAACACATCTTCCGAAGACACGAGGTCATCCATAGTGAGGATCTTGTCAAAGTCGTAGCCCATTTCGCGGCCACGGCGCAGTTCGTCTTCGTTGCGCGCATACAACTTGCCCTGGATCTCGCCCCCCATGGCGCGCAGGGCGCACGCCGCCAGCACGCCCTCGGGCGTGCCGCCAATGCCCAGCAGTACGTCAATGCCGGCATCCGGCATGGCGGTCATCAGCGCGGCGGCCACATCGCCATCATCGATCAGGCGGATGCGCGCGCCGCAGCGGCGTACCTCAGCCTTCAGCTCATCATGGCGTGGCCGGTCCAGCATGATCACCGCCAGGTCTTGAATACGTTTGCCGCTGGCCTTGGCGATGGCTTGCAAATTCTCTTGAATGCTCCACTCCACATGGATAGCGCCTTTGGCCGCCGGGCCCACTGCGATCTTGTTCATGTATACGAAGGGGCCGGGGTCAAACATGGTGCCGCGCGGCGCCACTGCCACAGTGGCGATGGAGTTCAGGCGCCCTTCCGCCAACGGGCGGGTACCGTCGATCGGGTCCACCGCCAGATCTACCTCCGGGGCGCCGCCAAAGCCAACCTTCTCGCCGTTGTACAGCATGGGCGCTTCGTCTTTCTCGCCCTCGCCAATAATCACCACTCCGCTCATCTCGATGCTGTTGAGCACCAGGCGCATACCATCCACGGCCGCCTGGTCGCCGGCGGGCTTATCGCCGCGCCCCATAAAGCGCGCCGCGGATAACGCCGCCGCCTCGGTGACCCGCACCAGTTCCAACGCCAGATTACGAGAGGGGGACTGATCGTTCAACACAACTCCTTTATGAGAATAAAAGGGTGACGAGATAAAAGCCGATCGGCACGGCCCATAGCCACGAATCGATACGATCGAGAATGCCGCCATGCCCAGGCAGGATCTGGCTGGCATCTTTGACGCGCATCTGACGCTTGATCATGCTCTCGCCGAGATCACCCAGTGTGGTCAGCGCCCCCACCGCCAGGCCGAGCAGCGCCAAATGGGCCGGCGCAAATTGCGCATCCGCCGGCAAGCCCAGCTGCGCCAGCAGCCAGCCAAACAGTGGCGTGCCGGCCACGGCAAACACCAAGCCGGCCAGGTAGCCTTCCCAGCTCTTCTTAGGGCTGAGGCGCGGCGCCAGCCGGTGGCGCCCCAGCGGGGTGCCGATGGCGTAGGCCGCGGTATCCGTTAGCCATACCGAGAGCAGAGTGAGCAACAGCCACCACTCACCGTAGGGCAGATTGCGCATGTGGGCAAAGTAGGCGCCCAAGACGCCGATATAAAAGATGCCACTGAGGGTGATGGCGAAGTCTGTGCCGGCGCTCTCGCGCCCGCGCTCGTAGCTCACCAGGTGTACCGCCAGCGCCAGCATGGGCAGGCCGGCCAGCAGCACGCCATCCGGCAAGCCCCAATGCGCCGCCAGGAACAGCAGCAGCGTGCCGGCCACAACCAGCAGGCGCGCCGGCTGGGCGCCACCACTGATAAACAGGCCGCTGTATTCCCAGGCGGCCAGCCCCAACAACACTGCAAACAGCGCGGCAAACAAGCCGCCGCCGAGCATGATCAGGGTAATGCCAATCGGCAAGCCGATCAAAGCCACCAGGATGCGTTTAGCGGCCATTGGCTTCCTCACTCACCAGGCCACCAAAGCGCCGCTGGCGGTTCGCAAATTCTGTGACCGCGGCCTGCAACTCTGCGGGGCCGAAATCAGGCCAGTAGGTCTGCGGGAAGACCCATTCAGCATAGGCGCTCTGCCACAGCAGGAAGTTGCTGGTGCGCTGCTCGCCTGAGGTGCGGATCACCAGATCAGGATCTGGAATGCCGGCGGTGAACATGTAGCGCGAGAGGGTTTCCTCGTTGACCTCATCCGCGGTCAAGCCATCACGCAGAATGGCGCGCACGGCTTGCACGATCTCATCGCGGCCGCCGTAGTTGAAGGCCACGCTAAGCGTCAGCCCGTGATTGTTCTTGGTAAGTTCCATGCCACGCCGGATCTTCTCTTGCAGCGAGGCGCGCACCTTATCCAGGTTGCCGATGTGATTGAGGCGCGCGCCTTGCTTATGCAGATCCGCCAGCTCGCGTTCAAACATTTCATCGAAAATGCCCATCAGGCCACTCACCTCTTCTTCGGGGCGGCCCCAATTTTCGGTGGAGAAGGCATAGATGGTTAGATACTTCACGCCCAGGTCACCGCAGGCGCGTACGATGTTGCGCAGGTTCTCGGTGCCGGCACGGTGGCCGGCCAGGCGCGGCAAGCCGCGCGCTTTGGCCCAGCGGCCATTGCCATCCATAATGATGGCGATGTGTTGAGGGATGCGCCGGGGGTGCTCGGCAGCGGGCTCCGCCCTGGGTGCCAAGCTAAACCTCCATCACTTCTTTTTCTTTTTGCTTCCCCATCGCCACAATCTCGGCGGTGATTTCATCAGTGAGCTTCTGGATGTCCTCTTCGCCGCGCTTGAGCTCATCTTCCGAGACCAGCTTCTCATCCTTGGCTTCACGCATATCCTTGATCACATCCCGGCGGATATTGCGCACCGCCACGTTGGCCTCTTCAAGGCGCGCATTGACGACTTTGACCAGATCACGGCGGCGGTCCTCGGTGAGCGGCGGCAGGTTGAGGCGCACCACCTTGCCGTCTGAGTTCGGCGTCAGGCCGAGATCCGAGGTTTGCACGGCTTTTTCAATATCGCGGATGCTGCTGGGGTCAAACGGCTTGATCAGCAATTGGCGCGGTTCAGGCACGCTGATCGAGGCCATCTGCATCAGCGGGGTGGGCTGGCCGTAATACTCCACACTGAGTTTTTCCACCAAGGCGGGGGTGGCGCGCCCGGTACGGATGGCGGCCAGATCTTCCTTAAGCGCGGAAATGGCGCCGCGCATACGCTCTTTGGACTCTTTGAGCATGTCTGCAATCACAAAAGCCTCCTAAAGGCCGCTTGGTACAAGCGGTAAGACGAATGCGGGCATTTTACCATTGGCTCATCCCGCCTTTTCGCGCTCCCAGGCGGCCCGCGGGCCAGGCACGGCATAGAACAGCGGGTGCGGGCGCGGTTGGCTGGCTTGCTGCGCGGCATACCAGGCCGGGGCGCGGCGCTGCAGCTTGGCAAGCAAGTGGCGCCACTCGTATTCGATCTGGCCCTCAGTCACGGGGAGTTGCAGGCTGGTGCGCGGCGTGCCGATGCGGCTGGCATCAAAACGGTAGCCGCGCTGGCTAGCCTCCTGCCATACCGCCAGCAAATAGCTGGCGATCAGCGCCTCTGCCTCGCCGCCCTCGCGGAAGCGCTCGAGTTGGGGATGGTGGGTGTAGCCGCGCGTGCGCCCTTGCAGCACGCGCTGCGCCAGCAACCCCTCGCGGCATAGCGCGGTCAGGCCGCGCGCATCCAGATGGCCGGGGTGCAGCGACCAGAGGCGCATCGGCGCTTAGTCCCCGGCGTCAACCAGGGTGCCCACCGATTCGCCGAGCAGCGCTTTGCGCAATGCGCCTTCTTCCCAGAAATCGAGCACGCGGATGGGCATATGGTTTTCCATGCACAGGGAAATGGCGGTGCTATCCATCACGCCCAGGCCCTGGCTGAGCGCATCGATATAGGTGAGGTGTTCGAAACGCTTGGCCTGCGGATTCTTCTTGGGGTCGGAGTCATATACGCCGTCCACCTTGGTGCCTTTGATCACCAGGTTGGCACCGATCTCCATGGCGCGTAGCGCCGCGGTGGTATCAGTGGAGAAATAGGGGTTGCCGATCCCGCCGCCGAAGATGACCACGCGCCCTGCCTCCAAATGGCGGATGGCGCGCCGGCGGATGTAGGGTTCGGCCACGGCGCGCATTTCGATGGCGGTTTGCACACGCACTTCGATCTTGGCGCGCTCGATGGCATCCATTAGCGCCAGGGCGTTCATCACCGTACCGAGCATGCCCATATAGTCGGCGTTGGCGCGCTCCATGCCGCGCTCAATGCCGCTGCGGCCGCGCCACAGGTTGCCGGCGCCGATGACGATGGCCAACTGCACCCCCATTTGCACCACTTCGGAGACCTGGGCAGCGATGCCCTCGGCCTTGAGCGGATCAATCCCCAGGCCCTGCGCGCCGGCCAGGGCTTCCCCACTCAGCTTGAGCAGCACACGCGAATACACAGATTTTTGCAATTGGCTCATATCACCTCGATCTACAAAAACGGCCAACACAACGTTGGCCGTTTTTTTCATCCTTGTGCGTCTGTGAATCCCACGCTGCGGCAGAGGCCGCGGCCGTGGGGGAACAGGAGCGCATCGGGCGCAAGGTCACTTGCCGCCCAGCTCCCAGCGGGCAAAGCGGTGCACGACGATGTTTTCGCCCGTGGCTACCACGCCCTCGCTGATCATGTCCTTGATGGTCTTGCTGTCATCGCGGATGTAGCCCTGGCGCAGCAGCACGCTCTCATCCAGGAACTTTTGCACGCGGCCTTCGACGATCTTGTCCCAGGAGGCCTCTGGCTTGCCCGATTCCTTGGCCGTGTTGCGCGCCACTTCCTTCTCGCGCTCCACCGCCGCCGGGTCCACTTCCTCCTCGGTCAGCCATTGCGGGCTGCTGGCAGCGATCTGCAGGGCGATCTCGTGCGCCAGCTTGCGGAAGGCTTCGGAACGGGCCACAAAGTCCGTCTCGCAGTTGACTTCCACCATCACACCGACGCGGCCATCACCGTGGGAGTACAGCTCCACCACGCCGTTGAGCACTTCGCGGTCGGCACGCTTGGCCGCCTTGGAAAGGCCCTTCTGGCGCAGCACATCCACCGCTTTGTCGAAATCCCCTTGGGCTTCTTCGAGCGCGGCGCGGCAATCCAAAATTCCAGCGCCGGTGGCCTGGCGCAATTCTTTGATCAGTTCAGTCGTAATTTCCATCGTTTTTATTCTTCAGTCTCTTTTGGGGCCTCAGCCGGGGCTTCGGTCTCAGTCTCATTCTCGGTTTCGGTTTCAGCCTCAGCTTCAGCTTCGTCCTCGCCCTCGCCTTGCAGGTCAGACTTCTTCAGCTTGGGCTTGCGCGCCTTGGGGGCTGGGGCGCCTGCGGCGGGTTTCTTGACGGCGGGTTTGGCCTCGCCGCTCCCGGCCTTCTGGGCTTCCTTGGCCTGCTCTTCGGCTACCTTGGCCAGCGTGGCCTCGCCCAGCAGGGCATCATCCGCCAGCTCGGTCACCTCGCCGTCTTCGCGGCGGCGCGGGGCGGCCGTCTTGGGCTCCACCTTGGCGGGCTCGGCATCCTGCTTATCGTTACGCAGCGAGGCGCCTTCCAGGGCGGCGTCAGCAATGTAAGACACCATCAGTTTGATGGCGCGGATGGCGTCATCATTCGAGGGGATCACATAATCGATCACGCTGGGATTGCAGTTGGTGTCCACCAGGCCTACCACCGGGATGCCGAGGATGTTGGCCTCGCGCACGGCGGTTTCTTCGCGGTTGACGTCGACCACGAACAGCAGGTCAGGCACGCGGTTCATATTGCGGATGCCACCAAAGCGCTCTTGCAGCTTCTCCGCCTTGCGCGAATTGGTCAGCATCTCACGCTTGGTGAGCTTGAGCTTGCTGCTAGCTTCCCCTTCGGCCGGGGCCTGTTGCGCCATGCGCTCCAGGGTGTCCAGCTCACTGATGCGCTGGCGCATCGTGCTCCAGTTGGTGAGCATGCCACCCAGCCAGCGCACGGTGACGTAGGGCATACCGGCGCGCTGCGCCTCGGCCTCGATCGTCTCCACGGCCTGGCGCTTGGTGCCGACGAACATGATCGTCTTGCCCTCGGCCACGGCTTCGCGCACGAGCTTATAGGCTTCTTCGAGTGCCTTTACGGTTTGCTGCAGGTCAATGATGTGGATGCCGTTGCGCTCAGTAAAGATGTACGGCTTCATGCGCGGATCCCACTTCTGGGTGCGATGCCCGAAGTGCACGCCCGCTTCGAGAAGGGCCTTCATATCAATGGGGGCCATAGGTAATACTCCTTTGCGTTATACGTCCGCTGCCGTCATCCCTGCCGGTGACCCACTAGGGGGCACGCACCGCCAAGTCAGGTGAGCGTGTGAGATGTGTGCCGCCACTTTGCCGTGAGCAGCACAAGCGCCCGCGAGTGCGAGCGCGGCAGAGAGTATACCAGCGCGCGGCGCCAGAGTCCAGCGGGTTGATACAATCGCAGCATGCAAGCTGCCGAATTCGCCCGCGCCGTAGCCGGGCTGCCGCTGGCCCGCGCCGAGTTCTTCGCCCAGGCCGGCTCCACCAATGACATCGTGGCCGGCTGGGCTGCGGCGGCCCCCGCCGGAGTGTGCGTGGCCGCCGCCGACGAGCAAACCGCCGGCCGTGGGCGGGCCGGCCGCCACTGGCACACGCCGCCCGGCAGCGCCCTGGCGCTGAGCCTGCTGCTGCCTCTGCCGCCAAGCTTTGCCAGCGCGCAGATCGGGCGTGTGTCGGGTTTGGGCGCCCTGGCCGTCAACCTGGCCTTGGAGAGCTTCGGCCTGGCTACCGAGATCAAATGGCCCAACGATGTGCTCGCCGGCGGTAAAAAGCTATGTGGCGTGCTGCCCGAAGCGCAATGGAACGGCAGCCAACTGCAAGCCGTGATCCTGGGCATTGGCATCAATATTGCAGCCTCTGCCGTACCCGATGAGGCCACGCTGAGCTTCCCGGCCACCAGCGTGGAGCAGGCGCTGGGGCGCCCACTGGCCGCCGGCGACCTGTTGCGAGCTGTGTTGCAGCAGGTGCTGGCTTGGCTGCCCGGCCTGGCCGGCGATGAGTTTTTGCAAGCCTGGGAGCAGCGCCTGGCCTACCGCGGCCAGGCGGTGGATATTGTGGAGCACGGCACGCCCCAGCGCGGCACCCTGCTGGGCCTGGCGCCCGATGGCGGCCTGCGTCTGCTGGCTGCCGATGGCAGCCAGCGCAACGTGCAGGCCGGCCAGGTGCAGCTGCGCCCCGCGGTTGACAGCGCCAGTAATTAGGCTAGACTGGATTAGGAGATCTATGCTCGACGATTTTTTACGCGACGATGATACCGAAAGTTTCTTGAATGAAATTCAAGAAACGCCGGCGCTCAACCCCACGGCGGATGACGAAACGGGCTTCCTGGGCATGACCGCCGGGCAGCGCTTTATCATCGCCATCCTGTTCTTTTTTATGGTGCTGATCATCGGCACCTTCTTCCTGCTGATCACTGGCTCGATCGCCATTCCGCTGGGCTAGCTCGCACACCCACATCTAAACAAAAAATCCCGCCGTTCGGCGGGATTTTTATTTCTGTCCCAAACACACCAGCTGATAGCTGACAGCTATCAGCTACTTACAGCTTGGGCAGCACGATGCTTTGCTGCTTCTGGTACTTGCCCTTCTTGTCTGCATAGGAGACGCGGCATTCCTCATCGGCCTCAAAGAACAGCACCTGGGCAATGCCTTCGTTGGCGTAGATCTTGGCGGGCAGCGGCGTGGTGTTGGAGATCTCCAGGGTCACATAGCCTTCCCATTCCGGCTCGAACGGCGTAACGTTGACGATGATGCCACAGCGCGCATAGGTGCTCTTGCCCAGGCAGATGGTGAGCACGCCGCGCGGGATGCGAAAGTACTCGACGGTGCGCGCCAGGGCAAATGAATTCGGCGGCACGATGCATACCTCGCCCTTGAAATCGACCATCGATCGTTCGTCAAAATTCTTAGGGTCGACGACGGCCGAGTGTACGTTGGTGAAGATCTTGAACTCATCGGCCACGCGAATATCGTAGCCATATGAGGATACGCCGTAGGAGATGACACCTTGGCGCACCTGGCTGGCCTCGTACGGCTCGACCATACCGTGCTCACGCGCCATCGCTTCGATCCAGTGGTCCGGTTTTAGTCCCATGCTTCACTCCTCCATCTCAATGCAATAGGCTAAGAGCCTTCTGCAGGCGGGCGCGGCGCCCACAGGCTGTTCTCGAAAATAAGGCCTAAAAATTCTGCGCGCTCTTCTGCATCCAGCCAGCGCGGCTGGGCGAAATCTACAAATACAAACGGCAACAATTCGGAACTGATATAGCGGTTGTCGTAGATCACATGACGCACCATCATGCCGTGCGAGGTGTCGTAGCCAAAAATGATCTGGTCAAAGAACATATTGCCCAGGCCATAGGTGATCAGCGTGTCCGCATCGTAAAACTCCACGCCGTGCGGCTGGTGCGCCTGGCTGCCGCTGACGATGCTGGCGCCAGCCGCGGCCACGCGGCCAAAATCGCGCACCAGCGTATCCGAGGGCTTGTACTGGTAGATCTCATTGTGCTGGAAGGTGGTGATGACGGTGTAGCCTTCATCAACCAACTGGGCAATCGTGCGCTGCATGTATTCGTAATCACAGGCCCAGGTGCCGGGGTAGCTATCCGTGGCCGAGGCGTAGCCGCCGCCCTTGCCATTGCAGCCGATGAAGGCGATACGGTTGCCATTGCTCTCCAGGCGCAGCGGCTGCATTGCCTCCTGCAAGTTTTCGCCGCCGCCGTAATACGGCCAGCCGTGCTGGCGGTAAACCTCCAGGGTGTACTCCATGGCGGCGCGCGTCCAATCATTGAAGTGGTCGCCGGTTAGCTCAACCACATCGGTGCCCAGCGCTTCCAGCAAGGCGATATAGCTGGCATCACTGCAAAACACCAGCGTGCGCTGGCTGGGATCAGGCCGCGGGCAGTTCTCGGCGAAGGGCACTTCGTTGCTAATGTGGGCGATATCGGCGGCGCGCATCACCGCGCCGACCTCGTCCGCCGGGTAGGTGATGCCCTTACGTTCCATCTCCCAGGCGGTGGCGCGCACAAGTGCGGTGACCCCGGTCATGATCACAGTGGTGAGCTTATCCGCGTCGCGGTTGCTGGCCGGGAAGCTCACCCCGGTTTCGGCGAGCGGGGGCCAGTTGGCATCCTGAGCCAGGGTGATCGGCAACGCCAGGGCATAGGTGGCCGCGTCAAAATCCTTCCAGATCGGCGATTGCCCATCGATGGCGAGCACCTTCCAGCGCGGCGCCAGCTGCTCAAATGGCACGATCGCCCAACTGGGCTGCTGCGCCCAGGCCAGATCCACCAGCTCATCGGGCGCGGCCACCTGCACGGCCCCGGCGGCCGGTTCGCCCCACAGGGCTTGTAACGCTTGCTGCGTCTCGGCGCTCATTAGCAAGGGTTGGCCAGCGAAGGGGCCGCCATCCTTGCCCTGCCAGGCATTGTACAAATCAGCCGAAGAGACCTCTTCGGCAATCGTAGGAAATGGTGCCACCAGCGCGTAGACCCACTCGGCCACGCGTTCGCCCTCCCCCGCCACCGCCAGCCGATATTGCGCCGAATCGATCACATCAGTTTGCGCAATCGAGCGCTCCTGCGTAATGCCCGCGTAGAAACCGTCAGGCAGGCTGGTGGAGAAATACCACTGCGCCACGGGCTGATTCTCGGCGGCCGCATCCGCCGGCTGGGGTTGGAACGGCGTCAGCGTGGTGGCAGCGGGCGGCGGTGCGTCTGCGGCAGGCTGGGCAGGCAAATTGCAGCCGGCCAATAAAGTGGCCAGCAGGCCAAGAGCGGCTAGCAGGCGCCGGGCGGCCAGCAAACGCCGGGCGAAAGTTGGTGGTGTGTGCATGCGTGCTCCGAGACTACAGGCCGCCGCGGGCGGCCATGTGTTGGTGGGCTTGGGCCTCGAGCGCAATCGTCTGGTGTTCCAAGTCTTTGAGTTGTTGGATATAGGCCGCCGCCTGGCTGCTGCCCGGCAAGCTATTGGCATTGATGCGCACATTGAGTGCGGCGCCCTGCAGACTGGCTTTGGCCAGCGCCGCAGCCGTGCCGGCATCACTGAGCGCATTGGTATTGCCCAGCTCGCTGGCCTGGGTGGCCAACTGCAAGGTACGCAAGGCCATCTCAGCCACCTGCAGCGGCAAGCGCATCGCTTCCAGCGTGGCAGCCTCAATGGCGGCACGGCGCTCGGCGGCCTTGGCTTCAGGCTCCTTGGGCAACTTGAACGCCGCCATCACGGCGTGAAACGCAGCCGCATCCTGCTCGACGGCCAGGCTGAACTGCTTACGCAGCGTCTCGGCCTCGCTCAGCAGCGCAGTCATGGCATCCTGCACATTGGCATACTTCTTCTTGCCCAGGGTGAGGCGCGCCACCATGGCCACCAAGCCCGCCGCCAGGGCGCCGGCGTGCGCCGCCGCCGAGCCGCCACCGGGGGCCGGCTCGGCCGATGCAACCGCATCGAGGAACGAATTCTCCGCCGGAGGAGCCATGCTGTGGATCCGGCGCTCCAGAATCTGCTGGCGGTCAAAGTCGTGCAAATGCAAATACCAAGCGGCGGCATCATCCAGCGCCTCCTGGGGGATCAAGCCGATCAGCTCGCTCTTTTCGATCGAGGCGCCATAGCGCGCCGCTTCGCTGCGGATCATTTCAATGACGCGCGCCAACGGCGTTTTGCGGAAGTTGGTGAGGTTCATCGAGACTTGCGCTTTGCCATCCACCAGGAAGCCAGCGCCCTTGACAAAGCGCAGCCCGCCTGAGGAGTGGCGCACCGCCTTGCCGATCGCCTGGGCCACGCGCACATCGGCGGTGTTCAAGTACACGTTATAGGCGATGAGCGGAGCACGCGCCCCGATGGCGGTCGCGCCGGCGCGGCCCAAGTGCGCCGGGCCGTAATCCGGCTTGCGCGCTTTCTGAGTCTTGATCGCTTCACGAAGGCCTTCGTACTGGCCGCGGCGCACATCTTCCAGGTTGCGGCGGCTCTCACGCGTGGCGGCATCTTCATACAAATAGACGGGAATGCCCAGCTCCCCGACGCGTTGGCCGACGCGCTGGGCGATCTGCACACACTCTTCCATGCTGGCACCCGCGATAGGGATAAAGGGCACCACATCCGTAGCGCCCATGCGCGGGTGCTCCCCGTGGTGCTGCTCCATATCGATCAGTTCGGCGGCCTTAGCTATGCCGCGATAGGCGGCTTCTTCCACCGTGCCCGCGGCACCCACAAAGGTGATCACGCTACGGTTGTGGTCCACATCGGAGCTTTGGTCCAGCAAGGTAATGCCATCCACGGAGCGGATGGCGGCCACGATCTGCTCGATCACTTCTGGGCGGCGGCCTTCAGAGAAATTGGGAACGCACTCTATGATTTGTTGCATCGAGCCTCCGCCACTGATATTACCGCAAGGCCAGCGGGCCGGCTCAGCCGGGCTGCACGTCTGCCGCGCGCGGCGTGCTGTGCAGCAGATATTCGCGCGTCGCCACCTGCTCGGCCTCGAAAGCCTGGCGCATGGCCGCCAATACCGCCGGGGCTTCGGCGGTGTGGGTAAAGGCGATGACCCCCGGCCCGGCGCCGCTCAGGCAGGCGGCTGCGCCCAGGCGCTGGGCTGCCGCCAGCGCGGCGGCGGCCCCCGGCAACAGCGCCAGACGGTGCGCCTGGTGCAAGCGGTCTTGCATCGCCTCCGCCAGGGCGGCCAGATCGCCCTGGGCCAACGCCGCCTGCAGGGCCAGCGCCTGGCCTATATTGAACACCGCATCCTCCAGCGCCACGCGGCGCGGCAAGGCCGCTCGCGCCGCACGCGTACTCAGGCGAATGCGTGGCAAGACGTACACGGCCTGCCACGCCGCGCAGGGCAACGGGAGCGCGGTGGTGCGCCAATCCGTGTGCTTCACCAGCACCAGGCCGCCATACAACGCCGCGGCCAGGTTGTCCGCATGGCCTTCCAGCTCAGCGCCCAGACGCAGGATCAATTCAGGCTTGAGCGGCGCGCCCAACAGGGCATTGGCGCCCAGCAAGCCCGCCAGGCTGGCCGCCGCGCTGGACCCCAAACCTGAGCTGAGCGGAATGTGATTGTGGCAACGCAGGCGCAGGTTCTGCGGCGGCGGAGCGCTGACCTCGGCATACAAACGCTGCACGGCGCGCCATACCAGGTTGCGCCCGTCGCGCGGCAAACGCTCGGCACCCTCACCATCGACTTCGATCTGCAGCCCGTTGCCGCCGACCTCAAACTCGACCACGTTCCACAGGTCCAGCGCCAAGGCCAGACAATCGAAGGCCGGGCCCAAATTGGCCGTGCTGGCCGGCACCTGGATGCGTACATGCTGTGGGTTCATTCAGCGCTCACTCTCAGCACAGGTTACGCCAGATTCCCCAGCGCCTCTTCCAACGCGCCCAGCGCGGCGGGAATGCGCTGTGGTTCGGGCGTAGCACGGCTGATGCTCTCGGCGTCTTTGAGGCCGTGCCCGGTGCACACCGCCACCACACGGCGGCCACGCAGGTCCAGCCGCCCGGCGGCCACTTCGGCGGCCAGCCCGGCCAACCCGGCCGCGGAAGCCGGCTCCACCCAAACGCCTTCGGCCGCCAGGCGGCGTTGCATCGCCAGGATGTGCTCGTCTGCCGCTGCCACGATGCGCCCGCCAGACTCCTTGGCGGCCGCCAAGGCCTGCGGCCCGCGCGCCGGGTTGCCGATGCGAATGGCGGTCGCCACCGTTTCCGGCTGCGCGATCACCGTCCCGTGCACCAGCGGCGCGGCGCCGGCCGCCTGCACACCCAGCAGCGCCGGCACGCCAGACTGGTGGAGCTGGTGATATTGCTGAAACCCCTGCCAGTAGGCGGTGATGTTGCCGGCGTTGCCCACCGGCAGGCACAGCCAATCCGGTGCGGCGCCCAGTTGCTCCACAATCTCAAACGCGGCAGTCTTCTGGCCTTGCAAACGGAACGGGTTGAGCGAATTCACCAGGGCCAAGGGCTGGCGCTGGCAAATCTCCAATACCAAGGCCAGGGCATCATCGAACGAGCCTTGGATCTGCAATACTCGCGCGCCGTAGGCACGTGCGCCCGCCAGCTTGCCGGCGGCCACCTGGCCCTGCGGAATGAGCACATAGGCCGCCAGCCCGGCCCGCGCCGCATAGGCCGCGGCGCTGGCGGCGGTGTTGCCGGTGGAGGCGCAGATCACGGCGCGCATGCCGCGCCCGGCCGCCTCGCCCACTGCGGTGGTCATGCCGCGATCTTTGAAGGAGCCGGTGGGATTGAGGCCCTCGTACTTCACATAGAGTTCGAACCCGCCGCCCAGGTGTTCGGCCACCTGCGGCATTGGGATCAGCGGGGTGTCACCCTCACCCAGCGAAACCTGGCGGGTGTGGGCAGGCAGCTCCACCAAGGCCTGATAGCGTTCCAGTAAGGGTGGTTTCATTCGGACTCCAGTGTGATAAAGCCCAGCAAGCCTGCATAGGTCTTGGGGCCAATGCCGGCCACGTTTTGCAAGTCTTCCAACGCGGTGAACAAGCCATAGCGTTCACGATAGGCCACGATCGCCTGGGCCGTGGCCGGGCCGATGTTGGGCAGCTTTTGCAGATCCTGCAGAGTGGCTTCATTGATGTTGATCCACAGCGGCGCTTCGGTGGGCCAGGGGGTGCGCGTGACGGCCGTGACCGGAATCGATACGAACGAATAGGTCGGCGCAGCCTCCAGCTCGATGGCATGGCCGCGCGGCGGCGCCATCAGATAGGCCAGCAGCCCGGCCCCGGCCAAGCCGCACAACACGCCATACAGCAGCCACCAGGCGGGCGAGAGTGAGCGCGTGGGGGTCTCAGGCGGGGCCATACGCGTCGAATTATACGGTTGATCCTGCAGCCTCCGGCGCGCGGGCACGTATAATCCCCGCATGATCGGAACTTTGCTAAACATCGCCACCGTGCTGGTGGGCGGCATCATGGGCCTGCTGTTTGGGGCGCGCTTTCCCGAGCGCTTGCGCCAAACTGTAGTGGCCGGCCTGGGGCTCTTTACTCTGGCGATCGGGGCGCGCATGTCGCTGGATAGCCAAAACGTCATCCTGGTGTTGGTGAGCCTGCTGTGCGGCGGCATATTGGGCGAATGGCTGGTGCTGGAAGACCGCCTGGAAGCCCTGGGGGCTTGGCTGCAACAACGTTTCGCCGCCCAGGCTGAGGGCGGTACGACGCGCTTTGTGCGCGGCTTCCTGACGGCCTCTTTGGTCTTCTGTGTCGGGCCGATGACGATCCTGGGCTCGATCCAGGATGGGCTCACCGGAGATTACCGCCTGCTGGCGATCAAGGCGGTGTTGGATGGCTTCGCCGCGATGGTGTTCGCCTCCAGCCTGGGTGTAGGGGTGCTGTTCTCCACGTTGGTGATTCTGGTACTGCAGGGTGGCATCAGCCTGCTGGCGCAACAGGCCCAGGCCGTGTTCACCAGCGCCATGATCGCTGAGCTGAGCGCGGTAGGCGGGGTGCTGCTGCTCGGCGTGGCGATCAGCAGCCTGCTGGAGATCAAAAAGATCCGCGTGGCTAATTTTCTGCCCGCCTTGCTGATCGCCCCACTGCTCGTGGCCTTATTGGATGCGCTCGGGTGGAGCCTGACGCCTTAGCACTGAGCTAAAAGCAAAAAGAGTGCCTTGCGGCACTCTTTTTTTGTGTATATGAGTAAGAACAGCTTAGTTGCCGGTCTTGGCCAACTCCGCTTCGATCAGGTCCGCAAGCTGGGCAAAGGTCTTCTCGCCGCCCACGATCGTGTCGTTGATCACGAAGGCCGGGGTGCCCGTGATGCCCATAGAACGCGCTTCGTCCATCGCCGCTTGCATGGCGGCGGCGCCGCGCCCCTCGGCAATGCATTGCTGCAAGGCGTCACGGTCCATGCCTACGGCATCCGCCATCGAAAGCAGCCTGCCCTCGGCATACCCGCCGGCATTGCTATGCGAGAAATTGGCAAACAGCGTGTCGTGATACGGCCAGAAGGCATTTTGTTCGGCAGCGCAATACGCGGCCGCCGCTGAGCTATCCGAATCCGGCCCCAGGAAGCCCACCGGCTTGTAGGTGAAATAGACCGTGCCGGTATCGATGTAGCTGGCGATCAACTGATCTTCCGCACCCAGGTAGACGTTGTAGCAGTGCGGGCACTGAAAGTCTGCGAACTCGGTGATCTTCACCGGCGCGTTAGGGTCACCCAGGCTCATGCCATCCGGCTGCAGGTAGGTGCGCTCAGATGCGCTGCGGACGCGGCTGGCGTAAATAAGCAGGCCCGCAATCACTACGGCAATGATGCCGATGTACACAATCCCCTTCATTTGTCCGCGGCGCTCCGCACCACGGCGACGATCCAAGCGAGCTTGGCGTGCACTTCGATCCATCTCTTCTTCCTCCGAAAATTAACCGCCCAAGGGCGAGCTGGCCTCAGTGTAGCAGAATTTAACTCGCCGCCCTAGCGATGACTCCCAAATTCACGCAGGGTTAATCTGCTGCGATCTCAAGCTGATAGACCGGAAATGTTTCTTGCGTCAAACGGAAACCCAGCTTTTGATACAGCGCCAGCGAGGGCTGGTTGGTGTCTTGGGTGTTGACGGTGAGCCGGGCTTCCTGGCGCGCATGGGCATACTGCTGCAAATGGGTGGTGAGCGCCAGCGCCAGGCCGCGGCCTTGCTGCGCGGGATGAGTCGCCAGCCGCGCAAGGTGCAAACCCTGCGCACTGTGCGTACTGATCTGGTAGGCCACGATCTCGCCATCCTGCTCCAGCACGGTGGCAAAACCAGCCTGTTGGAAGGCATGCTCCAGCGCGCCCAACGGGTTCTGCCACAGGGGGGCAAAGGCGGCCTTATCCACCGAGTAGACCGCGGGCAAATCCTCAGCCCGCATGCGGCGGATGGCGGCATGCTGCGGCGCATCCAGGATCGTGGCGCTCACCGGCCAATCGAGCACCACCACATTCTGGGCGTGCACGAAGCCGCTGCTACGCAGGGGCGCAACGAACCATTCATTGAGCGGGATGGCGGCCGCCAACTGGGCGCCTCCGGCAGCCAACTGCGCCTGCGCCTGGGGCCACAAAGCATCCCAGGCTTGCTGGATCTCGATGCGGGTCACTACGGCGAACAGGCGCAGCCAGGCCAGGCCCGGCGGGTCTTGCGGGCAGGCCAGTGCGGCCAACAGCCGCCCGGAATCCTCGAGTACGAAGAAAGGAGATTGGCCCAGCCATTCCAGAGGACGCCGCCAGTCCAAGTGGCGGTGTACATGCGGTTCAAAGTGCAGCAGGTTGGCTAACCGGCTGCGATCCTCTTCAATTGCAGGGCGCAGGGTGAAGACGGCAGGAGCCATCGGGTGGATTATACCCGGCGGCGCACTTACGCCAGTGGGCGCTTAAGGATGTGTTCGAAGAACGCCTCTACGATCGCCGGGTCAAAATGCTTGCCGGATTCTTCGCGCAGATAATTTGCCACGCGGTCGGCATCCCAGGCCTCGCGATAGGGCCGGTTCGAGGTCAGCGCGTCCCACACATCTACGATGGCAAAGATGCGCGCCTCCAACGGAATTTCGCGCCCACTCAAGCCCTGCGGGTAGCCGCTGCCATCCCATTTTTCGTGATGGTAGGTGGGAATGGGCAGGGCGGGATGCAAAAATTGAATGGCGGAGAGCATCTCACCGGCATACACCGGGTGGCGACGCATGATCTCCCATTCGTCCGCATCCAGCGGGCCGGGCTTGCCGAGCACATTGTCTGGCACGCCCATCTTGCCAATATCATGCAGCAGCGCCCCGCGGCGCACATGCACGATCTCTTCCTCGGGCACGCCCAGGGCACGCGCCAGCAGCACGGTCATCTCGGTGACGCGCCGGCTGTGTTCGATGGTTTCCATGTCACGCAAGGACAGGGCGTGCGCCCAGCCTTCGATGGTGCGGTCATAGGCCTGGCGTAACTCCTGGTTGGAGCGCTGCAGATCGTTAAACAGGCTGGCATTGTCGATGGCGATGGCCGCCTGGCCGGCCAGGGTGAGCAGGAAATCGCGCCATTCTGCATCGCGCGGTTCGTTGCTGCGGTGGAACGTCTCCAGCACGCCGATCACGCGCCCCTTGGCGATCAGCGGCGCGGCGCAATAGCACACCACGCCCTCCGCCGCCGAAAGCGAACTGCGCGACCACAAGCTGTGCGCCGCGCTGAGATCGTTCTCGGCCACCAAGCTGCGCGTGCGCGCCGCCATGCCAGCCAGGCCATCACCAAAGCGCACTGCGGTGTGTTTGATTTCATCCGTGTGGAACCCGAGCCCGGCGGCATAGCGCAACACCTGGTCCTGATCCAACAGCAGGATCGCAGCGGCATCCACGCGTAATCCGGCGCTGCCCTGGCTCAAGATCATGTTCAAGGTGATCTTGAGATCGAGACTGGTGGCGATGGTATTGTCGATCTCGCGCAGGCTGCGCAAGTGCTGCAGGCGGCGCTCAGTCTGTTCGTACAAGCTGGCGCGGTGGATGGCGGCGCCGCCGATGTCGCAAATGGCGCTGAGCACGCGTACATCGCTTTGCTCTACATGCGCCTGGCGCCCCAAGCCCAGCGTGCCAATGACTTCGTTCTGGGCGGTGATGGGCACGATCACCAGGGACTGCGTGCGCTCCATGGTGGCGTTCAGATCCACCGTGGCCGGGTCTGGCTGGTGGCGAAATTGATTATTGAGATAGGCAGTAGCGCTGCTGACCACCTGGCTGGTGAGCCCCATGCCGGCCGGGATGCGCTGGCCGACGGGGAGATCCGGCCGGCCCTTGCCCATGGCGATCACATGATCGCCGCTTTCTGCTTCCACCAGGGTGATCGTGCCAACGACGGCATCCATCGAGACCATGGCCTGATCCAGGATGACGGGCAGGATCTCCTCTACCCGACGGGCCTGGCGCAGGCTGCTACTCACCGCGGCCACCGCTTCGATTTCGCGCTCGCGCTGCTTGCGCTCGGTAATATCGCGGAAGATCACCTGAGTAGCCGGGCCATCTTCAAATACAAAGGGGCTGCCGGTCACTTCCACATCAATCACGCGCCCATCGCGGCACAGAAATTTCTCTTCCAGCGCCATCTGGCTGCGCCCGGTGGCCACCTTGCGCATGCGCTCGTTGGCCATCTCGCGAAAATCGGGATGGACCAGATCGATCATCTGGCTACCGATCAGTGCATCGGGTGCGCCGGCGCCGAGGATCTGCACCGCAGCCGGATTGACGAAGACAATGCGGCCCTCCTGGTGCACCAGGATCGCATCGGGCATAAGGTCTACCAGGCTCTGATAGCGTTCGCGGCTCTCGCGTAGCAAGCGGTCAGCTTCATCGCGCTCGATGGCGTGGCGGATCGAACGCAGCAACAACTCCCCGCTGATCTGCCCCTTCACCAGGTAGTCTTGCGCGCCGTTGCGCACGGCGTGCAGCGCCATATCCACATCGTTCAAGCCGCTGAGGATGATGACGGTGAAAGCTTCGGCTTTTTCTTTGAAGCGCGCAAAGGTTTCAAAACCCTGGCTATCCGGCAGCCCAAGATCGAGCAGCACGGCATCCAGCGGCTTTTCGGGATCACCCAAGTATTGCAAGCCATCTTTGAGGGTGGCGGCATGCTCCATGCGTAGATCCGGCACGGAGACATCGCGCAGCATCTCCTGGATCAGCCGCGCGTCACCTAAGTTGTCTTCTACCAACAGCAGACGGATGGATTTGCGTTCAGTGGGTTTGATGGGCGGCAGCGAGCCCGTGGCAGACGGTGTCATAACTCCCCATACGGATGTGGGATGCTTTGAACAAATAGCGGATCAGGCGCCCATCCACACGATTGGATTTCTGCCACGTGTTTTGTGCAAACCATACAACATCACATCTTTGCTAGAACTACCGGATAGGCCGTTGCTGTGTTCGTTAAGAACACTTACAAGAGTGCAAGGTCAGTATAGAAGTACTATTGCTACTCTTGACTTACAGATTTGTTAGAAACGGAGTTGTAAGGTTATTTGATTAATGCGTTGAGTGTTTCCACCAACACACGTAGGCGTTCAACGGGGATGCTGCTCAAGCGCTGAGCCAGCTCAAGATAGTAATGATTGCTGGGGGCGGCCAGGAATTCTTGCAGATCACGCGGCAACTCATCAAACTCAGCCACGGCTTTGCTGCGCACGATCCATTCGCCCACCGGGCCACTGCTATCGGTAAAGTCATCCAGGGTATAGCCCAGGCTGGCGGCCAGGCTCTCGAGCTCAGGCAGCGGCACGGCGGTTTCGCCGCTTTCGTAGCGGCGAATCCGGCTGGGCGAGATGCCCGTGCGGTCAGAGAGTTCTTTCTGGCTCAGGCTCTTTTCGTTGCGCCCTTGGCGCAGCAGCGCCGCCACGGTGCGGTGGCGCAGGGCCAGCAAGCCTTCGGCCTGCAGGGTCTCGGCCGGCGAGACTTCCTGCGAGACGATGTCTTCGCTCCAGAAGTGCGCCAGCGGGATACGCAGGTAGAAGGCCAGCAGCTCCAGCTCCGGCAGGGACAGGGCGTTGGCGCCGCGCTCCACAGCACTCAGCGTGCCACTGGAGAGCCCGATCACATCAGCCACTTGCTTGAGTGATTTGCCGGCGGCCAGCCGCGCATCACGCAGCAAGACGCCGATGATCTTGGAGCGCAACTGGATTGCCTGGGTCTGACTCATAGCGGCATTATAGCAAAGCTAGCGCTCAGGGAACTGCGCCCCCGGCGGCATTCTCGATCACCCAGATGATATTGGCGCGATTGATCGCCAAAAAATCGCTGGTACTGAGCTGGCGCTCCCCGTGCACATCAAAGATGCGCACCTGAGTGATCGCCAGGAACGGATCCGTGGAGTTGAGCGCATCTTTGATGCGCTCATTCTCACGGGCATGCAAATTGCCGGCAATGCGGTTATGGATGGTTTGGATAATGACCGGGAATTGAAAGGTACTCGCTTGCGGTCTGAAGCCGCGCTCACGCGTTGGCAACATATCGATTTCCTCCGTGGGGAGAGAACGATGCAACTAGGGCATTGAATACCCTTCCCCGGAATGGGTAACTATCAATTCTGGTTGTTTGGGGTCCTTCTCCAGCTTTTGGCGCAGCCGCGAGATGCTGACCCACAGGATCTCTTTTTCATCCTTGTATTCTTCGCCCCACACATTGCGCAACAGATCCTCTGCGGTCAGGATGCGGCCGGCCGAATGGGCAAACTGCAGCAGCAGGCGGTACTCGGTAGCCGAGAGCGAGACCAGCTCGCCGTCCAGGCGCACCTCGGCCCGGGCAAAGTCAATTTGCAGGCTGCCGCGGCTGAACAGCGTTTCGCCGCTCTCCGGGGCGGCGGTTTGGGCCCGGCGCAATACGGCGCGCACCCGCGCCAGCATCTCCCCGGCGGAGAATGGCTTCACGATGTAATCATCCGCACCGAGGTTCAGGCCGCGAATGCGCTGGTCTTCCTCGCCGCGCGCCGTGAGCATGATGATCGGCACGTTGGAAAATTGGCGAATCCGTTCGCAGGCCTGAAAGCCATCCATCTCGGGCATCATCACATCCAGCAGCACCAGGTCAGGCTTGCCGTTGGCAGCCTGCTCCACGGCCTGCTTGCCGTCTTTGGCTTGCAAAATTTGGTAGCCTTCGGTCTGTAAGTTGGCTTCAATGAGGCGGATAAAGCGCGGTTCATCATCCACAATCAATATACGTTGGTTCATTTCAGCCCTCTCTATTTGGCATTGCGTGCGCGCGCGGCAGGCGAATGACAAACTCGGTCCCTTTCCCCTTCGGTTTTGCCAGACGGATCTCCCCTCCATGCGCCAGGACAATTTGCTTACATATATATAGCCCTAAACCGCTACCGCGCGCCAGTTCCTGGGTGGCCGGCACGCGGTAAAAGCGCTCGAAGATGCGCTCGCGGTGCGCCGCGGCCACCCCCGGGCCAGCATCGCGCACGGTGAGGGTAGCTTCGCTGGCGCTGAGCTCCAGGTGAATATGCAGTGGCCCCTGGTAGGCATATTTGGCGGCGTTGCTCACCAGGTTCTCCAGCACCTGCCCCAAGCGGCGCGCATCCCCTTCCATCAGGCCATCCTGCGAAGGCGGATGCCAGCGAATATCCAGCCCAGCGAAGCGCACGCGCAGGCGTTCGATGTTTTCTTCCAGCACGGCGGTCAGATCCATCGGGCGGAAATCAATATCCAGGTTGCCGCTTTGCAAGCGGGAGGAATCGAGCAGGTTGTCCACCAGCTCCACCAGGCGGTCGGCCTCTTCATCAATGATCGCCAGAAACTCCTGCTGCTCCTCAGGCGTCCAGCGCGCGTCGGGGCGCAGCAAGGTGGTGGAATAGCCCTTGATAAAACCCAGCGGGGTTTTGAGTTCGTGTGACACCGTGGCGATGAAATCGGATTGCAGTTGGCTCAGGCGGCGTTCCGCCTCCAGGCTGGCAATCCGTTCCACCAGGCGCTTGTGCTCCAGCACCTGGGTGACGTGGGCGGCAATGTATTGCGCCAGGTTGATCTGCGCCTTGGTGTACACCGGGCCGCCAAAGCGCACAAACACCAGCGCGCCGATGGCTTGGCCGCCGGCCAATAGCGGCAGGGCCAGGAAGAAGCGCTGCTGCAAGCGGTCAGGGTCGGCATCCAGCTCGGGCTGCGTCACCACCGTGCGCACCTCGCGGAAGGCGGCCAACCCGGCCGCCTCGCCCCAGGCCGAATCGGCCTCCGAGGAGCGCCCACGCCCGATGGCACGCGCAAAGGCTGCCTCCAGCACGCCGTTGGCTTCGTTCTGCAAATACAAGACGGCATTATCGAAAATAAAGACTGGCCGCGCCAGGCGCACAATTTCAGAGAGCGCTTTGTCTACATCCAGCGTCTCGGTGACGGCACGGCTAATCGCATATACCGCCTGTAGCTCATTGAGTGGAAGCGTATTCCGTGTTTGCTCGCTCATATCGCCCCAGTGATGGGCAGGCTAAACGAGAAGCGACTGCCCTTTCCTGGTAACGAATCAACCAGCAGTTTTGACCCGTGGCCTTCGACAATTCGTTTGGCCAGGGTCAGGCCGATGCCCGTACCGGCGTGCCGGCGGGTCGAGGAGCTATCCAGTTGGTGAAAAGGCTCAAAGATCTCGTGCATGCGCTCAGGCGCGATGCCTACACCGGTATCGGCCACCGCCAATTCGATACGTTGGCCCTGCTGGCGGGCATTGATATGCACGCGCCCGCCACGTACATTGAACTTGAGGGCATTATCGATGAGCTGACCGATGGCCCACTCCAGGCGGTTGCTGTCGGCCAGCGCGTGGGGCAGATCCGCGGCCACTTCCAGGGTCAGCTCGATCTGCTCATTTTCCGCACGGGCGCGGTACGGCTCCAGCAGTTGCGGCAGCAAGCTTTGCAGTTGCACCGGGCCGGTTTCCAGGTGCAGGGTTTCCACGGTGTCGAACGACAGGAACAGCAAATTATCGATCAGGCCGGCCAAGCGCTTGTACGATTTTTCGAGCACGTTGACCGCAGCACGCTGGTCCGCGCTCAACGTACCCAGCGCTTCGGCAGCCAGCAGATCAATATAGCCAACCATATGCGAAAGCGGCGTGCGCAGCTCATGCGAGACGTTGGAGATGAAGTCATTCTTCATCCGGTTGAGCTCGGTGAGTTTGTTGAGCGCCTCTTGCAATTCGGCCGTGCGCTCTTCCACGCGCTGCTCCAGAAACAAGTTGCTCTGGCGCAGCGCTTCTTGCAGGTGGGCGATCTGTTCGGTCACCGCCGCATCCAACTTGGCGCGATCGATCAGGCCCAGATCCACCAGAGCCTGCCCCAGCAGCACGCGCTGGCCCTGGGCGCGCATGCGTTTCTGGTAAGCCAGGGCCTGCTGTAGGTCGGCCTGGGTGAGCAGCCCCTTCTCCAGCAGGCTATCGCCCAGACGCGGCACCAGCACTTCGGGCGATAGCGGGCCTGTGCGGGAGATCGAAGGAATCATTGAATCGGAGTTCATCAGCCTCAACCTACGCGAGTGAGTAAAAGCAGCGTCAACTCACGGCGCAGCTGCATCTCTGTGCGAAAAGTATACATAACTGCTCCGCGCGTGTACAACCCTACCAAGCTCCCAGCATAAATATGGAAATTGGCCGGCTGCTTACGAGGAGCCTCACAAGGCCTAACGGTATAATTAAGGCTCTGACCAAGTTCTGAACAAAATTCTTCTTTTTCCCATGGATTGAAAGGTTTTTATGGCGAATAGTTCCATCAAGCCTGTAGATATTGGCGATCAAATGCGCTCGGCGTACCTCGATTACGCCATGAGCGTCATCGTTTCACGCGCCCTGCCCGATGCACGTGACGGCCTCAAGCCCGTGCACCGCCGCATTCTGTACGCCATGCTGGATATGGGCATTCGTTCCAATACCGCCTTCAAGAAATCCGCCCGTATCGTCGGTGAAGTGCTGGGTAAGTATCACCCGCATAGTGATGTAGCCATCTACGATGCCATGGCGCGTATGGCCCAGGATTTCTCGCTGCGCTATACCCTGGTCAGCGGCCAGGGCAACTTTGGCTCCATCGGTGGTGACCCCCCAGCGGCGATGCGTTACACCGAGGCGCGCCTGCACTCGATGGCCGAGGAACTGTTGGCCGATATCGACAAGGAAACCGTCGATTTCACCGATAACTTCGATAGCTCGCTCAAAGAGCCTACCGTCCTGCCCGCCCGCCTGCCGAATCTGCTGCTCAACGGCTCCTCCGGCATCGCCGTGGGCATGGCTACCAACATCCCGCCGCACAACCTGGGCGAGCTGGTGGGCGCACTGCAATACATGATCGATAACTACGAGAAGATGGATGACATCACCACCGAGGACCTGCGCCGCTTTGTCAAAGGCCCAGACTTCCCCACCGGTGCCATCATCGTGGGCGAAGAAGGCATCCGCGATCTGTACAGCAAGGGCAAGGGCCAGCTCATCGTGCGCGCCCGGGCCCGCATTGAAGAAGGCCGCCGCGGGCGCATGCGCATCGTGATCAGCGCCATCCCCTACCAGGTCAACATGACCAATCTGATCGAGCGCATCGCCGAGTTGGTGCGCGAAGGCCGCCTGGAAGGTATCGCCGACATGCGCGATGAGTCCGACCGCGAAGGCCTCAGCATCGTGCTGGAGCTCAAGGCCGGCGCGCAGCCCAAAATGGTGCTCAACCGCCTCTACAAATACACCCCGCTGCAATCCAGCTTTGCCGCGCAAATCCTGGCGCTGGTGGATGGCGAACCGCGCTTGCTCTCGCTCAAGCGTGCGCTGCAAATCTTCCTCGATCACCGTCAGGAAGTGATCACGCGCCGTAGCAAGTTTGAGCTGGCCAAGGCCGAGGCACGCGCTCACATCCTTGAAGGCTTGCTCACCGCGCTGGCCAACATTGATGATGTCATTCGCACCATTCGGGAAGCCAAAGACACTGAGATCGCCAAAGAGCGCTTGATGACGCGCTTCAAGCTGTCAGACAAGCAGGCCGTGGCCATCCTGGATATGCAGTTGCGCCGCCTGGCCGCGCTGGAACGCCAGAAGATCGAAGACGAATACAAGCAGATCCAAGAGCGCATTGCATATTTGAAAGACCTGCTCAAGCACCCCAAGAAGATTCTGACGCTGATCAAGAGCGATCTGGGGGAGCTGGCCGTAACCTATGGTGACGAACGCCGCACCGCGCTGGATGGCGAAGGCAAGGGCGACGTCAGCGAAGAAAGCCTGGTGGCGGATGAAGCCACCCTGGTGAGCATCACCAGCCTGGGCTACGTCAAGCGCGTGGCCGCCAAAGCCTTCCGCGCCCAGGGGCGCGGTGGCTCCGGCGTCAAGGGCCACGCCACCAAGAACGAAGACGAAGTGGTGCTGCTGGTGCCGGCGCGCACCTTGGATACGATCTTGTTCTTCTCCAATCGCGGCAAGGTGTATTCGGAGAAGGCCTACCGCATCCCCGAGGCGGAGCGCACCGCGCGTGGCACGCCGATCGTCAATATCCTCAGCGTGGGCCAAAACGAAACCATCACCGCGGCCATTGCGGTGCCCAGCTTCCAGGCGGTGGATTTCTGCATCGTCGCCACCCGCGACGGCAAGATCAAGCGCATGGAGCTCAGCGAATTCGAAAGCGTGCGCGCCTCAGGCCTGATCTGCATCAACCTCGAGAAGGATGACCAGTTGGGTTGGGCCGGTTTGGTGGGCGGCAAAGACTACATCATCCTGATCTCACGCAACGGCCAGGCCTTGCGCTTCGCGGTGGACAAGGTGCGCCCGATGGGCCGCCAGGCCGGCGGCCTGCGCGCCATCAAGATGAAGGCCGATGATCAACTGGCTAGCATGGAAGTGGTGGAACCCGGCGCCGACCTGCTGGTGATCAGCACGCTGGGCTACGGCAAACGCACGCCGCTGACCCAATACCCGGCCAAGGGCCGCGGCACCAGCGGCGTCCTCACCACAGACGTCAAAGCCTTCAAGGATATCGGGCCCATCGCCGCCGCCCGCGTAGTGCAAGAGGACGACGAAGTCACCATCATCTCGGCGGCCGGCGTGGTGTTGCGCACCGCGGTCAAGGCGATCAAACAGGCCAGCCGCGCCACACGCGGCGTGCGCATCATGCACGTGGCCCGCGAGGATAGCATCGCCACGCTGGCGCGCATTCCCGTAACCAACATCAACGCCGCGGCCGAGAGCGCCGCCGAACCCGCCGCGCCGGCGCCCGCAAAATCAGCCCCGGCCAAGGCCGCCCCCACCAAAGCCGCCCCGGCCAAGGCGGCAGGCAAGGCCAAAGCACCGGCCAAGAGCAAGAACGCCAAGCCAGCCAAGAAAGCGGCTACGAAGAAGAGCAGCAAAAAGTAAGCCTGCCCCTCACTTTTTAAAATAAGCCACCTGTTTGCACAATAAAACAGGTGGCTTATTTTTTGCAATCTTTGTATAACCCTGATAGGAACAGTTTCCGGCCTCATTCCCATGCAACGAACGATCTGGCTCCCCTGGCTCTTGCTGCTGTTGGCCGCGCTGGCCTGCAACTACCCGCGCACCACGCTCGGCCCCGCCGCGGCCGCCCCCAGCCCGGCGCTGGCTGCCGCCACGCCACAGGGTGCCGCGGCCCCGCCGCCTACGCTGCCGCCGACGCGTGACCCGAACACCCCGATCCTCACCCCTACGCCGGATGCGCCGCATACCCAACTCGCCCTGCGCAGCGAAGCCAGCCAATACACCGTGCAGCCCGGCGATTCGCTGAATGCGATTGCCGAGCGCATGGGCCTCAGCCTGCAGCAGTTGCTGGCAGTCAACGCCATCGCCAACCCGAATGCACTCAACGTCGGTCAGGTGATCAACATCCCCGCGCAGGAGATCAGCAGCCTCGGGCCGGATTTCAAGCTCATCCCTGATTCGGAGCTGGTCAACGGCCCCTATGCCATCGTCTTCAACGTTGCCGATTTCGTCAACAACCAGCCAGGCTACCTCAAACAGCATCAGGAGCAGGTGGACCAGCAGTTTCTCAGCGGCGCGGCGATCGTGCAACGCGTGGCTAACGAATACTCGGTGAACCCCAAGTTGCTGCTGGCCCTGCTGGAGTATCACAGTGCCTGGCTGAGCAACCCCAGCCCCAACGGCGCCAGCCTCAGCTTCCCGATGGGCAAGCAAGATGCCTGGCGCAGTGGCCTATACCTGCAGCTCTCTTGGGCGGCAGATAATCTCAACAAGGGCTATTACGATTGGCGCGCCGGCCAGGTGACCGCCTGGCGCACGCAGGATGGCGTAGCCATTCCGCCCCACCCCAGCATCAATGCCGGCACGGCTGCGCTGCAGAACCTGTTGGCGCTGATGCACGCCGAACCTGCCTGGCGCAGCGCGGTGAGCGAGGCGGGCTTCTTCCAAACCTATCTGCGCCTGTATGGCTACCCCTTCGATTACGCCATCGAACCCGTGCTGCCTGCCGGGCTCAGCCAACCAGCGCTGCAGCTACCCTTTGAGCCCGGCGTGCGCTGGGTCTTCTCGGGTGGCCCGCACGGGGGCTGGGGCAACGGCTCCGCCTGGGCGGCGCTCGATTTCGCCCCCAGTGCCGAGATCAGCGGCTGCAATGCCAGCAACGATTGGATCGTGGCCGCCGCAGACGGCTTGATCGTGCGCGCCGATAACGGCGCCGTGGTGCAAGACCTGGATGGCGACGGCTACGAGCAAACCGGCTGGACGCTGCTCTACATGCACATCGCTCCGCACGATCGCGTGGCGGCGGGCACTTACCTGCGCGCCGGCCAACGCATCGGCCACCCCTCGTGCGAAGGCGGCGTGGCCACCGCCACCCATTTGCACATTGCCCGTCGCTATAATGGCGAGTGGATCCCGGCTGCCGGCAACCTGCCCTTTACCCTCGAGGGCTGGGTCTCGGTGAGCAACGGCTTGCTCTACGATGGCAGCCTGCTGCGCGATGGCGTGCAGGTGGATGCCTGCGAATGCCGTTTCCCCGCCAATATGGTGCAGCGTTAGCCATGACTTCACGAATGCTACGACTCCTCGTCCTCAGCCTGGCGCTGGCGGGCGCCAGCCTGATGTGCAGCAGCGGGTACATCACCCCGCAGAGCCTGCGCGCCACGCAGGATCTGCTGGCCCAGCTTAGCGCCACCGCCAGCGCCTTCGTGCCCTCGGCCACGCCAACCGAGCTGCCCAGCCTGACCCCAAGTTTGCGCGCCACCGCCAGCCCCAGCCCCACCCCGCAAGAGAGCCCTTCGCCGGCGCCGCCGTTCATCTACACGGCGCAATCCGGCGATACGCTGGCGGCGCTGGCGGTGCGCTTTGGCGTCGACCCCGGCCAGATCGCCTCGCCGCGGGATATTCCCAGCGGGTTGATCCCCCCCGGCCAGATCTTCACCATTCCGCATGCCGTCGGCATCACCACGCCCAATGACAAACTCGTGCCGGATAGCGAAGTGGTTTACTCGCCCTCGGCCAGCGGCTTTGACCCGCAGGCCTATAGCGATCCCTTTGCCGGCTACATGAGCACGTATCGCGAATACCTACCCTCCGCGTGGTACAGCGGGGCCGGCGTGGTGCTGCGCGTAGCGCAGGAGAATTCGCTCAACCCGCGCCTGCTGCTCTCCATCCTGCAATACCAGAGCAATTGGGTGCTGGGCCAACCCACCAACAACAGCGCCATCGATTTCCCGATTGGCTACCGCCTGCCGCAGGCCCACGGCCTGTACCAGCAACTCACCTGGGTAGCCAAGCAGCTCTCCACTGGCTACTACGGCTGGCGCGAAGGCCGCCTCACCGAGATCAGCTTTCGCGACGGGGTGCGCATGCGTATCGCCCCGGAGCTGAATGCGGGCAGTGTCGCCATTCAGTATCTGTTCGCCCAACTGTATGACTACGAAGAATGGCTAGATGTCATCAACCGCCATACCGGCTATCCCTTCACCCACGCTTCGATGTTTCCGGATCCCTGGGTGCGCGCTGCCCAGATCGAGCCGCTGTTTCCGCCAGCGCTCTCGCAACCCGCGCTCAGCCTGCCCTTCCTCGAGCGCCAGGTGTGGTATTTCACCGCCGGGCCGCACGGCGCCTGGGAGCGCGAAGGCTCGTGGGCCGCTCTGGATTTTGCGCCCAGCAGCAGCCAGCCCGGGTGCGTGGCCTCGACCCACTGGGTCACCGCCGCCGCCCCGGGCCTGGTGGTGCGCACCAGCCCCGGGGTGATCGTGGTAGATATGGATGCGGATGGGGATGAGCAGACCGGCTGGGTGATCCTCTACCTGCATGTGATCGGCGACAGCACTCCGGCCGAAGGCACCTGGCTGGATCGTGGCGACCGCCTCGGCCACCCTTCATGCGAAGGCGGCGCGGCCACCGCCACGCATGTACATCTGGCGCGCAAGTACAACGGCGAATGGATTGGCGGCGGCGGGGCACTGCCCTTCGTGCTCAGCGGCTGGACGGTAGAATACGGGGCAGACGCCTATCTGGGCAACCTGACCCGTGATGGGCGCGTGGTGGTGGCGTGCACTTGCAGCGGCAAGGATAGCCAGATCACCCTCAGCAGTGATGACCCCTACTAAGCAGCCCCTCTCCTTACTCGCCAGCCTATGGCTGTGCGGCTGCCTGCTGGCGGCCTGCCGCCCCCAACCCGCCCCCACGCAAACCGCCGCCGCCACCGCGGATGCTAGCATCGCCCAGGTGAGTACCGCCCAGGTAGCCATCCTCACCCCTGAGCTCACCGCTACGCCGCCGCCGGCGCGCCCGCTGTACGATCCCGGTACGCTGGTGGACTACACCGCCCAAACCGGCGATAACCTGATTGCCCTGGCAGCCCGCTTCAATACCACGGTGCGCGAGATCCGCGCCGCCAACCCGATCATCCCCGATACGGCTACGACGATGCCCGCCGGCTTTCCAATGAAGATTCCGGTCTATTACCGCACCTATTGGGGCTCGCAATTTCAAATTCTGCCTGACAGCTTGTATGTCAATGGCCCGGCCCAGCTGGATTTTGACACCCACGCCTTTGTGGCCGCCCAGCCCGGCTGGCTGAAGAACTACCGCGAATACGCCGCCGGCCAGCACCGCGATGGCGCCGGCCTGGTGGATCTGGTGGCGCAAAATTTCAGCGTCAGCCCGCGCCTGCTGCTGGCCCTGCTCGAATACCAGGCCGGAGCGCTAAGCCAACCCGTGCTCGACGATGCCATCGGCCCCTACATGTTGGGCTATGAACACCAGTTTCACCGTGGCGTCTATTTGCAACTGGTGTGGGCCGCCAACACCCTCAATAATGCCTACTACCAATGGCGCAATGGCAAGCTGATCGAGTTTGATCGCCCGGATGGCACGATCTACCGCCCTGACCCCTGGCAGAACGCAGCCAGCGTCAGCCTGCAGGAATTCTTTAACACCACATTGCCACAAGCAGATTTTGCCACGGCCATCGGCCCACAGGGCTTTATCCAAACCTATACCGATCTATTCGGTGACCCCTGGGCAGCGGATGAGCCGCACATCCCCGGCAGCTTGCTACAACCCGAATTACGCTTGCCCAGCCCACCGGGCGAGCTATGGTCCTACACCGGTGGCCCACACACGGGGTGGGGCACTGGCAATCCCTGGGCCGCGCTGGATTTTGCCCCGGGCAGCGAGACGCGGGGCTGCGTTAGCACCACCTCATGGGCGCTGGCGATGGCGGATGGCTTGGTGGTGCGCTCGGAGCCGGGCACGGTTGTGCTGGACTTGGATGGCGATGGCGATGAGCGCACCGGCTGGGTGCTGTTCTACCTGCACCTGGCCACCAACGGGCGGGCGGCGGCCGGGCAGCAAGTGCAAGCCGGCTGGCCGCTGGGCCACCCCTCGTGCGAGGGCGGCTCGGCCACCGGTACGCATGTGCATATTGCGCGTAAGTACAACGGGGAGTGGATCGAAGCGGCCGGCGCGCTGCCGTTTGTAATGGAAGGCTGGACGGCGGGGGAAGGCAGCGGCGGCAGCTACACCGGCACGCTTACCCGCCTGGGCCAGGTGGTGCGGGCGTGCACCTGCTCAGATGCCGCCAGCAGCATTGTTTCGCGGGCGGCCATCGTGCCGTTTCCTACGCTGCAAATGCTGCCGAGCGAGACGGCCGCGCCCAATCCCTAACCTGCTTGGCTAGACCGGGATGATTTCGTAATCGGTCTCGATCTGCACGGCCATCTTGAGCATGTTCTGCGCCGGGCAATACTTATCCGCCGAAAGCTGAATGGCGCGCTCCACCGCGGCGGCGTCAATATCGTTGCCGGTGATCAAGTACTCGATCAACACATGCGTCCACACTTTGGGGTGTTCCTTGGCCGCCTGCGTGGTCACCTTGACTTGAAAGGCGGTCACATCCTGGCGTTTCTTCTGCAAAATTGAAATAACATCCATCCCCGTGCAGCCCCCCAGGCCGAGCGCCACCAGCTCCATCGGGCGCAAGCCTTCTTCGGTGCCGCCCACCGAGGCATCCGCATCCACATCGACTGAAAAATTGCTACTCAGCCCCTTGCCGCGAAAATTCAAGCCCTTTTTCCAATCCAATGCTACTTGCATGATGCCTCCATCCCGAAAATGTGTGCTGCGTGACCGCCAAATGATTATAGTGTAGAGGATAGCAGTTAAAATCAACTCAGCATGATTCCTATATCGCTCAAGCTTTCAGGCTTTTTGTCTTACCGCGATGCGGTGGAAATTGATTTCACGCGCTTTAGTATTGCCGCCATTTCCGGCGCCAACGGCGCGGGCAAATCCAGCCTGCTGGATGGCCTTACCTATGCGCTGTTCGGTGAAGCGCGCAACCGCGGCGAAGCGCTGATCAATCTCAGCCCGGATGTGCAGGCCGCCGAGGTCGCCCTGACCTTTGAATACGAGAGCAACGTCTATCGCATCCAGCGCCTGCTGCCGCGCGATAAGACCACGCAGCTCGAATTCCAGATCCGCAACGCGGACGGCAATTGGAAGCCGCTCACTGAGCGCAGCGTGCGTGAGACTGAAAAGCGCATTCGCGAAACGCTGCGCCTCGATTATGAAACCTTCGTCAATGCTTCGTTCTTCTTGCAAGACAAGGCAGATGAGTTCACCCAGCAGCGCCCTACGGAACGCAAAAAGATCCTCGGTAATATCCTAGGGCTAGAAGTCTGGGAGCAGTACCGCCTGGTGGCTGCTGAGCGCCGCAAGCAGATCGAAGCGCACGTGGTGGAGTTACAAGGCCGCCTGCAGGAAGTGGCCAATGAGCTCGGCGAGGAAGCCGCCCGCAAAACGCACCTGCAAGACCTGGAAACCAGCCTGCAGGGGCTGGCTGAGCAGCGCGCCAAGCAAGAAGCCAGCGTGCAGCAAATGCGCATCCTGGCCGCCAATGTTGACACCCTGGCCAAGGCAGCAGCCAGCCAGCAGGCAAGCCTGCAGCGCGCCGAAACGCAGTTGGCCACCCTACGCCAGCGCCTGGAGCAGCGCAGTGGCGAGCACGCCCAAAATCAGGCGCTGCTGGCGCGTGCCGCCGAGATCGAGCAGGCCTTTGCGCAACTGGAAGCCCTGCGCAGTGAGCTGCGCAGTTGGGATGCGATTGCCGTCACTTTCAATGCCCAGGAAAAACAGCGTGCCACCCCGCTCACTACCATCGAAGCCGAGCGCGCCCGCTTGCAGACTGAACTGGCCGCGCTACAAGTGGAGCAGGCGCGCGTACAGAATGCCAGTGCCCAGCGCAGCGAATACGAGAAGCAGCTCAGCACGCTGACGGCCCAGATCAAAACACTCAACCTCAAAGTAGCCCAATTACCTGAGCTGGAAGCTGAATTGAAGCACGAGCAGGCCGCGCAAACCAAAGCCGCCTCAGAAAACAAATTGCTGGCTGACCAGATGCAGGAGCTGAAAAAACGGCTGGATCTGATCGAAACCGCCCGCGGAGCCTTCTGCCCGACCTGTGGCCAGGCGCTCACCGAAGAACACCGCACCCAGGCGGCTGCCTCGCTCAAAAAAGAAGGCAAACAAATGGGTGATCTGTGGCGCAAGAACCGCGTGGCGCTTGAAGCTCAGGAAAAGACTATTGAAAAGAAGCTAGCCAGCCTGAGCGCCGCCCGCGAAGCCGATCAGGAAGTGCGTGAAAAGACGCGCCTTGAAGACCAGGCGCGTCTGACCCTGGCCGAGCTGATGAAGCTGGAAGCCGAGTGGGACGCCCGCGGCGCGGCGCGCATACAAGAGCTGCAGCGCCTGCTGGCCGAAGACAGCTTTGCCCCGGAGGCGCGCGCCCAACTGGCCACCATCGACGCGGAGCTCAAAGCCACCGGCTATGATCCGGCCGCGCACGATGCCGTGCGCAAGGCTGAAGCCGAGGTGCGCATCGCCGAAACTGAGCTGCGCACCCTGGAGGCCGCGCGAGGGGCCACCAAACCGGTGGAGCGCGAAATCAGCGAGCTGCAAGCCCAGATCGCCGAGCAGGAGCAAGAGGTAACCCGCCAGCAGGAAAGCGCCGCCAGCGCCGAGGCGGCGGTGCAAGCCGGCCGCCAGGGGCTGCCCGATCTGCAGGCGGCCGAGCGCGAGATGTTGGCCCTGCAGGAGCAGGAAAACCGCATGCGTATGGAACTGGGCCAGGCGCAACAACGCGTGGCCGTGCTGGACACGCTGCGCAAACGGCAGGATGAGCTGGAAGCCGAGCGCGAGCTGCACAGCCAGCAAGCCAGCCGCTTTGACCAACTGGAGCGCTCGTTCGGCAAAGACGGTGTGCCAGCCATGCTGATCGAACAGGCCCTGCCGCAAATCGAAGCCAAGGCCAACGAGATCCTCGAACGCCTGAGCAATGGCGAGATGAGCATTTCGTTCATCACGCAGCAAGCCTACAAAGACCGCCGCCGCGAAGACAAGCGTGAAACGCTGGAGATCCAGATCCGCGACAGTGTGGGTATGCGCGAATATGAGATGTTCTCGGGTGGCGAGGCCTTCCGCATCAACTTCGCCATCCGCCTGGCGCTCTCCGAGGTGTTGGCACAGCGCGCCGGGGCACGCTTGCAAACCCTGGTGATCGACGAAGGCTTTGCCAGCCAGGACGAAGGCGGCCGCCAACGCCTGGTCGAGGTCATCAACCTGGTCAAAGAAGATTTTGCCAAGATCCTGGTCATCACCCATGTCGAATCGCTCAAAGATGCCTTCCCCTCACGCATCGAAGTGGAGAAGGGGCCGCGCGGTTCACAGGTGAAGATCATATAACTTCAGTCGCTTGGTTACTTAGTTCCCTGGTCCGCAATGATCAGCGGGCGACCAATTGACTAACCGACAAATCGACTTATTCTGTATACTCTTCAGGTTTATGAGGTGATCTAGTACATGCTGGACAAAATCGCGGGTATCGAAGCCCGCTACGACGAAATTGAAAAAGAGCTGAGCGAAGCGGCCAGCAATTACCAGCGCGTTGCCGAGCTTTCCAAAGAACGCTCGGATTTGCAGCCACTGGTGGATAAGGCGCGCGCCTACCGTGCCGCGCTGCAGCGCCAGGCGGAGGCCAAGGAGCTGGCCTACGGCAAAGATGCCGAGCTGGCCGAACTGGCCGAGTTGGAACTGGCCGAGCTGGACGAGCAGGTGCCCAAGTTGGAGCTGGAGCTCAAGAGCATGCTGCTGCCCAGCGATCCGCGCGACAAGCGCAACGTGATCGTTGAGATCCGCGCCGGTGCTGGCGGCGATGAAGCCGGCATCTTCGCGGCTGACTTGTATCGCATGTACACACGCTTCGCCGAACGCCAGGGGTGGAAGCAGGAGCTGCTTAGCACCAACCCCACGGGCGTGGGTGGCTACAAAGAAGTCACCTTCATGCTGAAGGGGAAGGGCGCCTTTTCACGCCTTAAATTCGAATCCGGGGTGCACCGCGTGCAACGCGTGCCCGCTACTGAAGCGCAGGGGCGCATCCATACCAGCACCGCCACGGTGGCCGTGCTGGCCGAGGTGGACGAAGTGGAGATCAAGATCCCGGAGACTGACATCAAGATGGATGTCTACCGCTCGCAGGGCGCCGGCGGCCAGAACGTACAAAAGAACTCGACCGCCGTGCGCATCACCCACCTGCCCACGGGCATCGTGGTGCAATGCCAAGACGAGCGCTCGCAACTGCAAAACCGCTTGCGCGCTCTGGCGATCCTGCGCGCCCGCCTCTACGAGATCGAAGAAGAGAAGCGCCGCTCCGAGCAGGAGGCCGCCCGCCGTTCGCAAGTGGGCACGGGCGAACGCTCCGAGAAGATCCGCACATACAACTACCCGCAATCACGCGTCAGCGATCATCGCGTCGGTTTTACCTCGCACAACCTGCCAGCCCTGATGGATGGTGACTTGGATGAGCTCTTTGATGAGCTGGCCACCCAAGACGAAGCCGACCGTCTGGCCGCGGCGGGAATGTAAGCGCCGGAGATCATCTACCGATGAACACCGATGCCTGCCTTGATCCGTGTTCATCCCGCATAGCTGTGGGCTCTTGAATGGCAATCAGCATCGCTGAAGCATTACACCAGTCCCTCACCGCCCTGGCCTCGGTCAGCGAGACCGCCCGGCTGGATGGCGAAGTGTGGCTGGCACGCGTGCTGGGCGCTGAGCGCAGTTGGCTGCTGGCCCACGGTGAACAGCCGCTCAGCGAGCGGCAAGCCAGTGATTGGGCCAGCGGCTTGCAGCGCCTGGCCGCCGGCGAACCTCTGCCCTATTTACTAGGCGAATGGGAATTTTACGGGCTGACCTTTCAGGTCAGCCCGGCGGTGTTAATTCCGCGCCCGGAGACCGAGCTATTGGTGGAAGAGGCGATTGGCTGGTTGCGTGGGCGTAAAGCCCAGGCCCAGCCCTATGCGCCGGCGCGCGCCGCCGATGTGGGCACCGGGTCGGGCATCATACCGATTGCCATCGCTGCCAACGTGGCGGATGTACATTTCCACGCCATCGACCTCTCCGCCGAAGCGCTGGCCGTAGCGCAAAGCAACGTGGCTCGCCACGGCCTGAGCCAGCGCATCCGCTTGCAGCGTGGCGATCTGCTGGCGGCGCTGCACACGCCGCTGGATCTGATCACCGCCAACTTGCCCTACATCCCCAGCCCACGCGTGCCCACGCTGGCGGTGGCTGCCTGGGAGCCGCAGATCGCGCTGGATGGCGGCGCGGATGGGCTGGTGCTGATCCGCACGCTCTTGCAGCAAGCGCAGCAATGCTTACAGCCCGGCGGGCTACTGCTGGAAGAAATTGACCCTGAGCTGGAAGACGCATCGCTGCACCTCGCTCGGCAAACCTGGCCCAGCGCTCAGGTAGACGTGCTGCCTGATCTGGCCGGGCGGCCGCGGCTGCTGCGCGTGGCGTTGGCAGGGGAGCTAGCATGAACACGATGCACATCGCCGCGGATGCCCGTGATGCCCAGGCGCAGGCGCTGGCCGTGCTGCAGCGCGGTGGCCTGGTGGCGCTGCCCACCGATACGGTGTATGGCGTGGCGGCGTTGATCAGCCAGCCCGAGGCCATCGAGCGCTTGTATGCGGTGAAAGGCCGCCAGCACACCAAAGCCATCGCCGTGTTGCTGGGCGCCGCCGAGCAACTGGATCGAGTGGCACAGCAGCCCAGCGCCGCGGCGCAGCGCTTGGCGGCGCGCTTCTGGCCGGGGGCACTGACCCTGGTGGTGCCGCGCCGCCCGGAGCTGCCCGCAAATCTTTCGCCCAGTGCTACAGTGGGCGTGCGCGTGCCCGCCCATGCGCTTACCCAGCAACTGCTGCTGGCCAGCGGGCCGCTGGCGGTCACCTCCGCCAACCGCTCTGGCGAGCCGGACGCGCTGGATGCCGCGGCCGTGCTGGCGCAGCTCGGCGGCGGGATCGAGCTGCTGCTGGATGGCGGCCGCACGCCGGGCGCAGTGCCCTCCACCGTGGTGGATACCACGCTGAGCCCGCCGCAGATCCTGCGGGCCGGGCCGATCAGTGCCGCGCAGATCCTGGCCGCCTTGCAGGCCGAGTGACACTTATCCGCACCTCATATTGATTTCATTTGGCGCTTATGCGCGCGCGGCATACTACCGGCATAGCGAGAATCTCCTCCTCACTTACCGAACCGCACCCGTACCGTGGGTGCGGTTTGGGTTTAAATCGGGTAAAAAGCACTCTAAAACATCTGTGCTACAATGCCGTGCGCATGTAGTCGAGAAGGAACCAACCCAAATGGCAGAAAATGTAATCCGTGTTGTGGGGGCCAAGGAGCACAATCTTAAAAACGTTAGCGTAGACATCCCGCGCGATAAGTTTGTGGTCATCACTGGGCTGTCTGGCTCTGGCAAATCCTCATTGGCGTTCGACACGATCTTTGCCGAGGGGCAACGCCGCTACGTCGAGTCGCTCTCGGCGTATGCGCGCCAGTTCCTCGGGCAGATGGACAAGCCTGATGTTGAGTACATCGAAGGGCTCTCGCCGGCGGTCTCGATCGACCAAAAGGGCAGCTCGCACAACCCGCGCTCTACCGTGGGCACGGTTACCGAGATCTACGATTATCTGCGCCTGCTGTTCGCCCGCGTGGGCACGCCGCATTGCCCACTGTGTGGGCGCGAAGTCACGCGCCAATCCGCTCAGGAAATTGTTGACGCCATCGAAAAGCTGCCCGAGGGCAGCCGCCTGCTGGTGCTGGCGCCGGTGGTGCGTGGCCGCAAGGGCACGCACGAGAACGTATTGGAAGAGATCGCCAAGGCAGGCTTTGTGCGCGCCCGCATCAACGGTGAGGTCTACCAGCTCGATACAGACAAAGTGAAGCTGGATCGCTACAAGATGCATACCATCGAAGCGGTGGTAGACCGTCTGGTGCTGCACAAAGATACCAGCAAGGAAGAGGCCGCGGCGGCCCGCACACGCATGACCGATTCAGTGGAAACGGCGCTGCGTTTTGGCGAGGGTACGCTGATCGTGCAGAACCTGGCCGCAGACGCCGGCGAAGACCTGATGTTCTCCGAGAGCCTGACCTGCCCCGAGCATGGCAGCGTTCTGCCGGAGATCGAGCCGCGCACTTTCTCCTTCAACACGCCGCACGGCGCCTGCCCGGAGTGCCAGGGGCTGGGCACCAAGTTGGAGATCGATCCCAACCTGTTGATCACCAACAAAGAGCTCTCCTTCGCCGAAGGTGCGGTGAGCGCCTCGGAATGGGGCGGCCCGCGTGAAGAGGGCGGCTACTACTGGTCGACCCTGGAGGGTGCGGCGCGCGCCTACAAGATCAATCTGAATACGCCAGTGGAGAAACTCTCGCAGAAGCAGATCGACCTGATCTTGTATGGCACCCAGGGGCGCGAAGTAACGGTGAAATACAAGCAGCGCAGCAGCGGGCGCGATTACACCTTCAGCACCAAATTCGAGGGCATCATCCCCAACCTGGAGCGCCGTTTCCGCGAAACCAACTCCGAGTACATGCGCCAGCGCATTATGGAATTCATGAGCGACCGGCCCTGCCCGGCCTGCCACGGCGCACGCCTGCGCCCGGAAGCGCTGGGGGTGACAGTACTGGGCGACAACATTCTGCAAGTGACCCAGCGCCCGGTGCTGGAAACACTGCAATGGGCGCGCAGCCTGGCCGCCAATACGCTTAACCAACGCCAAACCCTGATCGCCAAGCCGATCATCAAAGAGATCAACGAGCGCCTGGGCTTTATGGTGGATGTTGGCCTGGATTACCTGACGCTCGACCGTTCGGCCGGCACCCTCTCCGGCGGTGAAGCCCAGCGCATCCGCCTGGCGACGCAAATTGGCTCGCGGCTGATGGGCGTGCTGTATGTGCTGGATGAGCCTTCGATCGGGCTGCACGCCCGCGACAATGAGCGCCTGCTGCACACGCTGACCAATATGCGCGACATCGGCAACACGGTGCTGGTGGTGGAGCACGACGAAGAAACCATCCGCCGGGCAGATTGGGTGATCGACATGGGGCCGGGGGCCGGCGAGAACGGCGGGGAGGTGATCGCCGCCGGGCCGATCAAGGATATTCTCGCCAGCAAGCAATCGCTCACCGGCGCGTACCTCTCCGGGCGCAAGGCGATCGAAGTGCCGGGGCAGCGCCGCAAGGGCAACGGAAAATCTCTGGTGGTGCGCGGTGCCCGCGAGAACAACCTGAAGAACCTGGATGTGGCTTTTCCGCTGGGCACGCTGATTTGCATTACCGGCGTCTCAGGCTCGGGCAAAAGCAGCCTGATGAACGAGATCGTCTACAAGGCGCTAGCGCGCGAGTTGAACGGGGCGCACCTGATGCCCGGCGCGCACGACAAGATCGAAGGCATCGAGCATCTCGATAAGATCATCAACATCGACCAATCGCCGATCGGGCGCACCCCGCGCTCCAACCCCGGCACCTATACCGGCCTGTTCAATCTGATCCGTGATCTGTTCGCCGAGCTGCCGGAAAGCAAAGCACGCGGCTACAAGCCTGGGCGCTTCTCGTTCAATGTGCGCGGCGGGCGCTGCGAGGCCTGCGAGGGCCAGGGCGAAGTGCGCATTGAGATGCAGTTTCTGCCGGATATTTACGTGCCCTGCGAAGTGTGCCACGGGGCGCGCTTCAACTCAGAAACGCTGCAAGTCAAGTTCAAGGATATGAGCATCGCCGATGTGCTCGGGCTCTCGATCGAGCGCGCCCAGGAGGAGTTCGCCGCCTTCCCAGGTATGGCCAGCAAATTGCAGACCCTGAAGGATGTTGGCCTGGGCTACATTCGCGTGGGCCAATCCGCCCCCACCCTCTCGGGTGGCGAGGCGCAGCGCGTCAAGCTGGCCAAGGAGCTCTCCAAACGTTCCACCGGGCAAACCATCTACGTGCTCGACGAGCCTTCAGTGGGCCTGCACACCGCCGATGTGCACAAGCTGATCGAGGTGCTGCAACGCCTGGTGGATAGCGGCAACACGGTGCTGATCATTGAGCACAATATGGATATCATCAAGGTGGCCGATCACCTGATCGACCTGGGGCCAGAAGGTGGCTTGCGCGGCGGTGAGCTGCTGGCGCAGGGCACCCCCGAGCAGGTAGCCAAGATCAAGAGCAGTTACACCGGCCAGTTTCTGAAACCGTATCTCACTAAATAACCGGCAGGGCCTATCGGCTCGGCAAAGCGGGGCCGCATCGCATACAATACATGCGATGTCTCCGCGCAAAAAACTAGGCCCCGCCCGCATTCTGGGCATCGAAACCTCCTGTGATGAAACCGCCGCGGCAGTGGTGGAGGATGGCCGTCTGGCGCTCTCCAACGTGGTGGCTTCGCAGGCCGAGATGCATGCCAAGTATGGCGGCGTCTTCCCCGAGATTGCTTCGCGCCAACACATCAAGGTGATCGACCGCGTACTGAGCGAAGCGCTGAGCCAGGCGCACCTGGAACTGGCGGATATTGACGCCATCGCCGTGACGCGCGGCCCGGGCTTGCCAGGCTCGCTGGTGGTGGGCCTCAACATGGCCAAGGGCCTGGCCCTCGGCAGCCGCAAACCCCTGTATGGCATCAATCACTTGGAGGGCCATTTGTACTCCGCCTGGGTGCATCTGCCCGCGGCGGCAGACGCCCCTGTGACTGAGCTGGCCGCCCCGCCCGAGTTCCCCTTGGTGGCGCTGATCGTCTCCGGCGGGCACACCGAGTTGGTGCTGATGCAGGATCACCTGCGCTACCAACGCCTGGGCAGCACGCTGGACGATGCCGCTGGTGAGGCGTTTGACAAGGTGGCGCGCCTGCTCGGCCTGGCCTACCCCGGCGGGCCGAGCATCCAAAAGGCGGCAGAGCAAGGCAACCCGGCCGCGTTCACATTGCCGCGCGCCTGGCTGCCCGGCACCTGGGATTTTTCATTCAGCGGGCTGAAGACGGCCGTGTTGCACCAAATCCGCGCCCTGGATCCAGGCGAAGATCCGGCCAAGCTGCCCACCGCCGACCTGGCGGCCAGCTTTCAAGAGGCCGTGGTGGAGGTGCTGGTGGGCAAACTGCGCATGGCCTGTGAGACATTTGGCGCCCAGCATGTGTTGGTGGCTGGCGGCGTCTCAGCCAACCAGGCGCTGCGCCAGCGCCTGCAGCGCGAGCTGACCCTGCCAGTGCATCTGCCACGCCTGGCGCTGTGCACCGACAATGCCGCCATGATCGCCGCGGCGGGCTACTTCCGCCATGCGCTCAAGCGCCCGGCCGCCAGCGGGCTGGCGATGGATATTGACCCGGGCTGGGTGTTGTAGCATGGCCGCATCATCCGCTCACGAAAAGGCGCTGATCATCATCGCCTCGAATCGCGGGCCATTCACTTTTCACAAGCAGGGCAATACATTTTCAGTAGAGCGCGGCGCCGGCGGCCTGGTGACCGCGCTGGCGGCCCTGGCCGAGCGCCACGAAGTGCTGTGGGTGGCGGCGGCGATGAGCGAAGATGACCGCCTGTGGTCACAGCAGCATCAAGGCAAAGTGCAAACCGTTGAGGGCATTCACCTGAAGTTGGTGGAACCTTCGCTGGAAGCTTACGAAGGCTATTACAACGAGATCGCCAATCCCTTGCTGTGGTTCATCCAACACCAGTTATGGGATATTCCGCGCGATCCCAGCATCACCGAAGATACCTGGAATGCCTGGGAGCACGGCTACAAGCCGGTGAACGAATTGTTTGCACAGGCGATCGCCGAGGCCATCGGCAACACAGACCGGCCGGTGATCGTGCTGCCGCAAGACTATCATCTCTATCTGACTCCGCACTACCTGCGCGCCTTGGTGGGCGAGCGCGTGCAAATTCAGCCCTTCGTACACATTCCCTGGCCGGGGCCGGATGCCTGGCGCATTCTGCCGCAGCCGATGCGTGATGCGCTGTTGAGCAGCTTGTTGGAATCGGATCGAGTGGGCTTTCAAACCGAGAAGGATGCCTTCAACTTCGTGCAGTGCTGCCGTTTTTATCTCGGCGCGCATGCGCACGGCCGCCGCGATGCAGTGGAGTATGCCGGCCGCGATGTGGGCGCACTGGCCTACCCGATCTCGATCGATGTAGAGAAGCTGCGCCAACTGGCTGACGAGCAGGTTACCCGGCTGGAGCGCTCGCAACTGCTCAATACCGTCGGTGACCGCGCCGTGATCCTGCGCGTCGACCGCATCGAACCGAGCAAGAACAATTTGCGCGGCTTGCAGGCCTACCGCACCCTGCTGCGCAAGTACCCGCAGCACCGCGGCAAAGTGCAGTTGCTGGCCCTGCTGGTGCCCTCGCGCATGGAAGTGGACCAATACCAGAATTACCTCAGCGAGATCATGGCCGAAGCTGGGCTGATCAATGCGTATTACAGCGATTCGATCTGGGAGCCAGTGCGCATCGTGGTGGGGGATAACTACACCCGTGCGATTGCGGCGATGCAACTGTATGACCTCTTACTGGTCAATCCCATCGCCGATGGCATGAACCTGGTGGCCAAGGAAGGGGTTTTGGTCAACCGCAAGAATGGCGTTCTGCTACTCTCCGAATTTGCTGGTGCTTTTTATGAGCTGGGGCAGGATGCGCTCACCGTTTCGCCGTTCGATGTGTATGGCACCGCCGAGGCGATGCACCAGGCGCTCACCATGCCAATGGAGGAGCGCAGCCGCCGGGCCGCCGCGCTGCGCGAGATCGTGGTCAAGAACGATGTGCGCGAGTGGTTTGCAGCGCAGGTAGACGATGCGCTGCACGCCATGGGCAGCCCGCCGCGCGCCTAAGCGCGCTCAGGCGCCGGCGGCCTGGCGGGCAGCGAGTATAAAGGCCAGCAACGCTTCTACATCCGCCACGCCATCCGCCAGGTAATCGGCTTCATCCAAAAGCTCGGCGGGTGCATCCGCCGAGCGCACCCCAACCCCCCAGGCGTGCACGCCCTGCGCGCGCAAAGTACGCACCGCCTGCAAAGCACTTAGATCGCTAATATCATCGCCAAGAAATAGGGCCGCACGCAACTGGTGTTCTGCCGCCAAGGCTTGCAAGGCTACGCCCTTGTCCACCGCCACCGGTGGGCGCACCTCTAGCACCATCTTCCCTGTGAACATCTCCAAGCCATGTTGCTGGGCGATGGCGCGCAATTGCACCCCCCAGCTGAGCAAGAATGCTCGCGGATCCGGTGTTTGGCGGTAATGAATGCTCAGGGTGAGATCCTTATCCTCCACCACGGCGCCGGGCGGCAGCAAGGCTTGAATTTCACTATGCGCCTGCTGCAAGGCGGCGCGGTAGCTGGCCGCCTGCGGCAGGCCCACTACGTTTCCATCCAGCCATTGTTCCAGGCCGTGGTTACCCACATAGACCAGGCCAGGCAAGCCTACTTTGGCTTGCAGGCTGGCGGCGCGGCGGCCGGAGATCAGCGCCACCAGCGGCAGCTCTGCGGCCAGGGCTTGCAGGTGCTGGCGATTGGTGGGCGTTAGCGCGGCGGCCTCAGGCGTAGCGGCAATCGGGGCGAGCGTGCCATCCAGATCACTGAACAGGCCAAATTGCGGCTCGGCCAGCAACTGGCGCAGCGGTACCTTGGCCGCGCTCCAATGGATCGCACTCATTCTCTCTCCTCCAGTTCACCTAGATAGCCAAGCTCCAGCAAAACCTGGATGACCTGATGGCCCGCGCCGGGTTGCACCGTGATCGCCAGCGGGCCGAGCAGCTCACCCAACCAGCGCGCCGCCCGCGAAGCGCGTAACGCCTTGAGCGCGGCGGCCGACGGCAGGCGCAGCACCAGCTGCGGCGCCAACTGCGCCTGAACCCCGTATTGCTCCCAGCGCTGCAACGCTTGCCCCACATTGGGTGGCAGCGCCTTGTCTACCTGGGCTTTCAATAGGGCCAGCAATTGGCTGGCTTGCAAGCCTTGTTGGCGCGCCGCCTGCAGGCCGCGCGCTGAAATCTGGTAACGGTATACCTGCTTGCGGCGCGGTTGCCAACTGCAGAAACGCGCCAGTTGATAACGAATGGCACGCGGCACCTGCGGGCTGGCGCTGATGGTGCCCATCGAATCGATCTTGAGCACGTCGGCTTCGGCAGGCAAAGCCGGCGGGCGGCCGGAGAGCAGATCCAGTGCCGCGGCGCTCCAGCGGAAGGCGAGCGGTGCGGCGCCTGCATTGGGCGCAGCCAGATCCAGCAAGCCTAACCAATGCAGCGGGCCGCTAAGCATGTAGTGCAGCAAGGCACCTTCTACATCATCCCAATGGGCAAAGCCACGCAAGTACTCCCCGGCGGGGTTGCGCAGATACCAGGCATCGTACTCGCCAGCGCTGCGTTGAAAATCGGGATGATGCTTTTTCACGTCGGCTACAAAGGCGCTAAGACTCCACCATGGGCCAGCCGGCAGGTGGTTGGGCAGCAATTCGAGTACGCGTTGGCGCGTGAGCTGTGGCTGGTTGGCCCAACCGCCCTCGGCACTCAGCCCGGGCAGCAAACGCAGCTCGTTGAGCTGCTCACTCGCCAGGGCGGCCTGCACCAGGGCCAGCCAAGCCGCCCTGCGCTCCTGCTCCAGCCAGCGCCGGGCGGCGCTGGCGTTGATCTTGCCGCCGGGCTCCAGCAGCCCGGCCGCCTGCGCCAAGGCCAACAAGAAACTGGTATCCGCGGGCCAGCCTTCCAATTCTGCGGCTTGCGCCAAAGGCAATTGGCTGCGGTTGGCCGCCAGCAGGCTGCAGATCTGATCTACGATCACATCACTGCCCAGGCGCAGCTCGGCGCGCTCGTCTGGGCGTGCCGGGCGGCCGAGCGTTGCCGGGCGCTGCCCGGCGGCAGGCTGGGTAGCCAAGACTTCATCGGGCAAATAGGCAAATTCAGCGGGGCCAGCGGGCGTGGCGAAGAACGCCCGCGCCACCAGAGCGCGGTACCACAACTGTTCGGCCACCGAAACCGGCTGGCGTTGGGGGCGTTCTTTTTCCAGGCGGGCGGCACCCATCTCGCGCAGGGGGCCATAGGAGCGGATAAATTGCGGCCAGGGCATGCGGCCGCCCAAGACGGCCAAAGCCTGCAGCGCTACCTGGCAGGGGCCGGGCAAGGCTTCACGGTCAGCCAGTAGTTGCTGGATGTGGCTGGCCAGTTGCTGCGCCGCGGCGCGGCGATCTGGCGCATCCAACTCAATGCGCCAGAGGTCGGCTACGCTACGTAAGTAGGCGAAATCCTGGCCTTCCAGGCTGTGCGCAAGGCCGGGCATGGCCTACTAGCTGGCTGGCGGCACCAGCACTTCCAGTGCCTGGGGCAGAACAGAAATTTTGAGTTTGTGCACGTTGCTATTGAAGCCCGCAAAGGTCTCGCCGTCAATATGAATGGTGAGCGATTGCTGCGATTCGAGTTCAATGCTCTTGGCCTTGCCCATCTTGACCTGCTTATCAAAGCGGCCCTGGGTGCCCTTGAGGAACTCAGGGATCAGGCGGAACATGCTCAGGCGTGAAACCTTGCCCACCTGGGTGTAATTCAGCCAGCCATCATCGAATTCAGCTTCGGGAGCGGTGATAAAGCCGCCGCCCTCACGCTTGCCGTTGCACACCCCCAGCATCAGCACGTCGGCATCCCAACTTTCCTGGTCCGTGCTGATCTTCATCGACATCACGTCATAGCGGCGGATGATGGTGAGCAAGGTGGCGGCGAAATACATAAGGAAGCCTCGCACCAGCGGCAAATTGTGCGAATAAATGTTGACCGAGCCGCCAAAGCCGATGTTCATGGTGTTATCCCAGTATTCTTTGCGGCCGTTCTCATCTTCGATCAGCGCCAGATCAATTTTGCGTGTGTTTCCCTGCAAGGCCATCTGTAGGGCATCACGCGGGCCATCCGGCAGGCCCAGATTGTGCGCAAAATCATTCCCGGAACCCAGCGGCACAATGCCAAACTTGGGGCGCTGATGGGCCGGCACGCTCATCAAGCCGTTGATAACCTCGTGGGCCGTGCCATCGCCGCCTACGGCAATCACGATCTCGTAGCCTTCTTCGGCCGCCTGGCGGGCCAGTTCGGTGGCATGCGTGGGGTATACGGTGCCAGCCCAATCCGCACCGCCAAATTGCTCCGCAATCGCTCGTAGGTCAGTGGCTTGCCGCCAGGCATTGCCCAGATCGGCATTGGGGTTGATGATGAGCTTGATGCGTTTGCCTGCCATTGTGTCTCCAGAAGGGGGAATGGCGGAATTATAGTCCGAAACCAAAAGCCACCCCGAACGGGGTGGCTTTTGGTACACGCGCAAGCCCGCGGCCAGCTAGAGCGGCCAGTCACGCAGGATGCGCTCGGTTTCCTCGGCGTGGCGGGTTTCATCACTGACGATGTTCTCCAGCTCCACTGCCAGACCCTTGTCACCGTACTCTTCAGCGTCTTCAGCACGCTGGGTGTAATCGCGCACGGCGCGTTGCTCGGCCTCCAGCACCGCCTCGAGCATCTCGCGGTTGCTTTCGACGGTGGCCACGGGGCGCGGCTGGGTGGTGGGCTCGCCGCCCAGAGCTACGATCTTGTTGGCCAGGAACTGCGCATGGCGCTGCTCGTCGGGCACTTCGGCCAGAAAGAACTCCACCAATTGCGGGCGGTAAGGCCCGGTGACCTTGGCGGCGTAGGCGATGTACTGCACGATGGCACTGAGCTCACCGGCCAGGTCTTCATTCAAACTCTCGATGAGGTCCGCTTTGGCCTGTAAAACCGCGGCAGACGCTTTGGTCTTGGTTTTGGTTTTCATAGTACCTCCTGCGATAGTTGATCCACGCGCTTCCAGTTCAAGTGTTACATAGCTGGCAACGAATCCACAGGGGCATTTATCACCACTAGCGGCGGGTAGTGTCCATTTTTAAGTTGTCCTCATCTGGCTGCGGGGGCAGCTCGATCAGCTCGGCCTCGGCCTGGCCGGCCTGCAGGTGCAGTAGAGCAAAGCTGGGGGGGTTGCCGGGCAGCACCTGGTAACAGGCCGAGCCGGGGTTGACCAGCAATTGGCGCCCCACGCGGCGGATGAGCGGCTCATGCGTATGGCCGAAGACGATCACATCCTCCTGCGGAAACTGGCGCAGGATGCGTTCGGCAAAGTAATCGAAGCTGCGCGGTCCGTGCAGCAGGTAGTGCAGTTTGTCGCGCAGGTAGCTGCGCCAGTTGATGTGCCCATGGGCCAACCCGATGCGCACACCGCCATACTGCAAATGACGCTGATTGGGCAAATCGGCGGAGGGGAACCAATCGGTGTTGCCGCGCACCGCCAGCACTGGGGCCACCTCCCCCAGTTGGGCCAGCAGGCGCGCGGTGGAGATATCGCCGGCGTGCAGGATTGCGCTGACGCCCGCCTGGCGCAGTGCGGGCAGGATACGCGCGTCCAGACCGCGCTTGCGGTCTGGTACATGCGTATCGGCGATCAACCCCAGGGTGATTTTGGTCAAAGAGGCTCCCGCTACGATTTTAGCGGGATCACCAGGTCATAAGGATACGGGGCCAGGATTTCAAGATGGCCATCGGGATGCAGGTAGACGGCGTCCTCAATGCGCGCGCCCAGGCCGCGCTCGGGATAGTACAGGCCCGGCTCGACGGTGATCACCATGCCGGGCTGCAGCACATCTTCGGGGGAGGCATCGCGCCCGGTGGAGGGGCGCTCGTGCACATCCAGGCCGAGGCCGTGGGCCAGCGAATGTACATAGCCGGAGCGGATGCGCGGATCCTGGCGCACGGTGGCGTGGCCCTGGGCCTCAAAGAGCTCACACACGCGCTCTTGATAGACCGTGCCATGCACGCCGGCTTTGATCTCGGCCATCACGGTATCGAATACGGAGCGCACGTCATCATATAGCGCTTGCGCTTCGGGTGTGGCGTAGCCGATGCACCAGGTGCGCGTAAAATCGGCAAAGTAGCCGCCGCCCGCTTGCACCGGGTAGATATCGAAGACAATCGGTTCGCCCAGGCGCAGCACAGCGTCCGGGCTGCCCTGGCTGTGGGGCACGCCGCCCTCGGCGCCGGGGGCAAAGATAGTGCCGTGCGGGTTATCTAGGCCGCGCTCGGCCAGCCAACGATTGATCAGCGATTTCACCTTGGCCACGGTGACCGGCTGGCCATCTTCACCGGTCAGCACCCCGTCGACATCTTTTTGGCGGCTGAGGAAATCAGCCACCTGGCCCACCACGTCCACCGTCTGCTGGGCCACTTTGCGCATCTGCACCATTTCAGCGGCGTCTTTGGTGGCGCGCGCCTGCAGCAACACGGAATTGCGGAATTCGTCAACCAATTGCAAACCCGGCATGAACTCCTGCAGGGCCGAGAGCAGGCCGAAGGATTGCCCGGCATCCCGCTGGCCATACACCGCCACTTTGCCAGCCGTCAGACCTACATCGCTAAGCATGTGTTGGAACAGGCGCGCGGTAGCACGCAGCGCATCTTTGCCCTCCTGCTCGTACAGCTCGCGATAGTTGTAATCAGTGATCGAGCGCGTGGCCAAGCCGGTGGAGGCCGCTTCATCACGCTCCATGTTGTGGCAAAACAGCACCGGCGCCTCACCACGCTTGACCACCAGTAACCCCTCGGTAACATGGGCCACACCAGTGAAATACGTCATCGGAGGGTTGTGCAATGCATCGCCAAAGATCAATAAAGCGTCCAAGCCACGCGCGTCCATCAGGGCCGGCAAATCTGATTTCATCCTTACACTCCTATCAATACTTTGCGTACGATCCGCGGGCGCAATAAGGCCGCGGGGTGCTGCTGACTCATCAAGATACTAACAAACAATTCGCGCAGCTCTGGGCTGCGCGCACACACGCGCACAATGCGATCCATCAGCAGCGGGTTGACGTAAACCTTGCGCAGATACCCCAGAAAGGTAAACATGCTTTGGAAGTGCGCCCGCAGCAGGCGGTCATACGCGCGCAAGGCGTTGCGGCTAAGCGCATCCGAGGCCAGCGCATCATGCAGGAATTGGGCTGCCAGGCGGCCGCTCTCCAGCGCGAAGTCGATGCCTTCGCCAGTGAGCGGGCTCACCAGGCCGGCGCTCTCGCCCACCAGCACGATACGCTCGGCGTGGGTAGGTGCGGTGGTGAAATCAATGCGCAGCGGGTAGCTCTTGACTAGGCCAACCTGCTGGGCCCCGGCGGTTAGCTGGCTCAGGCGCGGGCCTTGCAGAAAATGATCGAAAGCCGTGCGCAACGAGCCGGCGCTGGTGGCCTGATCACGCCACATGCCCAAGCCGATATTGGCCGAAGCCGGCCCGGTGGGAAAGACCCAGCCATAGCCCGGCATGGGCACTTGTTCAAAGTGCGCCTGAATATGATCGCCCAGATCGTGCAAGCCCTCATAGTATGCGCGCACCGCCACAATCGGGCGCGGGGCATAGCTGAGGATCTGGTTGTCGCGCAAGAAGCCCATATTGGCGCCCACCGCCACCACCGCGGCACGCGCCTGAAAGCTGGCCGGCTGGCCGTCAAGCTCGGCTTGGATCTGCACGCCGCTGGTCTCGGCATGCAAGGCGGTGACGCGGGCATTGCCCTGGAACGTGGCGCCTTGTTGAATGGCGCGCTGGCGGATTAGATCATCCAGGCGCAGGCGCGGCACCACCAATAAGTAATCATGAAAATCAGGGTGGGCAGGAATGCTGGAGTGCAATACCGCACCGCGTTTGGCAAAGATCGAAACCCCATGGATACGGCATCCCGCCGCCTCGGCCGCCGCCAGAATGCCCATATCCGCCAGGATATCCAGGGCACGCGGGGTGAGGCCATCGCCACAGGTCTTATCGCGCGGGAAGCTAGCCTTATCCAGCAGCAGCACGCGCTGGCCTTGGCGCGCCAGGTAAAACGCAGCCGCCGAGCCTCCCGGCCCGGCGCCAATCACCGCGACGTCATAGGAGGGCGCCGCCATGCCAGCTACGCGGAGCCGAGGGAATTTTGCGCTTCAAGCGCTTGCAGGATCTTGAGCACATCTGCGCGCGAAAGTTTTTCGCGCCCTTCGGCCAGCGCCTCCAGGGTGGCATGCGCCAGCGCCCGGGGGATATTGACAAAGTCTGAGAAGGTGTTGGCCGCCAGGCTTTGCATGTAAGCATCAAAGTCGTTCAAATTGTGGCGGGCGTAATTCTGCATTTCAGCATCGCCCCAATCATCGGGGTAAAAATCCACACCGCGTTGCAAGTCTTCCTTGCGATTGCGCAGGATGTTGACCGATTGCAGGGCGCGCCCAAACTGGATCGCCAAACTGCGGTGGATCTGCACGTGCTCGAACCAAGCCCACAAGTCACACAGCAGCAGGCCCACCGCGCCCGCCACGCTATACGTGTAGCGATCCAGATCAGCCTGCGAAGCTACCGTGAAGCCGTTGAGCACCCAATCGCGCATGCGCCCGGCCATCGCCGAGGTGGCCTCCCAGACGCGCGGGGCGATGAACGCCGGGGCATAGCACGCCCATTCGGAGAGGCGCAGCGTCACCTCAGGCAACTGCTCTGTATAGGGGGCAAAGAGCGCGCTAAAACGCGCATGGTCAAAGCGCTCGGCCGAGGTTTGCGAATCGAGCAGCAGGCAAATAGTTTGCAGGAGCTCGGCCTTGGCCGCCGCTGGCAAGTGCGGATGATCTTCGATCTCGTCAATGGCGCGCATGCACAGGTAGCCCGCGGCCACGGCTTCCTGCAAGCCATTGGGCAAGCGGATGATCGGCAGATAAAAGGTGCGGCTGGTTTGCTCCAGCACTTCAAGGGCGGTATGGATCGTCACTAGCGTGATTATATATCCTCAGGTTCAGAATAACGCCACTGGCTGCGTTCACGCATGCGCAAGAACCACTCGATCGCCAGGAACACAATCGCCAGCAAAAGCGCCAACGCGCCCGTGAGCACCTGGCCATATTGCAACCAAGCCAGGGTGGCCGCATACACGCCGACCCACAAGGCCTGGCGCACGATGCCATTGCTGCGTACCGGCGGATCGCTGGGGAAGCGGTAATTGAGGAAGGACACCACCGGCAGGCCCAGGCCGCTGAACGCGATCACCACCAGGAAGAAGAACAGCCAGCGCGGCACAAGCGTGGGCTGGGTACTGGTGAGCAGCAAGCTCAGCCCACCCCAACCCAGCACCAGCAACAGGATGGTGATGGGCAGGAAGGCAAACGGAGAGGGGGTGCCAGCCTTGTTCATTGCGGTGATTATACGTGCTTGCTGCTTGACTAGCCTGGCGCACCTGATGTACACTATGCGCTATCAGGAGTTTGTAAGATGCAGACCTTCTACACCACCCCAATTGCTCAGCAGAGCGCAGCCAATAAGGCTGGCGTTTTCGCTCTGCCTTGGCGTAGTGTGCCTGCATCTGGCCAATAGACAAATTCTGTTTAGTGACCGGCCGCATGGCGCACCGCCCTGCGGCCTTTTTTGTTTAAGGTCGCCGGGCGCCCGCCTGCGGCCTTTTTTTATTCTTTGGAGGCATTATGGATGACGAATTGTATAGCCAGTATGCGCTGCGCCCGGTAGCGCCCGAGGACACCGCCGCCGTGGTGGCGGTGATCAACCAGTTCTCGCAAACCTTTGGCAACTTCGCCGAGGAGACGGTGGAGGGCCTGGCCGGATTTTGGAAAACGCCCGGTATAGCGCCCGCCGATGACTTGCGCGTGCTAGTGGCCGCGGATGGCCGCATTGCCGGGTACGCCGAAACCACCGCGTGGAATGAGGTGCCCGTGCATCCCAACATCTACCAGCGCGTGCTGCCTGAGCTGGTCGGCAGCCCAGCCCATGCGCAGCTGCTGGATTGGGCCATCGCACGCAGCCACGCGGTGCTGGACAAAGTACCCGAGGACCTGCGCGTCTCGATCGGCACCTTCAGCCTGATGGATATCCCCGCGCAGGAGGCGCTGCTGGCCGAGCGTGGCTTCAGCAAGACGCGCTATACCTTTGAGATGGGCATTGCCCTCAACGGTGAGATCCCCGCGCCGCAGTGGCCGCACGGTATCCGCTTACAGCCTTTCGATCTCGAGCGGGATCTACGCAAGGTATATGCCGCTCACGATCAGGCCTTCGAAGACCACTTCGGCCACCAGGCCGAAGAGTTCGAGAAGGGTCTTGAGCGCTTCCGCCATCTGTTGGTGGCGGAAGGCACCGAGTACGACCCGAGCCTGTGGTTCATCGCCATGGATGGCGATGAGATCGCCGGCTACCTGGTTGGGCGCAAACGCAGCGATGGCGGCGATTTGGGCTGGGTCAATTTGCTCGGCGTGCGCCGCCCCTGGCGCAAGCTGGGGCTGGGTTTGGCGTTGCTGCAGCATGGCTTCCGCGCCTTCCAGGCGCGCGGCTGGCAACGCGCCGAGCTCAACGTAGATGGCAGCAGCCTCACCGGCGCGGTGCGCTTGTATGAACGCGCGGGCATGCAAGTGATTCGCCGGCATGCCCGCTACGAGAAGGAACTTCGTGCAGGAAAGGAGTTGATGACCGTAGAACTAAGCAGCCAATAGCCCCAAACCGCAGAACCAACACAACAGCGCCGGCGATGAGCCGGCGTTGTTGTTTCTGGCCGTTATACTTGCACGGAAAGGATCTGCGGCAATGGAATACAGACAATTTGGCAAACAGGCGCTGCGCGTCAGCGAGATGGGGCACGGCTTGTGGGGGATGGGCGGGTGGTCAGACGCCGATGATAAACAATCTATGGCCGCGCTGGAGCGCTCGTTGGCCCTGGGCTGCAATTTCTTTGACACCGCCTGGGCCTATGGCGCGGGCCATAGCGAGCGCCTGCTGGGCCAGTTGATCCGCAATCACCCGGGCAGCGAGATCATCATTGCTACCAAAGTGCCGCCCAAAAACGGCGTATGGCCGGCCGATCCAAACGATGCGCTCGAGGATGTATTCCCCGCCCAGCACATTATCGATTTCACAAAACGCAGCCTGGATAATTTGGGCACTGACCATCTGCACTTGCAACAACTGCACGTCTGGGATGACCAGTGGGCCGAGGCCCCCGGGTGGATCGAAGCCGCTGAACAATTGAAGGCGGAAGGACTGATTAAATTCTTCGGCTTGAGTTTGAACCGTTGGGAGCCCTGGAATGGACTCAAGGCAATTCGCACCGGCGCAGTAGATGCGGTGCAGGTGATCTACAACATTTTCGATCAGGCGCCCGAAGATGAACTCTTCCCGCTGTGCCAGGAGTTGGGCGTGGCGGTATTGGCACGCGTGCCATTGGATGAAGGCGGCCTTAGCGGTAAGCTCACGCTAGAGACCCAGTTTGCCGAAGATGACTGGCGCTCGGGCTATTTTGGGCCAGAGAATTTAAAGCCCACGGTTGAACGCGCCGAAGCACTGAAGGCCTTGCTGCCCGCCGGCATGCCGCTGCCGGAGCTGGCCCTGCGCTTTGTATTGGCCCACCCGGCAGTCAGCACCACCATCCCGGGGATGCGCAAGTTGGCGCATGTGGAGCAGAACATCGCCTTGAGCGATGGCAAGCCCCTGCCCGCAGAACTGCTGGAGCAACTTAAGGCGCACCGCTGGGACCGCAAAGTGGCCCCGTGGTCTGATTAGTCAGTTGGGGTAATGGGTTCGAGTTCGGCAACCAAATAGGGCACCTGCTCAGGGTAAGACCAAAGCACTACGGCGCGATACTCGGCCAGCTCAACGTCAGCGGGCAGCGCCAGTTGGGCATCGCCCTCGGCTAGCGCCAACAAGCCCAGGTCGAGACTGGTGGCCCAATCGGGAGCGTTGCTGGCATCAACCTCGCCATCGGCCAGCACCACGTGCAGATTCGGATACGCATCCAGCTGCACGTCCTCCAAAGCCACAATGTGGGCGCCATTCTCGAGCGCGTAGATCTCCACATTGCCGCTGCCTGCCACGGCCACCGCCATAAAGCTACCACTGGCTACGCGTTGTGCTTGTGGCATGCTACTGAAGTCAATCGTCTCCAGGGTGGCGGTTGGCAATGGAGTGGCCGTGGCCGGGCGCGGGGTAGCACTGGCCATCAGCGCCAGCGTGGGAAACATGGTGTAAGCTTGCCGGCTGGTAAACAGCGGGGAAATCAAATACCACGCCACGGACGAGCCTAACAAGGCCATTCCCAAAACAGCCAGCCGGATCACAGGTTTCTTAAACATGGAGCGCGGATTATAGCCGAACGCCGCGCCGCCGCGCCGAGCCTGGGTTTAAGGTTGCATGAGAGCCCGGGCACTCACGGGGTGGCGCTGCTGAGCCATAGCCGGTAGCCATCGGTCTCGGCGCGCAGCCAGCCGTGCTCGGCCACCGAAAGCAGCCGGCCCGGCAGCGCGGCGTTCGGCGCGGTGCCTTCGGCACTGAGCCAATATACGCGGGCGCCACTGCCAGCAAGCCATTCCGGCGGGTTCAGCGGGGGATAGCCGCCTTCAGGCAACAAGAGCAGATCCAGCCCGGCTACCGGCTCAGCACGCAACCTAGCCAGTTGGTCTACATCGATGCCGGTGGGCAGTAGCGCCTGAAAGTTGCGCCATTGCAATAGGAAGGTGGCGCCACGCGGGCCAATGCCGAGCACTTGCAAAGAGGCCTCATCCCCTAAATCCAGCGTTTGCCCTTGGGCTAAAGGACTGGGGGCATAAGTAGACAAGTTCTCCAGCAATGCGCTGAGCTGTGGAGTGGGCCAACTGTGTCCCCATAGCACCCCATTGGCCTGTAGGCGTTCAAAGCCACTGCGCAGGCCGTCGATCTGCTCGGCACGGCTGCCGCCCAGCAGCACCCAATCCAGCTGGCGGGCAAAGAATGGCAAATGTTGGCCGAGCTGGCTGGAAAGTTCGAGCGCGCTGCCCCCACCGTTGATCAAGACATTACGCCCGGTGGGTGTGCGGATCAGAATTGCCTCACCGGGCACATCCAACAGGGTAATTTGCAACCGCCCGCTGGGTGCGGCCGCCGCCAGCCCCCAGGCGGCCAGTGCCGCGCCTGCTAACAGGCCGGCAACCAGCGCCGGGCGCGGCTGCAAACGGCGCAGCGCCTGGCGCAAGGGCGCCAGGCTGGCCGCCAGCACGGCGGCGTAATACAACAGCACCAGAGCTAAACTAACATGCTCAACAGGATAGACGGCCCAGGCGGGCTGCGCCAGCCACTGCGCGCTGCGCACGGTGAGCGCGCCCAGCGGCCAGGCACAAAGCGCCAATAGCTGGCCGGGTAAGCGCCAAACCCAGGACACCAGTAGGGACAGACCGCCCAGAATGAACAGCGCCGGCTGCAATGGCAAGATCAGTAGATTGGCCGGAAAAGTAATTAGCGAGAATTGCCCAAAGTGATACAGCAGCAACGGCAGGGTGAGTACTTGCGCTGCCAAGGTAAATAAAAAGTATTCGCTGATCGGGCCGGCGAGGCGCGTGGCCCACACTGCGGGGAGACGCGCCTCAAGCTGCTGCTCTAACCAGGCTCGCCAGGGGCCGGCATACACCAGCAGCCCCAGCGTGGCCATAAAGGAGAGCTGAAAGCCAACATCCCACAGGATCAAAGGGTTCACCAAGGCCATCAGAGCCGCGGTGAAGGCCAGCGTGTTCAGGCTGTGCTGATCGCGTCCGGCCAGTTGAGCGGCCAATACCACCAGGCCCATGATCGCCGCGCGCACTACGGAGGCTTGCGCTCCGACCAAGACGGTGTAAGCCACAATGCACAGGCCCGCCAGCCACAGGCCGCGGCGCTTGCCGACCACTCGCGTGAACACGCTGAGCGCTAACCCGGCAATGATGCTGATATTGAAGCCCGAGATGGCTACGATGTGACGGGTACCGGTGGTGTTGAACGCCTGCTTCAGCTGCTGGCTGATGCCACTTTCATCACCGAGCAGAATACCAGCCAGCAAACCGGCCACCGGGTCAGGATAGAGCTGGTGCAGGCGCTCCACCCCGGCTGATCGAATACTGTACAGCCACTGGCGCAGGCGATCCCCGTGCCATTGACCGCTGGCCTGCACGTTAGCAAAAGGCATCTCACTATGTACGCCTTGACGCGCCAGGTATTCGGCGTAGGTGTCATCTTCATCGCCCCCTGGAGTGCGCAACCGGCCGGTGAGCAGCACGCCGTCACCATAATGCCACTGCTGGCCCAAGGCCACGCGTGCCAGGGCGCGCCCCCGCACGGCGTATAGCTGCCCGTCCAGCTCCAGCTGCTCCGCCTCGAACCACAGCTCGGTGTGGTTTTCACGCGCCACGGCCGGCTGGGTCAGATGGCCCCACACCTGTAGCTGCCCCTCGGCATTGTTGTAAAAAGCCAGGTCGGCGGGGGTGAGCTGCGGCTGCGCCGCCTGGTAGCGCAGCGCGCCCAGTGTGAGCAGCAAGGCGGCGAACAAGGCCAGGCGCGCCGCCGCGTGGGGCCAGCGCCACAGCGCGGCGAGTAAGGCCAGTAGGCACAGCGCGGCCAGCCACGGCCAGGCCGCGCCGTGCGGCCAGCGATTGGCGGCCAGGATACCGAGGAGAAATGCCAGACTGGTCCACAAGAGCGGCAAGTGGACGAAGGCCGGCACACGTTTGCTGTCCGCGCCCTGCATGGCGGGCATTATAAATGGGGGCGATGCGGAAACAAAAATGCCGCCAGGATCTGGCGGCATTTTGAGTTAAAAGAAAAGTCTCTTGGCAATGACCTACTCTCCCAGGGGGCTGCCCCCCAAGTACCATCGGCGCTAGCGAGCTTAACTGCCGGGTTCGAGATGGGACCGGGTGTACCCTCGCTGCATAAATCACCAAGAGACTATTTCACAAGTCTGGTAACTGAATAATGACCCTGGGTTGCTGCACGGAAAATCTTCGAGTTCTCCACATTACCGATTAAGCCCTCGACCATTAGTACAGTTTAGCTCCACACATTGCTGCGCTTCCACCCACTGCCTATCAAGCAGGTAGTCTACCTGCGGTCTTACTCCATAACGGATGAGGGATCTCATCTTGAGACGGGTTTCCCACTTAGATGCTTTCAGCGGTTATCCCTGCCAGACGTGGCTACCCAGCTATGCCCTTGGCAGGACAACTGGCACACCAGAGGTCTGTCCACCCCGGTCCTCTCGTACTAGGGGCAGATTCTCGCAAATCCCTTACGCCCACATCGGATAGAGACCGACCTGTCTCACGACGGTCTGAACCCAGCTCGCGTGCCGCTTTAATGGGCGAACAGCCCAACCCTTGGGACCTGATACAGCCCCAGGATGCGACGAGCCGACATCGAGGTGCCGAGCCACGCCGTCGCTATGGACGCTTGGGCGTGACCAGCCTGTTATCCCCGGGGTAGCTTTTGTCCGATAAGCCACGGCCCTTCCACTCGGTACCGTGGGATCACTAAGTCCGACTTTCGTCTCTGCTCGACGCGTTGGTCTTACAGTCAAGCTCCCTTGTGCCTTTACACTCTACGGCTGGTTTCCATTCAGCCTGAGGGAACCTTTGAGCGCCTCAGTTACTCTTTATGAGGCGACCGCCCCAGTCAAACTGCCTATCTGGCACGGTTCCCCACCCGGATAACGGCGTGGGGTTAGATGCGAAACTTGACCAGGCTGGTATTTCACTGATGGCTCCACCGAGGCTAGCGCCCCAGCTTCAAAGCCTCCCAGCTATACTACACAAGTCAAGCCCCAAATCAATGCCAAACTACAGTAAAGCTCCACGGGGTCTTTTTGTCCTGATGCGGGTAACGAGCATCTTCACTCGTATTTCAATTTCACCGGGTCTTTCGTTGAGACAGTGCTCCACTTGTTACTCCGTTCGTGCGGGTCGGAACTTACCCGACAAGGAATTTCGCTACCTTAGGACCGTTATAGTTACGGCCGCCGTTCACTGGGGCTTCAGTTCAGTGCTTCGCTTGCGCTAACACGTCCCTTTAACCTTCCAGCACCGGGCAGGAGTCAGCCCCTATACATCGTCTTACGACTTAGCAGAGACCTGTGGTTTTGTTAACCAGTCAGCAGAGCCTGTTTACTGCGACCCAAATTCGCTACAGAAGAAATTCTTTCACGATTATGGGCACCTCTTATCCCGAAGTTACGAGGTTAAGTTGCCTAATTCCTTAACGAAAGTTCTCCCGTTCGCCTTGGTATACTCAACCCATCTACCAGTGTCGGTTTGCGGTACGGTTATTTGAGGGTCAACGCTTAGAGGCTTTTCTCGACAGCAAGGCTCAACCACTTCAGCCTCAGGGCACGCCATCACGCCTCAGCTCAGCTCGCGGATTTACCTACGAACCTCAACGCCTACACGTTTAGAACCTGCACAACCAATCGCAGGCTGGCCTACCTCGCTGTGTCCCCCCATCGCTCATCTCAAATAGTTCCGGAATGTTGACCGGATATCCATCACCTACGCCTCTCGGCCTCGGCTAAGGACCGACTAACCCGACGCGGATTGACCTGCCGTCGGAAACCTTAGATTTACGGCGAACATGATTCTCACATGTTTTACGCTACTCATGTCTGCATTCTCACTTCCATACGCTCCAGCCGTCCTTACGGTCGACCTTCACTGCCTATGGAACGCTCCCCTACGGCTCCAACTTACGTTGAAACCCATGTCTTCGGTGCTACGCTTAGCCCCGTTACATTTTCCGCGCAAGATCACTTGACCAGTGAGCTGTTACGCACTCTTTAAAGGATGGCTGCTTCTAAGCAAACCTCCTGGTTGTCTCAGTAATCTCACAACGTTTCCCACTTAGCGTAGACTTTGGGACCTTAGACGATGGTCTGGGCTCTTTCCCTCTCGACCACGAAACTCATCTCCCGTGGTCCGACTGCCTTGCTTTGGAGTACCGGCATTCGGAGTTTGGTTGGGGTTGGTAAGCAGTAAGCCCCCGTGCCCATCCAGTGCTCTACCTCCGGCACTAAACGCAAGACGCTAGCCCTAAAGCTATTTCGGGGAGAACAAGCTATCTCCTGGTTCGTTTGGCATATCACCCCTACCCACAGTTCATCCCACAACTTTGCAACGTTGAAAGGTTCGGGCCTCCACGAGTGGTTAGACTCGCTTCACCCTGACCATGGGTAGCTCACCAGGTTTCGTGTCTAATTCTTGCGACTGCACGCCCTATTCAGACTCGCTTTCGCTCCGGCTTCGGGTGTTACTCCCTTAACCTTGCCACAAAAATTAACTCGCAGACTCATTCTCCAAAAGGCACGCCGTCAGGCCTAACGCCGCGATGCCCATCTCTGGGTTCACAGACGCGTCATAGCCCTTCGACTGCTTGTAAGCTTATGGTTTCAGGTTCTATTTCACTCCCCTCACCGGGGTGCTTTTCACCTTTCCCTCGCGGTACTTGTTCACTATCGGTCGCAACGTGTATTTAGCCTTGGAGAGTGGTCTCCCCAGATTCCCACCGGATTACACGAGTCCAGTGGTACTCAGGTATCTGACGGAAGTCATGAAGCTTTCGCATACGGGACTGTTACCCTCTTTGGTAGGCTTTCCCACACCATTCTGCTAACTTCATGATTGATCACTTCCATGTGCCAGACCCTACAACCCTCAAGAAGCAAGCCTCTTGAGTTTGGGCTGTTCCCCGTTCGCTCGCCACTACTAAGGGAATCTCGTTGATTTCTGTTCCTCTGGTTACTAAGATGTTTCAGTTCACCAGGTGCCCTCCGCCAGGTCTATGTGTTCAACTAGGCGGTGCTGCGAGTTCATCGCAGCGGGTTTCCCCATTCGGAGACCCCCGGATCGAAGCCTGTTCACGGCTCCCCGGGGATTATCGCAGTGTCCCGCGTCCTTCATCGGCACGTCGCGCCAAGGCATCCACCATAAGCTCTTAGTAGCTTAATCATATGGTAATGCGGAGAAATCGAAAATTTTCCGCAACAAGGAAATATCAAACTCACGTTTGATAAGACCCTTGTTACATTTTTTGCTATTAGGATCATTATTCAGTTGGTAAAGTGCACACGAGCATCGCTGCCCGCCTTGGGACTTGCCCTACGGTTGCTACGCCGCAAAACGCTCCCGTTATGCTCCGGCATCAATAGCCGGCCTGGGGCCCCAGAGGAGCGCCAGGCTGGATATTCATACACGTTTACTTGTTAATCTCGGGCACCTTAGACAGAAGGGCCCGGCGCAACGCCGGGCCCTCGAAACCGAAGCCTCTTGCGTTACGACACGCTTGTTTTTTACGAAACCACCAACTGTACAGTCAGAAGTCTTTCTCCGTTTCGTACTACTTCACTGCATTATACCGCACCGCCTTCACTTGTGAAGGCGACCACTCCAGAGAGTGGAGATGAGGGGGCTCGAACCCCTGACCCCCGCCTTGCAAAGGCGGTGCTCTCCCAACTGAGCTACATCCCCGAGCCCCTGGCCGGTAGAGTGGGCCTGAGAGGATTCGAACCTCTGACCTCTGCGTTATCAGCACAGCGCTCTAACCAACTGAGCTACAGGCCCTTGCGTTGGCACGCAACGCAGCGCTGCGGTACCTTAACCGCTGAATAGTGATAAGAAGGAGACAGTTTGCATTTTTTGCCGCACACTTGTGAGAAAGTGATTGGCAGTTTCGCCTCACCACCGCAGTGAGACTTGGCATCACTCAGTGAGTGTATGCCTGATGTGGAGAGTGGAGTGCTTCCTCTGCACCACGAGGATGCTGGAGGAGACTCAATGCTCCAGAAAGGAGGTGATCCAGGCGCACCTTCCGGTACACCTACCTTGTTACGACTTCGTCCCAGTTACCAATCCCACCTTGGGCGGCTCCCTCCTTGCGGTTAGGATACCGACTTCAGGTGTTATCAGCTTCCATGACGTGACGGGCGGTGTGTACAACGCCCGGGAACGTATTCACCGCACTAATGCTGACGCGCGGTTACTAGCAACTCCGACTTCATGCAGGCGAGTTGCAGCCTGCAATCTGAACTGAGGCCGATTTTGAGGATTGGCTCCACCTTGCGGTCTTGCAACCCGTTGTACCGACCATTGTAGCGTGTGTGTAGCCCTGGATATAAAGGCCATGCTGACTTGACGTCATCCCCACCTTCCTCCGGCTTGATACCGGCAGTCCCGTATGACACATGTAACATACAGCAGGGGTTGCGCTCGTTACCGGACTTAACCGGACATCTCACGACACGAGCTGACGACAGCCATGCAGCACCTGTATACGCTCCCCGAAGGGTCGATCCGGTTTCCCTTCTCTACCACGTATATGTCAAACCCAGGTAAGGTTCTTCGTGTAGCATCGAATTAAACCACACGCTCCGCTGCTTGTGCGGGCACCCGTCAATTCCTTTGAGTTTTAACCTTGCGGCCGTAGTCCCCAGGCGGTGAACTTATCGCGTTGGCTTCGGCACCGATAGGTTTTACCCCACCGACACCAAGTTCACATCGTTTACAGCTAGGACTACCGGGGTTTCTAATCCCGTTTGCTCCCCTAGCTTTCGCGTTGGAGTGTCAGGAGCGGTCCAGAAGGTCGCCTTCGCCACTGATGTTCCTCCGGATATCTACGCATTTCACCACTACACCCGGAATTCCACCTTCCTCTACCGTCCTCTAGCCTACCAGTTTTGAACGACAACTCCCAGTTAAGCCGGGAGATTTAACATCCAACTTAATAGACCACCTGCACGCGCTTTACGCCCAGTAAATCCGGATAACGCTCGGATCCTACGTGTTACCGCGGCTGCTGGCACGTAGTTAGCCGATCCTTATTCATGAGGTACAGTCCTTTCTCTTCCCTCATAAAAGCACTTTACAACCCGAAGGCCTTCATCGTGCACGCGGCGTTGCTGCATCAGGCTTTCGCCCATTGTGCAATATTCCCTACTGCTGCCACCCGTAGGTGTCTGGACCGTGTTTCAGTTCCAGTGTGGGGGGTCACCCTCTCAGGTCCCCTACCCGTCTTAGCCTTGGTAAGCCATTACCTTACCAACTAGCTGATGGGACGCAGGCCCCTCCCGAAGCGGATTACTCCTTTGATAGTGAGACCTCTAACTCTCACAGTCACATGGGGTATTAGCAGCCCTTTCGGACTGTTATCCCCCACTTCGGGGCAGGTCACCAACGCGTTACTCACCCGTTCGCCACTAGGACACCCTTGTACGAATACAAAGGGCCTCGTTCGACTTGCATGTATTAGGCACGCCGCCAGCGTTCATCCTGAGCCAGGATCAAACTCTCCGCAAAAAAGTGTGTCTTGCGACACACATAGTTACAAACTTATGCGGTTTGTCAAAAGAAAACGCAAGCTATCTTTTACTTCTTATCACTATTCAGATGTTAAGGTCCGGCGCATACACAGGGGCGGGATTGTACCTGCACCTTTGTGGCCTGTCAAGGCTGGCAGACAAGAAAAGTCCCGCTGCCGATCAAGGCAGTCGGGGCCTCCGTCGCTTCTCAACTTGTTCAGTTGTTAGGGAATGCTGTACTCGCTACAGATATTCCGTTACCAAATGCAAGCGAGATTATATGCAGAATTTCACAAATAGCAAGCGATTCTGAATATTTTAAGCTACATGTTTTGCCGGCCCGCCAAGGCACGCAGCAGGGTGCTTTGATCGGCATACTCCAGGTCGCCGCCCATCGGCAGGCCGCGCGCCAAGCGCGTCACCTGCACACCCAATGGCACCACCTGCTGCTGCAGATACATAGCGGTGGCATCGCCCTCCATACTGGGGTTGGTAGCCAGGATCAGTTCACGTACCGTGCCTTGCTGCAAACGTTGCAACAACTCAGCAATCTTAAGATCTTCGGGGCCAACGCCTTCGATCGGCGAGAGCGCACCACCGAGCACATGGTACAGGCCGCGGTAGCCTTGCGTGCGTTCGATGGCGAGCACATCCAGCGGCTCTTCAACAACGCACAACAATTCTTGCTGGCGCTCCGGGTGGGCGCAGATCGGGCACAGCGCTTCGCCCGCGGTGGTGATGTTAAAACATTGCTGGCAGGTCGCCGTGCCGGCGCGCAGCCCGCCCAGCGCGCGCGAGATCTCTTCTGCCAAGCCGCCATCCCCTCGCAACAAAAAGAAAGTCAGGCGCGAGGCGGTTTTAGGCCCCACCCCAGGCAGGCGCGAGAATGCTTCGATGACGCGCTGGATCGGCTCGGGCAGTAACACGGCTTAGAGGCCAAACCCCTGCGAGAGCGGGCCTAGCCGGTCCTTCGCCATCTCGCGCGAAGCTTCCAACGCCTGGTTGGTAGCTTCCATCAGTAGCTTGCTGAGCTTCTGCGGATCGGCGGCCAGCTCAGGGGCGATCTCCAGGCTGGTGATACGTTGATCACCGGTGATGACCACTTTGATGGCGCCGCCTTCCACTTCGGCGGTTACCGTCTGGCGGGCCAGCTCTTTCTGTGCCTTGGCCAAGTCACTCTGCAGTTGGCGCAGTTGTTTGAGCATGCCACCCATGTCGCCAAGTCCGGGCAATTTATCCATAGTTAAAAACTCCGTTCGTTTGTTTTGATATGGCCACTAATCATCTGTGGCTTGATCACTTTGATCGACAATTTCGCCGCCCAGGCGCACCGCTGCGGCCACGATGCCAGCGCTATCCACACCCGCCGGCAGGTCTGACGCTTTGGCGCTGCTCACAAAGCAGGTCACCCTGTAAGCGCCGCCCAGCACTTGCTGCAACACAGTTTCCAGCATCTGCAGGTTTTCGGCTTTTTCCATTTTCTCTTTCAATACATCCGTGGCAAAGCCCAGCATCAATTCCTCGCCGCGCACTTGGCGCGCTTTAGAAGAGTTGAGTAGCGCCGCCAGGTTGGGGCTGTGCTGCCTGGCCACCTCTTTGATCTTGTTCCACTGGCTACCATCCAGGCCGGCCGCCGCGTGATCTGCAGCCGGCGCCGCAGGAGCCAGCGATGGTGCCGCGGGGCGCGCAGGCGCAGCCCGGCCGGGCGCAGCGGCCGCGCGCGCAACGGGGACGGCGGCGGCCGGCGCCTGCAGCGCTTCGACCAAGGCCATCTCTAACGGCAGGCCAGGTTGCCAGGCCTGGCGTACTTCAGCCGCAGCCTCGTTGAACAGGTGCAGGGTGCGCAACACGGCGCGGGTCTCCAACTGCTCGGCCTGGGTTTGCATGCGGCGCATCTCGTCTCCGGCAAATTCATGCCCCACGCTGGCGCCCATGCGCAGCAACAAGATGCCGCGCAGGGTATTCACGATCTGGCGCGCCAATTGACGGGCATCGCTGCCGCTATCCAGCGCCGCGCCCAATTGCTCCAGCCCAGCGGCCGCATCGCCCGCCACGATGGCATCGATCACGGCCAATACCGCTTCGCTGGCCGAGGTGCCCAGCACCTGTTGCGTCCAGGCCAACTGCAAGCGTTCGCCGGGCACCGCCAACTGATCCAGCAAGGAAATCGAATCGCGCAGGCTGCCAGTACCCTGGCGGGCGATCAACTCCAGCGCTTCCCGCTCCGCATCCACACCCTCGTCATTGGCGATCTTTTCGAGTTGGGCTACCGTCTCGTCGAGCGGCAGGCGACGGAATTCATGCCGTTGGCAGCGCGAGAGCACCGTAGCCGGCACTTTGTGGGTCTCCGTGGTGGCCAGAATAAAGATGGCGTGCGGCGGCGGCTCCTCCAGCGTTTTTAGCAGCGCATTGAAAGCTGCAGTGGAGAGCATGTGCACTTCGTCAATGATATAGACTTTGTATTGGCCCTGGTTGGGCGAGAAATTGATCTTGTCGCGCAAGTCGCGCACGTCGTCCACGCTGGTGTTGGAGGCAGCATCAATTTCGATCAGATCCATAAAGCTGCCGGCTTGCATGGCCAGGCAGTGCTCACAAGTGCAATCCGGGCGCTCGGCGGCATTGGCGTTGGTGCAGTTAACTGCCTTGGCCAGCAGCCGTGCCACGCTGGTTTTGCCGGTGCCGCGCGGCCCGGAGAACAAGTAGGCATGCCCTACCCGGCCAGCCGCTACCGCGTTGCGCAGCGTGCTGACCACATGCTCCTGGCCTACGACATCAGACCAATGATTGGGGCGATATTTCCGATACAGAGATTGAGACATGGGCCGTTGGGGAGCTTAGCAGCTCTCAACTAGTGTAACAGAGCGCATGCGCAGCTACAACTCAGCCGCGCGCATCGCCGGGTTGGCAAATGGCCGCAGCCTCCCGCGCCGCGTCAATCAGGGCGCGAGTGAGCTGCACATGGCCCACGGTGAGGTTGTAGTCACGGATGCGTTGATTGAGTTGCGCCACCAAATCCCCAAACTGCTGCTGGGCCTGCTGCCACTGCACTGCCACAAACGCTGCGCTCATTCCCGCCTGCCCTGCCTGAGTGCGCCAGGCCAAGTTCTCTGCCAGGCGAGCGCGCCCGGCCGCCAGATCCTGCTCGATAGCTTGGCGCACCTCAATGAAGGCGGGAGCAAAGCCGTTCTCCTTCAGCAAGTGATATGCCAACTGCCAATCCGGCTCTACATACGGGTTATCTTCCAGGCGAAGCGGCTTGCCCGCCCCGCGCAGGTTGTCAAACGCCCCTGCGTCCATTGCCTTGCGAATGATCTCGTCGATATTAGGCATAGATACACGGTGAGTAGTGATTAGTGATTCCATGAGTTTATCTCAGTCAACGACAAACCTCTTCACTGTTCACTCTTTCACTGTTCATTCTTTCTTACGGCACCGTATAGGTCGCCTGCACAGTGCCGCTGGCATCCAGCAGGGTCAATTCTTCGCCACGTTCCCACACGGCCACTTGGCGATCCCAGAACAACTCGGCAGCCGTGTTTTCGCCCGTACGCGTGTACACGGATACTTGCCCGCCGGGGTGCAGCACCAACGCAGGGAAGCGAAATTCAATGCCGCTGCTGTCGCGCAGCCGCCAGCCCGCCAGCGCCAATTGCTCCGCGCCGCTATGCTCCAAGGTCACGCGCTCATTCTGCAGGTCACCGGCGGCTACTACCGCAGCAATGCGCAACGGGCTGCTGTTGCCGCCGCCTGCCGCGCTACTGAGGATCGTCAGCTCCGGCGGGTCGCGGAATACGAAGAACGTCCACAGCGACATGACGATCAGTGCGCTGACAACCGAAACGATGACATTGAGCACCAGATAGCGCATCAAGCGCCGGTCGCTAAGAATTTCGCGCAACATGTGGCGATAATAGCAGAAACATCGCCGCATAGCTGCACGGCATCGCAGCACAATCCACTTGGCGCCAAATGGTAGACTCTGCCGGATGGACTCTGCAGCCCCTGCGCACCCGGCTTCCGTTCGCCCGGCGGCGATTACCTTTACCGGCCGCCTGGTCTGCCTGCAAAGCATCGGCCTGATCGTGCTGGCCCTGCTGGCCGCGCCTGAGCCGCCGATCGCCAACCATGAATGGCGCGAGGTCTGGCGCGCCGGGCTGTACATCACCCTGGCGTTCCTCAGCGCCTGGTCCGGCTTGGGGCTGCTGCGTTTGCGCCCCTCGGCCTGGAACCTGGCCATGCTAGTGCAAGGCACGGCATTGCTGCACGCCCTGGCGCTCTACCGCGCCGCTGAACGCCCGTTTTACATCTATATTCAAATGCTATTGGCCGTGATCATCGTGGTCAATCTCAACCAGGCCAGCCTGCGCGCCAGCTTTCCCACCGAACTGATCGAAGCCACACCCGCTGAAGAGGCGCGATGAGCTCGCTTTCCCCGCTGGAGCAGACCGCGCTGTTGCGCCGCTTCGAGCCGGTGCTACGCTTCACCCACGGGGAGCGCTTCTACCCGATGGATGTCGAGCGCTATCTACAAAACTGCAGCTATTGGGTGCAGCGCCCCAACCAACCACTCGAGCGCATTCATGCCCAAGGGGCGCTCAGCCTGGATAGCCTGGCGCACAGCCGGCTGGAGCCCTTCGGTACGATCCAATTTCTGAAGTTTATTGAGCCGCTCACCATCACCGAGCTGGCCTCCTACCAACTCCAACAGACCCTGACGCGGGCCGGGCGCGAGCAGGCCTTTCACGCCGGCGCCGGGCGGCTGGCCCGCGTGGGCTACGGCTCGCGCCTGCTCGATGCGTTGTTCTCGCTGAGCTTGTTCGTGCGCGGCCGCGTCCCCGGTGATACCGCCGCCGCCGCGGCGATGCGCTATAAGCAATTGCAAAGCGAAGCCGAGCAATACCAATACTATGGCCGCGTGGTAGAGCAAGAAGGCTGGTTGGTGTTGCAATACTGGTACTTTTACGCCTTCAACAATTGGCGCTCTGGCTTTTCAGGGGTGAATGACCACGAGGCCGATTGGGAAATGGTGTGCCTCTACCTCTACAAAGACGATAGCGGCAGCTGGCAACCGGAATGGTCTGGCTATGCCAGCCATGATTTTGACGGCGATGACCTGCGCCGGCGGTGGGATGACCCTGAGCTGGAGAAGATTGGCGAACACCCGGTGGTGTATGTGGGCGCCGGCTCGCACGCCAGCTACTACCAGGCCGGCGAATACCTCACTGAGCTTGAGCTGCCACTGCTCTCACCGCTCTCGGCGTTCTGGGGCCGCGTGCGTGCCACCTGGGAGCGCCTGCTGCGCACCGAGGACGGCTCGCGGCCCAATGCCACCCTGTTCCGCATCCCCTTCGTGGATTATGCCCGCGGCGATGGCCAGTGCATCGGCCCCGGCCAGCCGCAGCCCTGGGCCGAGCCGGTACTGCTCAGCCCCGCCCCGGCCTGGGTGCGCAGCTACCGCGGCCTGTGGGGCCTGTGGGCGCGTGACCCGATTGCCGGCGAGAACGCGCCCGCCGGCCCAATGTATGACCGCAACGGCACGGTGCGTCGCACCTGGTACGACCCGCTGGGCTGGGCCGGGCTGGATAAGCAAGTGCCGCCCAACCGCGCCCAAGATCGCGCCCGCCGCCGCCAGCACATGATCCAGCAGCGCCAGGATGCGCTAAAGATCAGCATTGCCGAAAAAACGCGCGAATTACGTGACCTGGAGATCGAGGCGGAAGCACTATTGGAGCAGCCGCACATGCAAGCGCTGCACCACGAGCGCAAAGAGCGCATTCGCCAACTAGCGCAGGAGATTGACGGCCTGCGCGCCCAGCTCTCCCAAGACGGCGCGTTGCGCGAAGCGCTGGGCCTGTATGCAGCGCGTCTTGGCGGCGGCTATAAGGTGGGTGCGCGTTCGCACATTCACCGCGCCCATCACCCCGCCAGCGCCATTGGCTTGCGCCTAAGCCGCATCGCCGAAGTGTGGGCTGCGGCCAGCATTGGCCTGGTGCTTTTGACCTTTGTGGGGATTGTGCTGTTTGCCCGCCAGTATTTGCTGATTGGCGTCGTCGCCATGCTCGGCATCGTGGCGGTGATCGAGGCGGTGTTCCGCAGCCGCCTGGGCTGGTTGCTCAGCCGGCTTACCAATGCCTTGGCGCTGATTGCCACTCTCGTGCTGCTCTACCAATTCTTCTGGCCCTTGCTGATCGGCCTCATTATCGTGGCCGGCACTTACATCCTCTGGGAAAACCTGCGCGAGCTCAATTAGCTGCCGGAACGCAGCTATTCGGGGTCAGCACACCTTCGCTCAGGTTAGGGGTATGCCCGTAGTAGCTCAGGTCCTCCAGAGGTGGGTACTCGGCGCCAAAGTAATACGAGAAGAGTGTGCGCAAGCTGTTGACTGGGGTGATGTGATCATAGAGCTGTTCATCGCCACCGTACGGGAAGTAGTAGGCATTCAAGATCGGCAGCAACAGATCGGGCTGTGAACCATTCGGGCCGTGATCTCCTTGCAAGATAATGATCGGCGGCTGGGCCGAGTTTGCCAGGATTTGCTCGATGACTTCGGCAATGCGCCGATCGATAAACTCGGCATTGTTGCGATAGCCCTCCGTAAAATCATCCTGCATATTGCGATAGACGTATGCCCCGCTGGCATCGAAGATAAAGGGTTCATGCGGCACAAGAAGGTGCGCATACACAAACTTAGGCGATTCGAGGTATGCCAATTCAGGCAGTTGCTCAAGGATGTAATTGGTTTGGCGGTAGTGCCGCAAGTACGCAGCGGCCTGCGCATCCAGAGCGCCTGCGGGGAGCAAGTGACGATAATTGCCCACCAGTTGCAGCCAGGAGTGTAGCCAGGTGGTGCGGATCACATTGGCTTCAAAATCATTCAGACTCGCCAAAGAATAGAAGTCTTCATACAAGGTTTCCTGGCGCGCGCTGGCAAGCAACACATCCTCGCCCAGATCTTGATTATTGATCTCGTTGGCGCGCGTTTCAAAGGTCACCACCTGGTAGCCAAGCTGCCGCAGATTTTGCAGCGCGGCACTCACCTTCCAGTCAGGCAGTGCGCTTTCGTTGTCGTACTCAGGGCCAAAGTATTCCATGCGCAACGTGGCGCCCACGGAGAATGTGGTGAGCCAGTAGTTCGCCTGGCTGCAACTGGCGACATAAAAGCCCATTGCTTCCAACTTCTGCACAAATGGAGAACTGTCATAGCCAAAGCGCGCCATCACATCCGGCCGGGTATGCGCATCCAGAATGATGTAATAAATATCTGGCCGGCCAAAATTGGTCGCGGCCCCGATCGCCCCGGTTTGTTCCAGGCTGGCCTGGTTAGCACGCCGGCGCGCCACTTCATACGTGAGGATGTTGGCAAAGTTGAAGGTTGCCACCAGCGCAGTCATCACCAGCACGATCTGGGTAAAGCGCGCCGCCTGCGCAGGATGCCGCAGCAGCCATACGGCGCCCACCAGCAAGAGCAGCACCCAGGCACCCGAAAAAAGCAGATTGCGAACGGGCAACCAGCGGCTGAGCAGATCGAAGATGTGGCCGTACAAGAAGAAAAGCAAGAGAAACAGAATAGTCAACGCGGCTGCCGTATAGGGCCGCCGCAAGATCACCCATGCGAACAAAAACAGCCCCACGGCCAGCGCTATGGCCACCCACAGGGTACGCACCACCGCAGGGGGCTGGATGTACTGGATGTTGAAGTTATGCAGTGCGAGGATTGGCGCCAGTGCCGTACATAGCACGGCCCCCAGAGATTGGATAAATCCGTTGGTACTCGTACCGTTCTCTGTCATCGTTGCCTCTGTCTAGTCGGTGTGGGCCCGCCAGGACTCGAACCTGAAACCTAGCGGTTATGAGCCGCCTGCTCTGCCATTGAGCTACGGGCCCGTGCTTCCGGTGAACTGTAGCGCAGCCGTATGCAACGGCCGCATGCGTGAATTATTGTAATGGGAACTTGAGGGGCCGGCGCGGCTCAGTGGGGCGCATACAGATCGATACGGTAGCCATCCGGGTCTTGCACGATCGCATAGCGCTGCCCCCACGGGGCATCCCACGGCTCCCTTATAAGCGGGTGCCCAGCCGCTTTGACGGCCGCCGAAACTCGATCCACCTCGGCCGCGCTAGCAAGCTGCAGCGCAAACACCGCGTGGTTGCCCGGCCGCGGCGCTTCGCCCAACAGGTCAGCCAGCAGGCTGGCGGCATCGATCATCAGCCGCGCCGAGCCTTGCGGCGTGCGCGGTTCTACATGCTGAGCATCCGCATCATATGCATCAAATTGGAAGCCAAGCAGCTTATAAAAAGCCATCGTGTTTTTCATGTTGGTAGAGCTCACCGCCACGGCATCAATTTTCATCACGTCTCCTCCGCACGAACCGGCCCAGAGGTCGGGTATCCCTGCTTGAACCAGCCATCCGCGCCGCCCGCCAGGCTCGTCACCCGTTCAAAGCCTACCTCTGCCATGATCTCAGCCGCCACCAGCGAGAAGCCGCCGCCAGGGCAGATTGTGACCACTTCGTGCGGCTTATAGGCCTCGATCTCGGCAAATTGCGCCTCCACCATGCTGACCGCCTGCTTGAATTTACTTGCGCTCGGAAAAGTGCCGACCAGCTCCATTAGAGGGATCAGCCGTGCGGTTGGCAAATGCCCATACGCGGTAGTGAACTCGGTGTGTGAGCGCACGTCGATAAGTAACGGCGGTTTGGCCGAGCTCAGCTTCTCAAACAATTGCTCAGCCGAGATCTCGCTCACATTGGGGTAGCTATACTCGCCCTTGATAAGCTTGCTGCCTACCAGGCGCACAATCCGAAAGATCATTCCCCTACGCGTGAGCTTCATCGTCATTCGAGAGCGGGCGGCGGGATTCGAACCCGCGTATGTCAGCTTGGAAGGCTGATGCCTTACCACTTGGCGACGCCCGCAGTTAACTTCGCCACGATTATATTCCATTGTGGCCACTCGCCCGCGCTTACCTCGCGGCCCCACACTCACACCTTAATCCTACGCTCGTACAATTCTCTCTGTAGAAGAATAAAATAAATACATGCTCGTGAAATTCAAAAAGCTTCCTTTCCCGCTATTCCTTGTACTGATCGCCATCGCCGCCTTTGGCCTGCTCATCCCTCGGCTCGGCTTCTACTGGGACGATTGGCCGCTGATCCTGCTGGCGCAGGAAGGCTCCCCCGAATTACTGCGCGGCTTTTTCAGCTACATTCGCCCGCTATCGTTTTGGACCTATTCGCTCACCATGCCCATCCTGGGCGTCACCCCTCTCCACTGGCATCTCTTCTTTCTAGGCCTGCGCATCCTGGCGGCGGCACAATTGTGGCTCACGTTGCGCACCCTGTGGCCGCGCGCAGATCAGCTGGCCGGCATGGCCAGCCTGCTATTTCTTGTCTACCCGTCCTTCAGCCAAGGTTCGATCGCGGTGGCCTATAGCCAGCATTTCATCGTATACAACCTGTGCATCTTTTCGCTGTATGCCATGCTGCGCTCACTGTCTGCGCAGCCACGGCGCAATCTCTGGCGGGCGCTTGCCATCCTGGCCGCCATCGCCCACCTGTTCACAATGGAATACTTCGCCGGCTTGGAACTGCTGCGTCCGTTGCTACTACTGGTCTGGTTCTATCCGCGCCATGGCTCCTTCAAGCAATCGTTGCTCAGCGCAGCACGCCAATGGCTGCCCTATCTGGCCGTCCTCGTGGGCTTTTTCATCTGGCGTACCACCCTGGTGATCCCTGAGGATCCCAACCGATTGGAATGGATCGGCATCCCCGCCTTCCTTCAAGCCACCCTGCAGAACGGGGTCAGGATGATCGTGGATGCCTGGGCAAATACCCTCAACGCCGCACTGATCGATTTCTCTAATCGCACCGCCATGTTCTCGCTGGCACTGGCCGCCATCACCGCCGCCACGTGCTTTGCCTACTTCCGCCTCCTGCCGGCAGAAGAGCAGCCCAGCCAGCAACCTGGCCGCCAGGCGGTATGGCTTGGCGCCGCCGGCATCGTGCTCAGCTTGCTGCCGATCCAACTCACTGGCCGCACGCTGCTGGGCGGCCTATTTGTCGACAGGTTCTCGTTGCCCGCTATGCTGGGGGCTGGCCTACTGCTCGCGGGTTTGTTGCACACCCTGGTGGCCAACCGCCTGCCGCGCATCCTGCTGCTGGCTACGCTGGTGGGGCTGGCCGCCGGCGCTCAGCTGCGCTTCGCCAATGAATACCGCTGGGATTGGGAAGAACAGCAACGCATGTACTGGCAGTTCTACTGGCGCGCCCCCAGCTTGGCCGCAGGCACCTCATTGGTTGGCCCCGAAGTGATGACTGCCTACACCAGCAGCTACGCAGCCGCCGCGGCGATCAATACGCTCTACCATGCCCCGATCTCGCCCACAGGCCAGGTTGACTACTGGGTTCTGGATTATTACGACAATCTCCTTAGCCACGAAGAAGACCTGGAGAGCGGCATCGAGCTCGATTTTCACATCAGCAATTTGCACTTCACCGCAGATGCGCACAAGCTGATCCTTTACGACAATTCCAATTATGGGCAATGTGTCTGGTTTCTAAACGAGATGGATCAGTACAACCGGCTGGCAGATCCCGCCATCAGCAGCATCGCCCCACTCAGCCAGCTGAGTCTCGCCTCCTCCGTTCCCGGGCCATTGCCCAATCCCGCCATCTTCGGTGCAGAGCCAGAGCATACCTGGTGCTACTACTTCCAAAAGATGGATCTGGCCCAGCAACAAGGCGAGTGGGATGAGGTGTTGGCGTTATGGGAAGAAAGTAAAGCCCAGGGCTATACCTCCAACCTGCAGTTTGGCCGTTTCCCTGCCGTGGAAGCCCTGCTGATGACCGGCCGCGAACAAGAAGCACGCCTGCTCAGTGCGGATATACTGCTCAAGCAGCCAGCCGCGCGAGACAAGCTTTGCCATGCCTGGAAAACATGGCGGCCCGATGCCCAGCTCCCGCAAGAACTTGCCGAGCCCGGCTGCTAGCCAGTCACCCTACGGGAGGGTTTAGCATGCGTTTAGAAGCCATCACTCACGGCCCCAATGTGCCGCATGAAGTCAACGTCATCATCGAAGTGCCCACCGGCGGTGAGCCGATCAAGTATGAATTCGACAAGCAGATCGGTGCTCTGGTCGTAGACCGTTTCCTCTACACGCCTATGCACTACCCGGGCAACTATGGCTTCATCCCCAACACCCTCTCCGGCGATGGCGATCCCTGCGATGTGCTGGTGGCCAACACCCGCGCCCTGATCCCCGGGGCGCTGATCCGCGTGCGCCCGATCGGCGTACTCATCATGCAAGACGAAGCCGGCCCCGACGAGAAGATCCTGGCCGTACCCGCGCCGCAACTCACCAAGCGCTACGCCCACGTATTCGAAGCCCACGATCTGCCCGCCATCACCCTGCAACAGATCGAGCACTTCTTCGCCCATTACAAAGATCTGGAAGAAGACAAGTGGGTCAAGATCCTCCGCTGGGGAGACGCCGCCGAAGCACGCCAAATGATCCAGCAAGCCTTTGAAAATTTCCAGTCTGCCAAGGCTGGCTAAGCCCACCGCCGCCAGCCCGCACAGGTAAAATAGTCACATGGTTGCTCCCACTCGAAATCGCATCCCGCTGGAAGATATCCAGTTGGCCCCCAAGCCTAGCCGCCGCCCGGATTGGATCCGCGTGCGCGCCCCAATGGGCGAGAGTTACGAGAACATCAAGCGCCTCATGCGCAGCAAAGCGCTGCACACCGTGTGCGAAGAAGCGATGTGCCCCAACATCGGGGAATGCTGGGGAGACGGCACCGCCACCTTCCTGATGCTGGGCGATGTCTGCACGCGCTCCTGTGGCTTCTGCGACATCAAGCGCGGCATGCCCAATGCGATGGACTGGGCCGAACCGCTGCGCGTGGCCCAGGCCGTCAAAGACATGGGCCTCAGCCACGCAGTCATCACCAGCGTCAACCGTGATGAGCGCGCCGATGGTGGCGCGCCGATCCTGGCCTTGGTGGTCAAGCGCATTCGCCAGATCCACCCCGGCTGCTCGATCGAATTGCTCATTCCTGACTTCAAGGGCAGCCCCGAGGCGCTCAAGATCGTGATGGATGCCCGCCCCGAGATCCTCAACCACAATGTGGAAACCGTGCCGCGCCTGTTCAAGAAGGTGCAGCCGCAAGACAATTACGCCTGGGCCGCGGCCACGCTGAGCAACGCCAAAAAGATGGACCCCGAAGTGCTGACCAAGAGCGGCATCATGCTCGGCCTGGGTGAGACCAACGAAGAGGTCAAAGCCGTCATGCGTGATCAGCGTGAGTGGGGCGTAGACATCCTGACCCTCGGCCAGTACCTGCAGCCCAGCAAGCAGCACCTGCCGATCGAGCGCTACGTCACTCCCGAAGAATTTGCCGATTTCAAAGCCTACGGCCTCAGCATTGGCTTCAAGTGGGTTGAAAGCGGCCCTCTGGTGCGCAGCAGCTACCACGCCGCCGATCAGGTGCGTGCGCTCAGCGCGGTGCACCGCAAGCTCTACGGCCAGGCCGCCGCCTAACCAGGCTCACAAAAACAAAAAGCCCGCAAAGATTGCGGGCTTTTTCATCAACAGTCTTTACGGCTATGCACGCCGTGCTTCCACGTGTGCAATCAACTCCACCAGGCTCATCGCATCCAGCGAAGGCAGGCGCAAATCCGCATGGTCCAGGGTCAGTTGCCCGGTAACCTGGTTTGGGATCGCCACGGCAAACACGCCAGCGGCATTCGCTGCCAGCACTCCATTGGGCGAATCTTCCAACACAATCGCCTCGTGCGGCGCAACGCCCAGCTCTGCCATCGCCAGAGTGTACAACTCCGGGTCTGGTTTGGTGCGCTGCACGTCGTCGGCGGTCTTCACCACATCAAAGCGATCATACAAGCCCAGGCGCGCCAAGTGGCCGCGCACCCAGTTCTCCGGCGAGCTGGAGGCCACCGCCAGCAGCAGCCCCAGATCCTCGGCGGCGTCCAGGTAATCGATTACCCCGGGCAACACCGGTTGCTCACTGATATTGCTCAGGTATTTTTGGCGGCGGTTCACCCAGATCTCTTCGCGGTCCACTGGCTTGCCGCTGAGATGCTCCAGATAGGTATAGGGGTCAAAGTCTGTGGCGCCATTGCCGCCCACGATCTGCCCCCAGGTTTCGATGGGCAGCTCACAGCCGTGGGCGCGGTAGACCTCCTGCCACGATTCGTAATCGGGCAGCTCCGTATCCAGGATCAAACCATCGAAATCAAATAACAGGGCGCGTATCTTCGCCATAAGGTAAGACTATAACCCAGAAGCGCAGTGCCGCTTAGAAGATTCTCAGCAACGCCTGGGTGGCCCAGGCTACCAGCGGCTCAGAGAAGATGAACAAGCCCACCGTAGCCAGTGCGCTCACCCCGGCGGTGAGGTTGAGCCAACGCTCGCTGTGCACCTCTGGCTCGCCATCCTGCATGAACATCACTACGATCAGGCGCAAGTAGTAATAGGCCGAGATCAACGAAGCCAGCGCACCCACGATCGCCAGCCACACGTAACCACCCTCGAGCACGGCGCGGAATAAATAGAATTTGCCCGCGAAGCCCAAGGTGGGCGGCACGCCGGTGAACGAGAGCATGAAGATCATCATCGCCACGGCCAGCGCCGGGCTACGGCGAAACAGGCCGGCATAATCACTGAACTCCAAGCCGCGGCCGAGGCTTTTCTCTACCGCCATCACCACCGCCCACGAGCCGAAACTGGCGAAGGTGAAGGCCAGCAGGTAAAACAAGGCCGAGGAAACTACATCAAAGCGCGCCGCATCGTTGCCATAGGCCACCACGGCCATCAAGATAAAGCCGGCATGCGAGATGCTGGAGTAGGCCAGCATGCGCTTCACATTATTTTGTTTGATCGCCAGCAGGTTGCCCACCAACAAAGTGGCCGTGCACATCACATACAGCACCGGGGTGATCTGCTCGCTGATCGAGGGGAACGCCACGACAAAGATGCGCAGCAGCGCCGCGAACCCGGCGGCTTTGGCACCCACCGCCATAAACGCCGTCACCGAGGTGGGCGCGCCGTCGTACACATCCGGCGTCCACATATGGAAGGGTACCGCCGCTACTTTGAAGCCCAGCCCGACCAGGATCAAGCCCGCGCCGAGCACCAGATAGATCGGGTAGGCCAGCCCGGCCGCCACCGCGGCCACAATGCCGCTCATCAGCGTGGTGCCGGTGGCACCATACACCAGGGCAATGCCATACACCAGAAAACCGCTGGCGAACGCGCCCAGCAGGAAGTATTTCAAACCGGCTTCTTCCGAACGGCTGTCTGGCCGTGCGATCGCCGCCAACACATACAACGGGATGGACAGCAACTCCAGCCCAAGAAACACAATGATCAGATCCGCGGCAGAAGCCATCAGCATCATGCCGCTGATCGAGAACAGCATCAGCACATAGTATTCAGGCTTGGCGATCTGCATGCGTTGAATGTAGCCGTAAGAGAGCGCCACACTCAGCACGCCGCCCAGGATCAATACCAGATTGATGAAGATGGAGAAGCCATCCGTGACGAACATGCCCCCAAACGCATCGGCCTGCAGGCCCATCTGGCTCACCAGCAGGTACTCCGTCAGCAGCAGGCCGGCCAGCGAGAGCGCCGGCAGCAGCCCAGGGCGCCGGCCGGCGAACACCGCCACCAGCAGCAATACGCAGGCCCACACCACCAGAAAGACGATGGGCAGCGCAGTAATCAGGTCAGCAGATGAGAAGCTCATAGGTCCTTAGTGGATTGCCGCGGTCTGGAACAAAGTCACCAGTTGTTCCACCGCCGGGTGCATCAGGGCAAAGAAGGGCTTGGGATACAAGCCGATCCAGAAGATCACAATCAACAGCGGGATCATCACCGCCAGTTCACGCCAGCTCAAATCTTTGAGGGCTTCGTTGGCTTTCACCGTCACCGGCCCCAGGAACATCTTGTTGAACATGTAGAGGATATAGACCGCCGCCAGGATCACGCCCAGCGCCGCAAATACCGTAAACCAGATCGAGCCCAGCGCGCCGCCTTCGCCAGCGCCCCAGGCGCCCAGCAGAATGGTGAACTCACCCACGAAGCCGTTCAGGCCAGGCAGGCCCATCGAGGAGAGCGAGACGATCAGCGCCAACACCGCATACACCGGCATCACCTTCCACAGACCGCCAAACTCGCTGAATTCACGCGTGTGGCGGCGCTCGTAGATGAACCCGACGATCAAGAACAACGCACCGGTGCTGATACCGTGGTTGATCATCTGCAAAATAGCGCCTTCAATACCCTGAGCGTTCAGGGCAAACAAGCCCAGCATCACAAAACCCAAGTGGCTGATCGAAGAATACGCCACCAGCTTCTTCACATCCTTCTGGGAGTACGACACGATCGCGCCGTACACAATGCCGATCACCGCCAGCGTGGCCATTGCCGGGGCCAGCTCGATCGACGCCTGCGGGAAGAGCGGCAGGTTGAAGCGCAGGAAGCCATAGGTACCCATCTTGAGCAGTACGCCGGCCAGGATCACCGAGCCAGCGGTGGGCGCCTGCACGTGAGCATCAGGCAGCCAAGAGTGCAGCGGCCACATCGGCACCTTGATCGCAAAGGCGGCGGCGAACGCCAGGAACAGCCAGAACTGCGCCTCCGCCGGAATGCCGCCCATGGCGATCAGATCCGGCAAATGGAAGGTGCCCTGGTTGATGCCCAGCCACAAAATCGCCAGCAACATCAGGATCGAACCTGCCATCGTATAGAGGAAGAACTTGATGGCAGCGTACATGCGCTGGGCACCACCCCAGATACCGATGAGGAAGTACATCGGCACCAGCGTGAATTCCCAGAAGATATAGAAGAGGAACAGATCCTGCGCCAGGAACACACCCAGCATGCCCAGCTCGAGCAGCAGGAAGAAGACCATGAAGTCGCGCACGCGCTCTTCGACCGCATTCCAGGTGGAAAGAATGGCGATCGGCGACAGGAAGGTGGTCAACAACACCAGCAGAATGCTGAGGCCGTCAATCCCCATGGCGTATTTGATCGTCCAGCCTGCAGCCTGGATCCAGTTGTAGGCAAAGTCAAGCTGCAAGCCAGCTTCCTCGGCACGGAACAAGCTCAATACCCACAGCGAGATACCGAAGGTGAGCAATGAGGTGACCAACGCCACCCAGCGGCTGGCATTCTTCTGTTCACGCAAGAACAAAAGAACGAGTACGCCAACAAGTGGGAAAAACGTCAGCACATTCAGGGGTTGTAAAAGAAATTCCATTATTTCGTCCTCAGCTCGAAAAGACCAGGTATCCGATCATCAACACAACACCGAAAAAGACCATCAGGGCATAGTTGCGCACAAAACCGCTCTGCACGCTGCTCAACACCCGGCTGAGCCCATTGGCCAACGCGGCCAAGGCTCGCGAGATGCCATCCACCACGCCCAGGTCCACCGGCTCCGCCAGGAAGCGTGCAAAGCCGCGGAAGCCGCGCGCGATCAAGCTATCGTGCACCCAATCGTGCCAGAAGCGCCAATCCACCACATCCGCCAGGAAGGCGGCCAGGCGCCGGTAGGGCTGGATGATGGCAGCATCGTACAGCTCATCCACCCACCACTTGCGCTCCATGCCGGTGAACACAAATCCCAGGCGCCGCTTCAGCGGGTCGGCTTCGCCAGCCGCCAAGGGCTTGCGCCCATACAGCCGCCACGAAAGATAGATGGCCGCCAGCGCCAATACGGTGGAGAAGGTTGCCACCCCGAAGTTGAAGCTGGTGGGATGAGCGAACTCATGCCCCAGGGTGTGTTCCAGCCAGTGGGTCAGCGGGTGCAGCACGGGCATATTGATCAGCCCGCCCAGAATAGAAAGGGCCGCCAGAATGCCCAGCGGGATCAGCATGGTCAGCGGGCTTTCAACCGCTTCCTTGGCGGCCTTGGTGCGTGCCTCGCCAAAGAACACCAGCCAGATCTGGCGCCCCATGTAGAACGCGGTCAGGAAGGCAGCCGCGGTCAGCAACACCCATACGGGCAGATTGGCATGCAATGCGTCCGTCAAAATTTCATCTTTGGAGAAGAAACCCGCCAACGGCGGCAGGCCGGCCAAGGCCAGCGCGCCGATGAGGTACACGCGGTAGGTGGCCGGGATCTGCTTGCGCAGCCCGCCCATGTTGCGCATATCTTGCGGGTCAAAGGGCGCATGATGATCATCGTGATGCTCATCATGGTGTTCGTCGTGATGCCCATCCAAGGGATGGTGAGCACGTTCCACTGCCAGGATCACTGAGCCCGAGCCCAGGAACAACAGCGCCTTGAAGAAGGCATGCGTGATCAGATGGAACATGCCCGCCACATACGCGCCCATGCCGACCGCCGCCACCATAAAGCCCAGTTGGCTAATGGTGGAGTACGCCAGCACTTTCTTGATGTCGTACTGGCCCACCGCGATCGTCGCGGCGAAGAACGCAGTGATGCCCCCCACGATCGCCACCACGTTACCGGCATCCGGCACGGCAGCAAACAGCGGCGCCGAGCGCGTCACCAGATATACGCCGGCCGTCACCATCGTGGCGGCATGGATCAGCGCCGATACCGGCGTGGGGCCGGCCATCGCGTCCGGCAGCCAGATGTACAGCGGCAGTTGCGCCGATTTACCGGTGACACCGATCAGCATGCACAAGGTGATCGCCATGATGATGCGCGGATCGACGCTGGCGGCCTGCGGCAGCACCTGGTCAAAGGTCAGCGAGCCAAACGCCCAAAAGGTCAGGAACATGGCCAGCAAGAAGCCGAAATCGCCGACGCGGTTGGCCACAAACGCCTTCTTGGCCGCTTGCGAGTTCAAAATGCCCTTGTTGCCATCCGGGTTGCGCGCATACCAGAACCCGATCAGCAGGTAAGAGCACAAACCTACGCCCTCCCAGCCGACGAAGAGCATCAGGTAGCTATTGCCGCTCACCAGGATCATCATGGCGGCAATGAAGAGGTTCAAATACACGAAGAAGCGGTTGAAGCTTCCCGGGTCTTCTTTGTAACGCACGTCATAGTGCATATAGCCGGCGGCGTAGATATGGATCAGCGTGCCTACGCCGGAGACCACCAGCATCATCGTCACCGAAAGTGAATCGACGTTGAAGGCCCACGGGATCTGCAGGCTGCCGATGCTGATCCAATCCGCCAACGGCACGACCTGCCCGTGCGGGTGGGCCTGCAAGCTAAGGAACTGCAGCACCGCCACGCCGAACGCTGCCAGCACCGCCAGCGTGCCAACCACGGAGCTGAAGCGCTCCCCCAACCGGCGGCCAAAGGCCAGATTGATCACCAGGCCGATCAGCGGGAAAAAAACAATCCAGGGGACGAGTGCGAAGGCATCCATATTAGCCCTTGAGGTTACTCATTTCATCAATATCGATACTCTGGCGATTGCGGAAGATGATCACGATCAAGGCCAGGCCCACCGCCACCTCGGCGGCCGCCACGGCGATCACGAAGAACACGATCACCTGGCCACTGATCGCCTCGTTGGCGCGCGCAAAGGCCACAAACAGCAAATTGGCCGCATTCAACATCAATTCGATCGACATGAACACAATGATGGCATTACGGCGGATCAACACACCCAACGCGCCCAGCGAAAACAAAATGGCCGAAAGGGCAAAGTAATACGAGATCGGGATCATTCCTGGCCACCTGCACGCTTTTTGTCTTCTTTGACCAATACAATCGCACCCACCATCGCTGCCAGCAGCAGGATCGAGGTGACTTCAAACGGCAGCAGGTACTCACTAAACAGCAGCATGCCGATGGCCTGCGGGTTGCCGTAGTCCGAGGCGGCCGGCTGCAGCACCGTCAGCAGGTCACTCCGCGTAAAGATCAAATAGGCGCTTTCGGCCAGCAACACCAGCGTCAGCAGCATCGCCAGCGGGCGCTGCCAGCCGCGGCGCGCGGCATGCTGGATATGCTCGGCGCCCAGCAGCATGATCACAAACAAGAACAGCACCATGATCGCGCCGGCATACACGGTCACCTGCGCCATGGCAATGAACGGCGCCCCCAGCAGCAGGAAGAACACCGCCACCGTGGCAAAGTTCAAGATCAGGAACAACGCCGAATACACTGCGTTGCGGCTGAACAACATGCCCAGCGCCGCGCCAATCGCCACGGCAGCCAGAACAAAGAAGAGAATTAGTTCACCATTCATGTCAGCACTCGTTCATTATTCCGGGTTCTTCATCACCGGGATCGAGCGGTTGAAGGTGCCCGGCTCCACTTGCTGCGGGGTCGGCTGGCCGCCCGGCGGCACCGGCACCAGTAGCTTCTCGCGGGTGTAGATCGATTGCGAGCGATCGGTAAAGGTCAACTCGTAGTTGTCGCCCAGCACGATGGCCTGCGTCGGGCAGGCATCTTCGCAATAGCCGCAGAAGATGCAGCGCAGCATATTGATCTCATAGGTGCTGGCATAACGCTCACCGGGCGAGAAGCGCTGCGCGTCGGTATTCTCGGAAGCCTCAACAAAGATGGCATCCGCCGGGCAGGCTGCCGCGCACAGGGCGCAGCCAATGCAGCGCTCCAGGCCGTTCTCATAGCGGCGCAGTTCGTGGCGCCCTTTGAAACGCGTGCGTACCGGGCGCTTTTGTTCGGGGTATTGGTAGGTCTGGCGGCGCTTAAAGATCTGCTTGCCGGTCAGCCACATACCCCTGGCAATTTCGAAAATTCCTCTCAGCATCTTACAGTCCCAACGCCACAATCACCACAGCGGTGATGAGCACATTAAACAAGGCGAGCGGTAACAGAACCTTCCAGCCAAAGGCCATCAGGCGGTCATAACGCAAACGTGGGAAGGTGGCACGGATCCAGATCATCACGCCCAGGCTTGCCACGATCTTCAAGAAGAAATACAGCGGCCCCAACACCGGCAACTGATCGACGAACGGGCCGCGGTAGCCGCCCAGGAACAAGCTGGCGAAGATGCCGCTCACCGCGGCCATCTTGATGTACTCGCCCATGAAGAACAGCGAGAATTTCATCCCCGAGTATTCCGTGTGGTAGCCGGCGGTCAGCTCTTGTTCCGCTTCAGGCATGTCGAAGGGCGCCCGGTTGACTTCGGCCAACATGGCGATGTAGAAGATGATCGCGCCCAGCGGCTGATAGATGATGAACCACACATTGCGCTGCGCATCGATGATATCGGTCAGGCTCATCGAACCGGCGATCAGGATCGGGCCAATGAAAGCCAGGCCCAGCGCCAGTTCGTAGCTCAACATCTGCGCCGAGGAGCGCAAGCCACCCAGCATCGAGTATTTGTTGTTCGAGGCCCAGCCGGCCAGCACAATGCCGTACACCGAGATCGAGGCCACCGAAAGAATGTACAGCACGGCCACATTGATATCGGCAATGTGCAGCGGCACCATGCGGCCAAAGAAGTTGATCACATCGCCCCACGGCACCACCGCCATGATCACCAGGGCGGGCACCACAGTGAGGATCGGGGCCAACACAAAGACAAACTTATACGCTTCCGCCGGGGTGAACTCTTCCTTGAAGATGAGCTTTACACCATCGGCGGCCGGTTGCAGCCAGCCGCCCGGGCCGGCGCGGTTGGGACCAATGCGCAACTGGATCAGCGCGGCCAGCTTGCGTTCATAGAACGTGGTGTAGGCAAAGCCGGTAAGCAGGATGAATACGAGCACTATGCTCTTGATCACCCATTCCAGCACCAGCGCCCAATCAACAACCATCTCAGGCCTCCACTTTCAGTGCATACGGGCCGCTGATCGGCAAGCCCAGGCTGCGTGGAATGAGCACCGTGCCGCGCGGCAGGCTGTTGTCTACATAGGCCGTCACTGCCGCCTGCACGCCGTTCACCGTCACCTTGGTGGCCTGGCCGTGCTCGAGGCCCAGCGCCTCGGCATCCTCGGGGTTCAGGGTCACCTGCGCCGGCTGCAAGCGATTGTGCAGCAGGGTGGATTTCGAGATCATGTTGCCGTGGTCATACAGCTTGGTTACCGGCACGGCCAGCAAGCCATCCGCGCGGGCGCGTTCGAAGGGTTGTGCAAACGAGAGCACTGGCGTTTCGCCGCGCTCGGCCGCCGTGGGCACCTGCACGCCCAGGCCGCTCTTGTTGTCGTAGGTGGTGCCACCGTAGTACACATCGGCACGGCCAATGATCGGCCACTGCTCGGTGACTTCGGCCAATTGCTGCATGCTCAACCCGGCGTAGGCCGCATAGCCCTGCGCCACCTGGGCGAACACGCGCCCGGCGCTCACGGCTTCCAGACTGCTGCCCAGCAACTGGGCCAACTGGGCCGCGATGGTGAAGTCAGCCCGCGTGCCCTCGACGGCAGGCACCGCCGGGTAGGCGCGCTGGACGCGGCGCTCACCCGAGGTGTAGGTAGCCTCACGTTCGGTAAAGGCCTGGGCCGGCAGCACTACATCGGCGGCTTGCGTCGTCTTCGTGGCGGCCAGTTCCTGCACCACCACGAACTTGGCGCTCTCCACGGCGGCGGCCAGTTGCGGGTCATCGCCGCTCGGGTCCACCCCCACCAGATACAGCACTTCGGCATCCTTCATCAGCGCCGCCAGATCGCCGCTCGGGCGCAAGCCCTGTTCCCAGGCGCCCTGCAGGTTGCCCTTCTCCCACACCGCCACCAGGCCATTGTTGGGCTTGCCCACATGGCCGGTAGCGATCAGCAGATTGGCAGCCGCGGCGGCCAGCGATTCGGAGGCAGCCAGATCGGTGCCTTCGCTGCCGTAGAAGACCACCAGGTTTTGCGCTTCAGCAATATCCTTGGCGGCGGCCTTAATTTCTTCCTGGGTCATCAAGCGCTTGACCGTTTCGGTTTGCTCGGGGCGCTTGGCGGAGATGCTGTCGATCAAGGCGTGCACCGCCGCGGCTTCTTCGCCGTAGCTGTAGCGCACCACATGCGTGGCCTCGCGCTCCAGCTTGGTGCGGCGCGGGGTAGCGACGATCAGCGTAGCGCCGCGCTCGGCGGCCTGCTTGATGCGTAGCCACCACACCGGCGCCTCTTCTTCGAGGTCGCTGGCCACCACCAGGATCACACTGCCCTTGCCCAGCGCAGACAGGTTGCTGCCCTGGCCCAAACCAACCTGGCTCACCAGGTCGCCGCCGGCCATGTGGCTGTACAGCGCGATCTGGCCCTTGGCTGCCTCGGTGAAGGCCTTGAGGTTGAAGTAGTCTTCGTTGCTCAAGCCACCACTCACCACGGTGGTGAGCTTGCCGCCGGCTTTCTTGACCTTGTCGGCGACGGCCGCCAAGGCCTCATCCCAACTGGCCGCTTCCATTTGATTGTTCTTGCGTAGCAGCGGCTGCGTCAGGCGGTTGGCCGCTTCCGTATATTGGTAGACAAAGCGGCCCTTATCGCACAGCCAGATCTCATTCACCATTTCGTTCTGGCGCGGCATCACGCGCTTGACCACCGGCTTGCCGCCGGCCTTGGCCTCGCGGCGCGTGTTGAGCGTGGTGTTGCAGTTCACCGGACAGTGCGTGCAGATCGAAGCCACCGGCTTGAGCTCCCACGGGCGGGCGCCAAAGCGGAAATCCGCCGTGGTCAGCGCACCCACCGGGCAAATGTCGGTGGTGTTGCCGGACCAGTACGAGTCGAAGCCCGGGTCCGAGAAAGTCACGATCTCCAGCTTGCGGCCGCGCTCGTTGAAGCCGATCACCGGGTCATCGGCGATCTCAGTCTGGAAGCGCGTGCAGCGCGCGCACTGGATGCAGCGCTCACGGTCGAGGTAGATCAAATCACCCAGCGGCACGTGCTTATCCAGGTGAATCTTTTCGTCATACAAGTAACGCGATTGGCCCGGCCCAAAGCGCATGGTCAGGTTCTGCAGCGGGCACTCACCACCCTTATCGCAAATCGGGCAATCCAGCGGGTGCGAAGTGAGCAAAAACTCCAGCACTTCGTTGCGCGCGTCTTTCACCTTCTCGGTGTAGCCGCGCACCACCATGCCCTCGCTCACCGGCACGGTGCAGCCGGTCTCGAGCTTGGGGCCAAACTGGATCTGCGGCAGGCCATCCTCGCCGATGGCGGGTTGGCCGGTGGCCCGATCGATCACCGGGCGGCCCACTTCCACCAGGCACATACGGCACATGCCCACCGGTTCCATCTTGGGGTGGTAGCAGAAGACAGGAATATCAATGCCGGCGCGCTTGGCGGCATCCACCACCAGAGTGCCCGGCGCTACGCTGATCTGCTGTTCATCAATGGTCAGCGTGACCAATTTTTGTTGGGTGGTATCGGCAACGGCCATCTTAGTTGCTCACTTGCTCTTTCAGGTCAGCCTGGGCCGGCGCGCTCAGCGGCGCGCCCACCTTGGCTTCAAAATCACTGCGGAAGCGAGTGATGCTGGAGATCACCGCTTCGGTGGAAAAATCGCCCAGGGCGCACAAACACTTGCCCTTTACGTTGCTGGCCACATCCTGCAGCATGATGACATCATCCCAGGTGGCCTGGTTGTGGTGAATGCGCTCGGTCAAGTGGCGCATCCAATAGGTACCTTCACGGCACGGGGTGCACTTGCCGCACGACTCGTGCTGGAAGAAGTGCATGGTCTTGTTGATCAGCCAGTCCATGCTCACCGTCTCGTCCACCACGATGATGGAAGCCGAGCCGAGCATGGCGCCCACGCTGGGCACGCTTTCGTAATCCATCGGCGTATCCAACGCCTTGTCATCCGCCACGATCAGCGAAGACGAGGCGCCGGCCGGCATGATCGCTTTGATCGCATGCCCATCCAGAATGCCGCCGCCGTGGGTATAGATCAACTCGCGGAAGGTGGTGCCCAACGGCAATTCATAGTTGCCCGGCTTGACTACATGGCCAGACAAGCTGAAGATCTTGTTGCCCGGGCTCTTCTCGGTGCCAAAGCCACGGAACCAATCGACACCCTTATGCACGATCATCGGCACATTGGTGAGCGTTTCCACGTTGTTCACGATCGTTGGCTTGCCATACAAGCCAAAGCTGGGCGGGAACGGCGGGCGCAGCCGCGGCTGGCCCAACTTGCCCTCCAGCGATTCGAGCAGCGCGGTTTCCTCACCGCAGATATACGCGCCTGCGCCCAAATGGGTGTAGATGCGCAAGTTGAAATCGCTGCCAAACAAGCCATCGCCCAGCAAGCCGTCTTTTTCCATCTCGGCAATGCAAGCATCCAGGTGAGCGGCCAATTCCCAAAACTCACCGCGCAGATAAATATAGGCCGCGTGGGCGCCCACCGCGTAGGCGCACAGCATCACGCCTTCCAGGAACTGGAACGGATTGCGCTCCATGATCTCGCGATCTTTGAAGGTGCCCGGCTCAGATTCATCCGCATTGACCACTACATAGTGCGGCCAGGCGTTCTTATCAATGAACGACCATTTCATGCCGGTGGAGAAGCCGGCGCCACCACGCCCGCGCAGGCCAGACGCCTTGACCAGCTCAATCAGCTCGTCTGGCTGCATGCCGGTCACCGCTTGCTTGATCGCCTCAAAACCAGCCTGCTGGCGATACCCGGCCAGTTGGCCGATCTCGGGGAATTCGCGATGCCGCAGAAGGATCTCGTTCATTTGCCTTCCTCCTTGCGCCATTCATCCACCAGGGCAATCGTGCTCGCCACCGTCTGGTTCTCGTGATAGCTGATGCCCTCCGCGCTCTGCACCTGGAACATCGGCGCCTTGTCGCAGGCCGCCAGGCACATCACCGCTTCCACGCTCACCACGCCATCTTCAGTCGTCTCGCCGGGCTTGACGCCCAGGTGATCACACACGCCATCCAAAAATGCATCGGCACCGCGCAGCGCGCAGGGCAGATCGTTGCAGATCTGCAGGCGATATTTGCCGCCCGGCTTGTCATGATACAGCGTATAGAACCCAACAATGGAAGAGACTTCCGTCGCCGAGATGGCCAGCAGCTCGCCGATCTGGCCGAGGTGCTCGCGGGTAACGTAGCCGTGCTCGCGCTGGGCTACATACAGCAAAGGCATCACCGCCGAGCGCTTTTGCTCCGGCGGGTACTTCGCCAGGATCTCATCGATCTCCTGGCCGTATCGCTCGCGTAGCGGATTCACCGGTCGGTATCTCCCAACACAATATCGATGCTACCGATGATCGCCACCAGGTCGGCCACATAGCAGCCTTGCGAGATCTTCGGCAGAATTTGCAAATTGACGAACGAGGGCGTGCGCCAGTGGCAGCGATACGGCTTGGGGCCGCCGTCGCCTTCCAGCAAAACGCCCAGTTCCCCACGCGGGGATTCCACCGGCAGGTACACCGAATTCTTGGGGGCCGGGAAGCCTTCGGTCCACAACTTGAAGTGGTGGATCACGGCTTCCATGCTCTCGCCCAGTTCAGCGCGCGGTGGCGGCACAAACTTACGATTGTTGCTGCGGAACGGGCCACTGGGCAGCGTATCCAGCGCCTGGGTAATGATCTTCAGCGATTCGCGCAGCTCACGCATGCGCACCCGATAGCGGGCGTATACATCGCCCTCTGCTTCGGTGCACACCTCAAAGTCATATTGCTCATAGCCGCTATACGGCTCCGCTTTGCGCAGATCATAGGCTACGCCCGAACCGCGCAGCGAAGGGCCAGTGATGCCCCAGGCAATGCCCTCGGCGCCGCTGTAGACGCCAATCCCCTTGGTGCGATCGAGGAAGATCGGGTTCTTATCCAGCAGGCCTTCGTAGAGATCAATCTCGGCCGGGAAGCTGCTGACGAAATCGCGCACCGCCTGGGTGAACTCAGGGGTGACGTCACGCCACAGGCCACCGGGGCGGAAGTAGGTGGTCATCATGCGCTGGCCGGCGCACATTTCCATAATGTCGAGGATGCGCTCGCGCTGGTTGAAGCAATAGAAGAACATCGACATCGCCGCCAGGTCCAGCGCGTGGGTTGCCAGCCACACCAGGTGCGAGGCGATGCGTTGCAACTCGGCAAAGATCACGCGCACCGTCTGGGCGCGCGCCGGCACATCCAGATCCACCAGCTTTTCCACGGCCAGGCAGTAAGCCAGGTTGTTACCCATCGTATTGAGGTAATCCAGGCGGTCGGTCATTACCTCGGCCTTCTCATACGTCTTGGCTTCCATATTCTTTTCGATACCGGTATGCAGAAAGCCGATATCCGGAATGCAATTGACGACGATTTCGCCGTCCAGCTCCAGCAGCAAACGCAGCACGCCGTGCGTGCTGGGGTGCTGCGGGCCCATGTTGAGCAGCAGGGTTTCGCCAGTATGCGCACGCGCCGAAACCAGATGTTTCAGCTCATCCGCAGTGATCTCCATCTGAGAGACGTTCATCGGTTGCGAAGCGTTCATAGGGTTTAGTCCTGCGGGCGCGGCTTGCGCTGATCGATCTCTTCGAAGTTGAAGCTGAACTGCACTTCTTCGTAGCCCAGCGGGTAATCCTTGCGCAGCGGGTGCCCCACCCAGTCGGCCGGCATCAGAATGCGGCGCAGATCCGGGTGCCCGGTGATGTGGATGCCAAACATGTCCCAGAGCTCACGCTCGTGCCAATTGGCATTCGGGAACACCTCAGTCAGCGAGGGCAGTTGCGGCTCATCGCCGTCCAGCGGCACGCGCACTTCAAAGCGCAGGTTCTGGGTCAGATTTTTAAACTGGTACACCGCGTGAAAGCGCGGCTGGCGCTGCGGCCAGTAATCCACCGCGCTCAGGCTAGCCAGCATGGCGAAACCATGCGTATCCCGCAGGCTGCGCGCCGCCGCCACGATGTGCTCGGCGGCCAGCAGGGCGCGCGGCTGCCCGCGAAACTCGCTGATCTCTGCACCGAACGCGCGTTGCAGCGCGTCCATCACCGCTTGGAGTTCTGCGTTCATGCGCTTACGCCCAGTCCTTAAAGGTCTCGCCCTTGATGCGCTCGTGCAGGGTCATAATGCCGTGGATCAATGCTTCCGGGCGCGGCGGGCAGCCAGCCACATACACATCCACCGGCACGATCTCATCCACCCCCTGCACGATGGCGTAGTTGTTGAATACGCCACCACAGGAAGCACAATCACCCATCGAGATCACCCATTTGGGCGAGGGCATCTGGTCATACAAACGGCGCAATACCGGCGCCATCTTGCGGCTCAAACGGCCCGCCACGATCATCAGATCCGCCTGGCGGGGAGAGGCACGCATCAGTTCCATACCAAAGCGGCTGGCATCGTAATCAGCGCCTTGCGAAGCCATCATCTCGATGGCGCAGCACGCCAAACCAAACAGCATCGGCCACATGGCGCGCGTGCGGCTCCAGTTCACCACCTGTTCCAAGGTGGTGGTGACGATGCCCATATTGCCAAGTTTTTGCTCTATTCCCATTCCAGCGCGCCTTTCTTCCAGGCGTACACATAGCCAACCAGCAGGATGGCGATGAACACAAACATTTCGATCAAACCGAAAACACCCAGCTGGCGAAAAACCACCGCCCAGGGCAGGAAAAAGACGACTTCAATGTCAAACAGGATGAACAGGACCGCGATCAAGTAGAAGCGCACCGGCATACGCCGGGTGCCTGGGCCAATCGGGCGCATACCCGATTCGTAGGGAGCCGTCTTGCGGCTATCCGTACGGCGCGGGCCAATGATGTTGCCGATGATCACGATCAACACCGCCAACCCCGTGGCGACAATCAACAGTACAGCGATAGGTAGGTAGTCTTGCAACATAGGTAGTTGCCTACAATGCTAAACCAGAGCGAATATTCTGATGATTGTAGGTTAAGTTCAGTTTATCACAGGGGTTAAAAGGTGTCAAATTTCACAAACGAAACGGGCGCATAGGCCAGCTGCCGGGCTAAAACTCCACCGGCTTGCCCGTTTGCAACGATTGCAGCGCCCCAAAAGCCGCCCGCGCCCCGCCAAACAGCTCCTCATAGGGGATCGGCGCGGGGCCGCCGGCGCTAATGGCGCCAAAGAACGCCTCCAGCCCGGCGCGGTGGCCCTTGTCTTGCCGCCCGCGCAGCGTGCGCGTGCGGCCCTCTGCGGTCAGCTCCAGCCGGCGAAAATCATCCAGCACGGCCACTTTGCCGCCACAAAAGACTTCGAGGCGCTCCTTCGGTAACGCGCGGTCGCCATTCGCCAGGTAGCTCACCGTAGCCAGCGAGCCCTCGGCAAAGCGCAGCGTGATCTGAACGTTATCTTGCTGGTAACGCGCGTCATCCGGCAGCGCCTCGGCATACACCGTGTACGGCGCCTGCCCCACCAGGTAGATCATAAAATCAATAAAGTGGCACGCCTCGCCCACAATGCGCCCGCCGCCCAGCTGCGCGTCGTGCAGCCAGTGGGTGGCCGGCAGCGCCCCGGCGTTGACGCGGTAGTGCGCCGCCAGCGGCTGGCTGCGGCCGGCCAGGAATTGTTTGGTAGCCTGGCCCAGCGGGGCAAAGCGCCGGTTGAAGCCACCCATCAGCAAGGGGCTGCCCGCTTTGCCTGCCTGGCGCTCCAACGCGGCCAGTTCCTTTTCATTCAATGCCAGCGGCTTCTCACAGAAGACGTGCTTGCCGGCCTTAAGCGCCGCCAGGCTCTGGCGGGCATGCAAATGATGCCGGGTCAGGATCACCAGCGCGGCCACGCGGCGATCGGCCAATACTTGGGCTTCGTCGCTGGCGGCGTATTGAAAGCCAAAGCGCCGCCCCAGATCGGCCGCGGCGCGCCCGCTGGCCGAGCTGATCGCCACGCGCTCCACGCCCGCCAGCCCGCGCAGCGCCGGCAATAAGGTGTTGCGCGCGTAGTTGCCGGCCCCCAGAATGCCCACTCCTAGCGTGCCTTGCTGGCGCGGCTGGCTTGCAAAGGTGACGCGGCGGCTGGCGGCGCGCGGCGGGCGCGGGACCAGCGTGCCAGGATACGTGATCAGCACGCCCAAAAATGGGCTGCGGCTCTGGATCAAGTCATACGCCTCCGGCGCCTGGGCGATCGCAAAGCGGTGGCTGATCAGCTTGCCAACATCCACACGGCCCGCCGCCAGCAGATCCACAAAGGCCTGCAGGTTGCGCCCTTCGCTCCAACGCACATAGCCGATCGGGTAGTCGCGCCCGCCTTCTTCGTAACCCGGGTCGTAGCGGCCGGGGCCATACGAGCGCGAGACCACGAAACGCAGCTCCTTGGCATAGTAGCTGCGTCGCGGCACATCCATGCCCACCGCGCCCACCGCCACCACCGTGGCGCGATCGCGCGCCAACTCCCCCGCCAACGCTACCGGGTCATTCGATTCAGTGTCGGCGCAGATCAGCACGGCGTCAAAGCCTTGCCCGGCGGTAAAACTGGCGCCGCGCGCCGCGGCCTCGCCGCGCCCGGTAGCTGCTAAGCCGCGCGCCCGCGCCAGCGCCACGCGCTCCGTGTCGAGGTCGATGCCCAGCACCTGGCAGCCGGCGGCGGCGGCGAGGCTGGCGGCCAATTGGCCCAGCAAGCCCAGCCCCACCACGGCGACGCGCGCGCCGACTTGCACTTCGGCCAGGCGAAAGCCATGCAGGGCGATCGCCCCCAGCGTGGTGAAGGCAGCTTCATCAAAGCTCACGTTTTTTGGCAGGCTGGCAACCAGGTTGCGCGGCACGCTGACATACTCGGCATGCACCGCATAGTTGCCGCCGGCGCAGGCCACCGGCTGCCCAACCCGCAACCCCTGCACGCCCTCACCCAGCTCAACCACTATTCCAGCACTAGAATATCCGAGAGGGACCGGCTCCCCCAGGCGCCCCAGGGCGGCCTGGGCGGTGCTCACCACGCCTTCGCGCCGCGCCTTATCCAGGGTCTGGCGCACCAGATCGGGCCGCGAACGCGCCTTGCCCAGCAGCGAAGCGCTGGCAAATTCCACGAGCATGCGCTCCGTGCCCGCCGAGACCAGCGAGGCCACAGTGCGCACCAGCACAAAGCCAGGCGGCGGAGTGGGCACCGGCACTTCGGCCAGGTGGGGGCGGCGCGCGCGCATGTTTTGCAATAATTGTTTCATGGGCTTTTCTTTAAGGTTAAGCTGAGCGCATTCTACCATTCGGGCGCTGCGCCTGATCGATTTTTGCATCGGCGGATTATGCGCGCCGCGCAGTGAGGCCAGACCTGCGGGCTTATAATGCGCGCACCCTAAGGAGATCTACATGGCCGACCCACGCATTGAGAATTTTGCCCGCATCCTTGTCGAATATTCTACGGATATCCAACCCGGCGATCGCGTCATCATCGAAGCCAGCACCGAGGCGCTACCGCTGATTGAAGAAGTATTCAAGAAGGTGATTTTGCGCGGCGGCCGCCCGCACCTGCAACTGGAGTTTCCTGAGCAGCGTGCCTTGTTCCTACAGTTGGCCTCGCCTGAGCTGCTCAGCATGCAGAACGAATTCGTAGCCCTGGCCTACCGCGAGTTCGAAGCGCGCATTCGCCTATGGTCTGAGGCCAACACGCGCGCCCTCAGCAATGTCGATCCGGCCAAGCAGTCGGCCGCCGCGGCCGCCTTCTCGCCCAGCCTCAAAAATCAGTTCAAACGCTCGGCCGCCGGGCAATTCAAATGGGTCACCAGCATCTACCCCACGCAGGGCTATGCCATGCAAGCCGGAATGAGCCTGAGCGAGTACACCGATTTCGTTTTGCGCTCAGTGCACGCCCACGAGGCCGATCCGGTGGCGCATTGGCTCAAGATCAAAGAGCAGCAGCAATACTATATGGATGCGCTGGCCGGGCACGACCGCGTGCAGTTGCGTGGCCCCAATGTGGATCTGACGCTTTCGATCAAGGATCGTACGTGGAAGAATTCGTACGGGCGCTACAACATGCCCGATGGGGAGATCTACACCGGCCCCGTGGAAGACTCGCTCAACGGCTGGGTGCGCTACACCTACCCCGCCATGGAGGGCGGCGTCGTGGTGGAAGGCGCCGAGCTGCACTTCAAGGACGGCAAGGTCGTGCAAGCCACGGCGCGCAGCCAGGAAGCCCACCTGAAACAAATGCTAGCCACCGACCCCGGTGCCAGCTATGTGGGCGAATTTGCCATCGGCCTCAACAAGGATATTGACCGCTTCACCGGCCACATCCTACTGGACGAGAAGATCGGCGGCTCTTTCCACATGGCCCTCGGTATGGGCTACCCCGAAACAGGCAACACCAACGTCAGCGCCATCCACTGGGACATGATCTGCGATCTGCGCACCGACTCGGAGATCCACGTAGACGGCGAGCTCTTCTATAAGAATGGTGAGTTTGTAATTTAGCCTGCGCCCGCCGCTGCCACCAGCGCGGCGGCGTCTTCGTACACCTGGCGTGCCCAACGGCGCACATCTTCGCAATAATGCGCGGCTGTGTCCAGGCGCACGCCAGCGATAGTGAAGCCCCAGGTTATCTGCTCCACGCCGGGCAGCCTCTCGCCGCGCACAATGCTGAATGTACGCCTGCCTGAATCCACCTCATGCTTGTATTTCTGGCGCGCGCCTTGTGGGGTTAGGCCATCATATACAAATTCGCCTAACAATTTGTGCATCGTCAGCCAGCCTTCACGTGAGTACATGTTGTGCTGCAGGTAATAGGCGGGAACACTCAAATGATGAACAGCATAATAGGCAGGGTCATCGCCCTCCAATATCTGCCCCTCCCAGAATCGGTCGGCGCACTGCGCTCCATCGGGCACTTTCGCGCTGCATTGTGTGCAAATCATCCTAGGGCCTCGTAAGCGGAACAGAAGCGGCGCTTGAGATACCCGGCTCAGCCGAGTTGCAATGCCCACGCAGCCAAGGCACAGGCGAAGCACCCATGCAGTTCGGGCCACAAAAGCAACTTGATGGGCCTCGCCGGCGCTGGCGAAACCGGCGCATCAGCCCCAAAAGCCGCGCCGCAGCGGCCGCGTCTCTTCGCTGGTGATAAAGGCGGTGCCATCCACCGCCTCCACGATCGTCTGCACCTCGTCCACTTCCTTGCGGCGCACGCTCAGGTTCAGCAGGCTCACCGTGCCGTCTTTGCCGCGCGCGGGGATCTCGGTGACGCCAAAGCCGGCCTCGCGCAAGCGCTGCACCATGGCGGTGCCGCGCTTGGGGCTAACGATGCGCAAATTAATAAAGCCGATCGCCAGGCGGTCTTCCACCCACATACCCAGGGTATTGCCGGTGGCAAAGCCCGCCGAATAGCCAATGATGTTGAGGATATTGTCGAGGCCGGAGATCACCGAGCTCAACGCCACCACAAAGATCGCCGTCTCCACAAAGCCCAGGATCCAGGTGGAGAGCCGGCGGCCGCGCAACATCATCACCACTCGCAGCGTATCCAGGCTCTGGTTGACCACGCGCAGCATGAAGATGCCCAGCGCCATCAGAATTTCTTGTTGCGTGAACGAAAACTCCATTAGTCGAACTCCACTGAATCGGCGGCGGCATCCATCGCCCGCACATACAGGCTATTCATATAGTCTTTCACCATGCGCCGGGCGCTGAATTGCGGCGCCAGGCTGCTGATCGATTCCTTCACCATCTGCAGCCAGCCAGTTGAGGGCTGGTTGCCCAAGCGTTCCCCATAGTACAACGGGATGATCTGGTTCTCTAATACGTCATACAAGCTGTGCGCATCGGCCAGGTCTTGTTCGCTTGCATCGGCATATTCCTGCTCGGTGCCAATTGCCCAGCCATTCTTGCCGTTGTAGCCCTCGCGCCACCAGCCATCCAGGATCGAGAAGTTGAGCGCACCGTTCAACGCCGCCTTCTGCCCCGAAGTACCCGAGGCCTCCAGCGGGCGGCGCGGCGTGTTGAGCCACACATCCACGCCCTGCACCAGATAGCGCGCCAACTCCATGTCATAGCCTTCCAGGAACACCAGCCGCCCGCCGGCTTCGGCCTTCTTGACCACGCGGTAGACCTCCTGGATCAGCAGCTTGCCACCTTCATCGGCCGGGTGGGCCTTCCCGGCGAAGATGATCTGCACCGGCCGGTCAGGCTTATTGATCAGCGCCAGCAGGTGCTCCACATCCTGCAAGACCAGGTTGGCGCGCTTGTACGTGGCGAAGCGACGGGCGAAGCCGATCGTCAGCGCGTACGGGTCGAGCAGCGCACCGCCGGCCACCACCTGCACCGGGTGAATGCCATCGTGCAACCATTGCTGGCGCACCCGTTCGCGCACATAGAAGGCCAGCTTGCGCTTGGCATGGCGGCGGGCGCGCCACAGCTCGGCATCGGGGATGGTATGGATCGCCTGCCAGGCCTGCGCATCATCCAGCCGCTCGCTCAGCGGGCCGAGATGCTTGCGATACAGTTGGCCCATACGCTTACTCAGCCAGGTAGGCGTATGGATGCCATTGGTAATATGCCCGATCGGCACCTGGCGCTCCTCCAACTGCGGCCACAAGCCGTGCCACATGCGCCGGGCCACCTGGCCGTGCAGCTCAGATACTCCGTTGTGCTGCGCCGAAAAGCGCAGCGCCAACACCGGCATACTGAACGCTTCGCCCCAACTGACTTGCTGAAAGGCCAGCTTCACAAACCCCGCCTGGTCCAGCCCCAGATCAGGCCAGTACTGTGAGAAATAGCGATCGACCAGCCAGATCGGAAATTCATCATTGCCGGCCGGCACGGGGGTGTGCGTGGTGAACACGTTGCCGGCGCGCACCGCCCGGATCGCCTCCACCAGGGGCATGCCGCCCTGCACGCGCTCGCGTGCCTGCTCCAGCCCCAAAAACGCCGAATGGCCTTCGTTCATATGCCACACGGTGGGGTTGTAGCCCAGCATGCGCAGGGCGCGCACGCCGCCAATGCCCAGCAGCATCTCCTGCGAGATGCGCAGGTCCAGATCGCTACTGTAGAGGCGCGCGGTCAGCTCGCGGTCGGCCGGGGTGTTGAGCTCTACATTGCTATCCAGCAGGTAGAGTGGCACACGGCCCACGCGAATTTGCCAAATACGCGCATGCAAGCTGCGCCCAGGCAGCTCGATCGAGACCATCAGCGGCTCGCCCTGCGCATCGTTGACCGCCAGCACGGGCATCTCGTCAAACTTCAGCGTCACCGGGCGCGAGTCTTGCCAGCCGTCCTCACTGATATGTTGGAAGAAGTAGCCGTGGGTATACAAGAAGCCCACCGCCACCAGCGGCAACCCGAGATCACTGGCTTCTTTCAAATGATCGCCGGCCAGCACGCCCAAGCCACCGGCATAGATCGGCAGGGTTTCGTGCAAGCCAAATTCGGAGGAGAAGTAGGCGATCGGCTTGTGGGTGTGCTGTGGATAGGTTTGCTGGAACCAGGTAGCCGGCGTGCGCAGATACTCATCGAAGGCTGCCACCACGCGGTCATAGTGCTCGGTAAAGTTCAGGTCAGCGCTGGCGCTCTGCAAAATCAACGGCGGCACATCGCGCAGAAAGACCACAGGGTTGTGCCCACTGGCCTGCCATTGCAACGGGTCAATGCGCTGGAACAAATCCTGCGCATCCGGTTGCCAGGTCCACCATAGGTTATAGGCCAGGTCGGCCAGACGAGCCACACGCTCAGGCAGCGCCAATTGCAACAGGGGTTGTGAGTTAAACGGCATACGAAGTCCTATTCTGTGCACAAAATCCACAAAATGCTACCATGCCCAAGATGGGCATACCCTAAGCGCTGAAGGGGCGGCGGGTATAATGCCCATCCTGCCCCCAGCAGACGGACAGTATGAGCAATGTCGAGGAGATCAAGGCACGCGTAGCCATTGAAGACATCGTCTCGGAGAGCGGTGTCCAGCTCCGTCGCGCCGGCAAGAATCTAAGCGGCTTCTGCCCCTTCCATAGCAACACGCGCACGCCATCTTTTGTCGTCTTCCCTGAATCAGGCACCTGGCGTTGCTTCGGCCAGTGCAACGAGGGCGGCGATGTTTTCAAATATGTAATGAAAAAAGAAGGGCTCGATTTTGCAGAAGCCCTGCGCCGCCTGGCCGACCGGGCGGGTATCCAGCTGCGCGCACCCAGCCCCGGCGAACAAGCCGCCAAGGAACAGCACGGCCGCCTGCGTGCCGTGCTGGAAGCGACGGTGCGTTTTTACCAGGCGCAATTGCAAACCCCCGCCGGCGCCCGCGTGCTGGCCTACCTGCATGGCCGCAGCCTTACGGATGAAACGATTGCCGCCTTTGAGCTCGGCTACGCCCCCGAAGCGCTCGAGCCACTCAGCGCCGCGCTGCAAGCCGCCGGCTTCACGCTGGAGGAGATGCTCGAAGCAGGCGTCCTCAGCCAGTCCGAGGACGGGCGCCGCTACCCGCGCTTTCGCCATCGCTTGATGTTTCCCATTCGCGATGCAAATGGCAAGATGGCCGGCTTCGGCGCCCGCGCCCTCAGTGAGGAAGCGCTACCCAAATACCTCAACTCCGCCCAGAACCCGCTGTTTGACAAGGGCAACCTGCTCTACGGCATGGATAAAGCGCGCAAGCACATCCGTAGCCAGGATGAAGCCGTGCTGGTGGAAGGCTATATGGATGTCATCGCCTTGCATCAGGCCGGCTACCCCAACGCCGTCTCCCCGATGGGCACGGCCCTCGGCGAGCAACAGCTGCGCGCCCTCAAGCGCCTCAGCACGCGCATTGTGCTGGCGCTGGATGCTGACGCCGCCGGCGACAAAGCCACGCTGCGCGGCCTGGAAGTGGCCCGCAAAAGCCTCGACCGCCAGGCCGACCCGGTCTTCGATGCGCGCGGTTTGCTGCGCCACGAGGGCCGCCTGCAAGCCGACATCCGCGTCACTACCTTGCCGGAGGGCAAGGATCCGGATGAGATCGTCGCCGCCGACCCGGCGGCCTGGCCCGGCATCCTGCAGGCGGCGCGTCCCATCGTTGAGCATGTGATGTACAGCCTGGCCGCCGGCAAAGATCTGCAAGACGCCAAGGTCAAGCAAGCGCTGGCGACGCAGATTTTGCCACTGATCGCCGATGTGCCCAGCCCGGTGGAGCGCGATAGCTATACCCAAAAATTGGCGCGCTTGCTGCAAGTAGATGAACGCAGCCTGATGGCCGAACGCCCGCGGCGCGCTGCGCCCCGCGCCCGGCGCAGCCAGGCCGCGGCGAAGCCGCCGCCTTTGCAACTGCCCGTGGCCAAAGACAGCCTGGCCCTGCTGGAAGCGCATTGCCTCAGCCTACTCATTCGCCACCCCGAATCGTTGTATCGTGCCGACCGGGCCCTATTGGCAGCCGGCTTGCCACGCCTGTCGCAAAGCGAGTTTGAGCACAGCGACCATCAGGAGTTATTTCGCCTGGTGCGCGAAGCCTTGGAGCAAAACGAGCAAGAGCCCAACAGCTATGTGATGCAACAAGTGCCCCCGGCGCTATTCGACCGGGTGGAGCAACTGATCAAGCAATCCGAAAAACTAGACCCGCAGGACGATAAAGTCTTCGAAGATTTGCTGCGCACCTTCCTGCTGCTGCGCCGGCGCGTACTGCACAAGAGCAACGAGCAAATGCGCTTCCTGCAGCAGGAAGCCCAACAAGAGGGCGATCCAAAAGCCAGCGAGTACCAACAGCTAATGGTACAAAACACCCTAACCTTGCGACGCCTGGATCAAGCCCTGGCCAACGGCCCGCAAACGCGCTCAGCCACCCGATAGGCCAGCCCAAGTGCTATGATGGACTCCGACGTGGAACGACCCGAAGACAACCTGGAGCACTCCGAACACGAGGATGAGTTGCTGGAAGACGCCGCCCAAGAAGACGGTGACCTGCTCAACGAACTCTCCGAGGACGAGGATGGCGTAGATGCCCTGCGTGAAGACCTGCGCAAGCTGGAGGAACGCGTGCGCCAGGAAGGCGCCATTGAACTGGGCGATGACCCGGTGCGCCTCTACCTTAAGGAAATCGGCCGCGTCAGCCTGCTGGATACCGACCGCGAGCTGTGGCTGGCCACCCGCGTCGAGGCGCTAAAACGGCTCAGCTTTTTGCAGGCGCAAGCCGCCAGCGAAAAGCAGCCCGAGCCCGACCCGGAGCTGGTGTTCAAAGCCGCCTATGCCGAGCTCAACGAGGCCTGGCTGCGCCTGGCCAAAGAAGTGAAGGCATTCGGGCACAAACCGCCACAATTGCTCTCCCTGGCGCAGGAAGCGCTGCGCCTGCAAAAAACCTGGACGATGGAAACCCCCTCGTATGTGCGCAGTTACCTCGATAACGGCATGTGGGGGCGTGATCCGCGCTGGGATGCAGTAGCCCGCAGCACCTTCATCATCTTCATCGGCTTTTATCTCTTCCCCGCCGAGCTGACCGAAAAGCTGCAAAAGACCATCGAGGGCGGCAGCCTGCCCAGCGCACGTAGCTTCGCCAACCTGCTACCGGCCGCCGAGGAGCTCAAGGTGGCCGCGGCCGCCGTGCACAGCCGCGCCATGGAAGCGCAGATCGCCATCATCAATGCCAACCTGCGCCTGGTGGTGAGCATTGCCAAGCGCTATGTCGGGCGCGGCTCCACCTTCGAGGATCTGATCCAGGAAGGCAATATCGGCCTGCTGCGTGCCGTCACCAAGTTTGACCCCACGCGTGGCTTCAAGTTCAGCACCTATGCCACCTGGTGGATCCGCCAGGCGATCACGCGCTCGATCGCCGATCAGGCACGCACCATTCGCATCCCCGTGCACCTGTTGGAATCGATCCAGCGCCTGATGCGCGCTCAACGCCAGATGACGCAGACCCTAGGCCGCGAGGCGACCTTTGAGGAGCTGGCGCTCGAGAGCGGCTTCCTCGACGAGGCCGATGTGGCCGCCATCCGCAAGGCGCAAGCCGCCAGCCAGCCGCTGGCGCCTGACCTCAAGCGCCGCTGGGCCCGCGCCACCACCAAGGTGGAGCAAACCCTGCGCAGCGCCGAGGAGCCGATGTCGCTGGAGAGCCCGGTAGGCGCCGGCGACGGCAGCGAGTTGGCCGATTTCATTCCCGATGAGGATGCGCTGGCCCCGATGGATGCCGCCGCCCGCGAAATGCTGCGCGAGCAGGTGCAGGGCGCCCTGGCTGGCCTCACCGACCGCGAGCGCGATGTGTTGCAAATGCGCTACGGCCTGCTGGACGGCAAGGACCACACTCTCGAAGAAGTGGGCCAGCATTTCAACGTGACGCGCGAGCGCATTCGCCAGATCGAAGCTAAGGCGCTGCGCAAACTGCGCCACCCCACCCGCAGCCACCAGTTGCGTGAATATCTGGGCGGCAACTAGCCTTATATAGAGAAACAAAAGCGGCTCCGAATTCGGAGCCGCTTTTTTGTGCATCGACCGGGCAGGTCATTCATCTTCATAGGCATCAAAGTCGTCATCGTCTTCGATCGGCCAGTCCAACTCCAGCGGGTCTAGCCAGACCACATCCAACTCCGTTGAGCAAGAGGAACAGGTGACACTCATGCCGATTTTTGCGGTGCCCTTTACTTTCACCGTAGCACCACACGAGGGGCAAACAGCATCGCTCATGCAAGCTTCCTTTCAGCCACAGGCAGGCTGCAAATAGAGTGGATGGCAATGTAGCGCAATTGCTAGCGAAGCGCACAGGAAAACTATCTTGGATTTTGGGGACCGAAGAAAGCTTATCTGGGGGAGGCTTGAAGACTAGCAGACCGCATTTTAGCGAACCTATCGAACCTCGCTAGCGCTCTTCTCCGTCTTGCTGAACATACGCTGCTGGTCAGGCTCAGGCTCGAAGTAATAGCCGATACCCGCATCGGTCATGATGTAGCGCGGGTTCGAGGGATCCGGCTCGATCTTGCCGCGCAAGCGGCTGATCAAACCACGCACCAGGCCCTGGCTGCCCTCGCCGCCGTAGCCCCACACGTACTCCACCAAGTTCTCGGAGGGGATGATGCGCCCCGGGTGGGTCATCAGTGCGTACAGCAGGCGGAACTCCAGTTGCGTCAGGCGCGTCGGCGCGTCTTTGCCCACCTGTACACTGCGCTTCGCAGGATCCAGCGTGATGCCCGCCTGGCTCAGCGCCGGCAGGCTAAAGTAAGGCAGGCCCGAGCTGCGACGCATCAGGGCGCGCAATTGCGCCACCATGAATTTGTGGCTATACGGGCGGCTGAACACCAAATCGGCGCCGGCTTCGATGAAATCGATCTGCGCGCCTTCATTGCCGGCTTCCATCAGCATCACGATCGGCGCCTGATTCTCCAGGCGCAACTGGCTGATGAACTCAGAAGTAATCGCTTTTTCGGTAGTAAACGCGAAGAAGAAAAGCTCCGCCGGGCGATCGCCTTGCGAAAGCTGGTCGAGCTCAGTAACCAGGCGGACTTCGAAGCCAGCGCGTTGAAGAATAAGAGTGAGTACAGCTGCTTCGTCTGCGTCCGGGGCGAACAATAAAGTCAGCATTGAAAGCGCGTTACGTTATTGTATATCACCTTCACGCATTCGTGGTAGTGCGCACGGCGTCCATTAATTCGCGCGCCGATTGCAAAGTACCTTCACTCACTTCGCCAAACATGTTGGCCAGCTCGTGAATACGCGCCTCTTCTTTCAAGCGCACAGCCTGGGTTTGCGTGCGCCCTTCGCTCACTACTTTTTCCACCTTGAAGTGCTGGTCCCCATACGCGGCCAGTTGCGGCAAGTGCGTCACGCACAAGACTTGATGGGCGCGTGCCAAGCGCCATAGTTTCTCCCCCACCACACTGCCCACGCGCCCGCCGATGCCCTGGTCGATCTCGTCAAAGATCAGCGTGGGGGTGTGGTCTGCGCGCGCCAGCACATTCTTCATCGCCAGCATCAGGCGCGCCGTCTCACCTCCTGAGGCGATCTTGACCAGTGGCTTCAACCCCTCGCCGGGGTTGGGCGCCACCAGAAACTCGATCGTTTCGTGCCCGTGCGCATCAAAGGCGAAGCGTTGGCCCGCGATGGCCAGGCCGGCCGCGTCCGGCGTAGTGCGGAAATCCACCCCGAAGCGCGCCGCCTCCATCTTGAGGTCGTCCAGCTCCACTTCGATGCCCTTGCTCAGCTCGGCGGCGGCCGCATGGCGCTTGGCGGAGAGCGCCTGCGCGTCCTGGGCCAATTGCGCCAGCAATTCGCCCTCGCCGTGTTGCAGCGCAGCCAGGCGCTCCTCCGCATTCGAGATATTCTCGAGGTCTTTGCGGGCGCGTTGGCCAAATTCTAAAATGGCGGGAATATCCTCACCATACTTGCGTTTGAGGCCCTGCAGCAGTGCCAGGCGTTCTTCCACTTCTTCGAGCCGCTTGGGGTTGAACTCGATCTGTTCCAAATAGCTGCGCAGATCACGCGCCACATCCGCCATTTCATCCAGCAGGCCCTGGGCACGCTTGTGCAGCCCGGCCTGCGAGGCATCCACGCGGGCCAGGCCGCTGAGCGCATCCACCGCGGCGCCCATACGGTCATTGGCCGCGGGGCTTTCATCCCCGCTCTCATCCAGCGCGGCCAGCGCCAGGGTGGCGTTGGCGGCCAGGCTCTCGGCGTTGGCCAGGCGCGTGCGCTCATCGCGCAGGCTGGCTTCTTCCTCCGGCTGCAGCTTGGCCGCCTCGATCTCCTGCACCTGAAAGCTGAGCAATTCGATGCGCCGGGCGGCATCCGCCTCGGCTTCACGCAGGCTGGCCAGCTCACGGCGCAGGCCCTGCAATTGGCCATAGGTTTTTTGATAGGCGGCCAGCTCGCGCTCCACCCCGGCATAGCGATCCAACAGCACCCGATGGGCCGGCACGCGCAGCAGCGAGAGATGCTCAGATTGGCCGTGCAGATCGATCAGCAGCTCGCCCAGTTCGCGCACCAACGCCAGCGTCGAGGGGCGGCCATTGATGCGCACGACATTGCGCCCCTCGCGGCGGAACTCGCGCGCGATCTGCACATAATCGCCATCATCCAGCAGCTCTTCGCGCTGCAAAATGGCGTGGATCAGCTCGCGGGTGACATCGGGAATGCGAAAGGTGCCCTCTACCGAGGCGCGCTCGTCACCGGCGCGGATCAGGCTCAGGTCGGCGCGCACCCCCAGCAGGGTTTCCACCGCGTCGATCAGGATCGATTTGCCCGCCCCGGTCTCGCCCGAGAAGGTCACCAGGCCACTGCCCAGCTCCAGGGTCAGGTCTTCGATGATGGCAAAGTTTTGAATACGCAGTTCGGTCAGCATATTAGGAATTGATCTCAATGCCTGCCAAGCGATAGTAGGTGGTTGAGACCGCCAGCGAAAGATAGGCCAGCGGCCACAGCGCACTCAGGAAGGCGCCCAACCCTGCCCCGCCAAAGACATACGCCAGCGGCAGCAACACGAAAGGCGCCGCTCCCAGGCCCACCGCCAGGGCGGTCAACTGAAACAGCCGCGGCGAGCGGCGCCGCCCCGTGACGCGGCGCACCGCCGCGGCGATCAGGTTGCCCGCCAGCGGCGCCAGGAACAGGGTGAAGAAGCCGATACGCAGCGCAAGGTAGCCACCCAACGCCGAAAGCAGCGTGGCTACGAGGATGGCCAGTACATAATCGCGCGAGGTGCTGGTATCAAACACCTTTTGCTGGCCACGCACACACTCTCTGCAGCGGTAGCCAGTGGGAGTGTGGATGGCGCACTGGGCACAGATGTATTTCTCACACTGGTTGCAGCGCAGCCCAGTTTCACGCGTCGGGTGGTTGGCACAATAAGTTGCAGTCGTCATGCGGCAGCTCCTGCCGAAGGATTGGTGGCCATCAAAGATAACAGCCGTTGATAAAAATAGCTGGCCTCGCGGAAGCGCAGAAAATGCAGGCTGTGCTCACTGGCGCGCACGTCCACACAATCGCCGATCTGCATCGCCTCGGGCGCCTGGCCATCCACGCTCAGCACGGCTTCATCGCCGCGTTCCAGGCACACAGTAATGCTGGCGCCTTGATCCAACACCAGGGCGCGTTCCACGCTGAGGTGCGGCGCCACCGGCAACAGCAGCACATTGCGCAGCGTGGGCGGCAGGATCGGCCCGCCGGCGGCCAGGGCATAGGCCGTGGAGCCGGTGGGCGTGGCGATGATCACGCCGTCAGCCACATAGGTGGTCAGCGCAGTGCCATCCACGCTGGCGCTCAGGTGCACCGGGCGCACCACGCGGCCGCGGCCCACCATCGCTTCGTTGAGCGCTTCCCAGGTTCCCAGAACCGTTTCGCCGCGGCGCAACTGCACATGCAGCAGCATGCGTTTTTCCAGGCTGTATTCGCCGCTGGCCAAGCGTGGCAGGTAGTGCTGCCATTCCTGCGGGCCGAGCTCGATCAGGAAGCCGAAGTTGCCATAATTAATGCCCAGCAATGGAATGTTCAGCGGAGCGCACAGGTGCCCGGCGCGCAACATGGTGCCATCGCCGCCCAGCGCAACCACCAAATCAGTGCCCTGCTGCTGCAATTCGGCCTGGGTGGTAGCGCCCTGCAGCACGGCGCGGCTGGCTGGCAGCTGGTGCTGCTGCAAGAAAGCTACTACGTCGGCACACAACGCCATCGCTGCAGGGTTGGACGCGCTGGCCAGCACGGTGACATGATTGAACGCAGGCATGGGTACCATCTTTCTTAGTGTATCCGTTCAGTACAATCCTGGCGGTAACCGCAGGACTGGCAGCGCGCCGCCTGCTGGTGCGAACGGTGCACCTCCACCTGGCGCATGCTCTGGCGCATGGCGCTGAGCAGCTCGAGCACCTCGGCCTCCAACGCGGCGGTGAACTCCACCTGGAAGCTACGCTGCGGATAGCGCAAAATGCCATACGGTGGCCGGCGCTGCAAGCTGCGCGCCACCAGCAAGCAGTAGGCGGCCAATTGGTACACATGCGAAGGATAGGGCCTGGCCGGCGTGCGGCCACTTTTGACCTCTACCGGCACCAACCCGGCGGCGCTTTCCACTAAGTAATCCGGCCGCCCCACCAGCCCCAACGCCTCGTCAAACAAGGCCTGCTCCACACGGCGCTCTACTCCCGTGTCGGAGTACACCACCGCCCCGGCGGGCAAGCCCAAGCCGGCGCGCTGGCGCTGGCTCCAGCCCCACAGCAGCACAGCCAGCAAAAATAGAAGCGCGGCCCAGGCAGCGTACATATCTAGCCCGCCCACTGCCGCGCCAGCAGCAGCACGGCTGCCAGCAGCAAGGCCAGCGCCAGCCCGCGCTGCCAGGCCAGCGCCTGCCAGCGCCGCCCGTGGCGCAGATGCTGGCGGCTGCCCTCGAGCAGCTCGGCGATGTTTGCCTGCGGCACACCCTGGCGGCGCAACCACCAGGCCCGCTGGCAATAGATGTACTCGCCGATCTCAGAAGCTTTGATCCACTCGCGGCTGCTCATGCGTCGTTGAGCTTCTCCTCGAGCGAGTGCAGGCGCGCCTCCAGGCGTTGCTGGCGCAGGCTGATGGTCATGTCACCACGCGTGCGCTCCACCAGGCTGCGACAGATGTCCGTCAGGCGGCGCAACCCGCGCGTGACCGCATCGGGGTAATCCATCGTCACCAATACGGCGTAGATCTCATCCATTTCGCCGAGCAGGCGCTCGGCTTCCTCGGAATGGCCGTGACGCAGGATGTCCAGGCAGCGCCGGCGCAGTTCGCCCACCGCTTCGGAGAGGCCCTGCAAGTAGGTCGCCGATTCCACCTGTAGCTCCTGCGGGCTGGGCAGCGCGGCATTGTTCACCAGGGCGCGCACCAGATTGGCTTCAGCATATTCTTTGAGGGCATCCTGGGTGTAGCCGGCAAAATACAGATCGGGAAAGTTCTGCAAGCCGGCGCGCAGCGCCGCGGCCAGATCGGCCGCCGCCTGCAGCTCGGCGGCCGCGGCGTCGGGCTCGTCGCGGTGAATGGCGCGAATGGCTTGCGAGCAATGCCGGGTGAGCTGGCGGGTTTGCGCCAGGGCGGCATCGCGCGCTGCGGTTTGGGCTTCCAGGTCCGTGCGAATGCTGTCTGCGATCATGGCAAGGCGCGGCGCGCTCATGTCTCCGGCTCCTCGGGAGTGTGCAGCGCGCCGAACAGATCGTCGGCCAGGCTCTTGCCTTCGGGCAGCTTCACTTCCCCAAATTGGCTTTCATAGCGGGCCAGGTTCTCCTGCAAGGCGCGCTGCAGCAGCTTGGCGCTGAGCGGCGACATGAGCACGCGACCTTTGATGAACACATCCAGTTCGCCGGGCAGCCGCCGGCCGAAATCGAAGACGAATTCGGCCGGCGAATGCGCCACGCGCACCACATTGCTGTACAAGGCATCTACGCCCGGTGCGATCACCAGGCGTGGGCGCCGCGGCGGGGTGGGATCGGTAGGCTGGGCCATGGCTGCCTAGAAGGGGATCTCGTCCTCGCTGCCGCCCAGCATGCCATCCGGCTCCGCCGGTACGCCGCCGTAGTCGCCGCCGCCAGCGCCCATATCGCCACCGCCGCCGCGCCCGCCGAGGAAGACGACGCGTTCAGCGGTGACCTCATACGAGGCGGCCGGGGTGCCATCCTGGCGCGTCCACACCCGCGGGCCACCGCTGGCTTTATCCGGGGTCATGCGCCCCTCGATCATTACCTGGCTGCCGGTCTTCAGGTATTGGTTGCAGATCTCCGCCTGGCGCCCCCACGCCGAGATGCGGAACCACACCGTTTCTTTGATCTTCTCGCCATTTGAGCCGGTGTACTGGCGATTGCTGGCTACGTTAAAGTTGGTGACCGCCTGGCCCCCGGGGGTATAGCGCATCTCAGGGTCACGCCCCAAATTGCCGACGATGGTGATCTTGTGATAAGACATGTTTTTCTCCTGTTCCCAAAATAGGTACGCAAAATAGAGTTAACAAAACTCAAGGGTTTTAGCTATTCAGTTAAGTCGTTGGTGGGGCTCCTTTTCGGATGAGCGTTTGAGTACGTTTCCCAGGCTGATTACCCGGTGCTAAATAAAATTCACTCACCGACACTTAAATTATAGACCATCTGTGCGAAACAAGTCAACAGGGGGCTAAAACGCCTCCAGTGTGCCGCGCCGCTTGGCAAACGCTTCAAACCAGCGGAACATGAGGTAACCCAGCGCAACATAAACGAAGCCAAACAACAGCTCCCCGGCCAGCAAGTGGCTGACCTCAGCCAGGCTGGCCCCGCCCACGATCTGGCGCGCCGCGGCAATGCCGCGGGTCAGCGGCAGCGCCTGGCCGATCGCCTGCGCCCAGGCGGGCAACAGCGCGGTTTGCACATTGGCGCCCGAGAACAACAGCAGCAGGAAGAACACCGTGTTGTTGACGAACATTACATTCAAAGTCACCAGGCTAAGGCAGCCGCACAGCAGCCCCAGGCCGCAGGTACTGAAGGTGGTGATCACGATCACCAGCGCCAGCGCGCCCAGGTTGGCCTGCGAGAGATCCAGCCCCAGCAGCACCACGCCCCAGAAGAAGCCCAGCACTACGCCGAAGGCACCGTCAATGATGTGCATAAAGGCGCGCCCGAAAAAGACGGTCAGGCGATTGGCCGGCGAGCCAAACAGATACAGCAAAGTACCGTCCCGCCGGTCACCGCCGATGCTCATGGTGACGCCGTAAATGCCGCTGCTCGCGGCGATCTGGAGCGCATTGCCAACAATATAGAAGCTGGCCTCGCTGCCATTGCTGGCGTACTTGCCCAGGAATACAAAAAAGAGCATATAGCTGAGCGGGCTGACCACCTTGGAGGCCAGGTAGGTCATCGGGCGGAGCCAACGGAACAGCGCCACATACGAGAGCAGCGCACCCTCAAAGAAGAGACGGAAGTTGTTGCGCAGTGTGCGTAGGCTCATTGCATTCCCAGCGTGCCTTCAACGCGCGCCTTGTAGAGTACATAGCGAAACAGCCAGCGGCTGCCCAGTAGATACAGCGCGCTGAAGCCCAGCATCATGCCCCAGCACAGCAGCATTTCCTGCGGGGTGGCGCTGCCGGCGGCGCTGGCCTGCAAGGCGCGCCCGGCCCAATACGGAGTCAGCAGCCAGCTCAATGGCGTGGTCCAGCCTGGCAACAGCGCGATCGGAAACAAAAAGCCACACAAGATGTACACCGGGAACTCCAGCCCGTTCTGCCAGTGCTGCACCGCCGGGCTGATGATGAACAGCGAGGCGATGATCAGCCCAAAACAGATGAAAGCCACCACCGTTACCACCAGGCTGGCGATAAAAAGGCCGGGTTGGGCAATGCGCACATCCAACTGGAACAGCCAGGCCACCAGCGTGTAGCTCACCACCATGGAGAGCAGCGATTGCAGCACGCTGGCCAGATTCTTGCCGAAGACGATGACCTGCAGCGGGATCGGCACGGCCACCAAATTCTCCAGCGTACCGGTCCAACGCTCGCCGGTGATGCTATTGCCGCATACGAACAGCAGGCTGCTCCACAGGCCGGTCATGCCGCTGCCCACCACCACGAACATCGCCTGGTCGCCGCCGCGCGCTTGCAGCATCCACAACGCCAACAGGGCGATGATCATCGGCTGCACCAGCACAGTGAAGATCACGAACGCATCCACAAAAACCTGCTTGATGGTGATCTCACCGCTCAGCGCGGCCGCATGCCAGTATTGGCGCAACTTAGTCAGTGACACGCGTGTCTCCCACCAGGCGCACATAAGCATCTTCCAGGGTCGGCTCGCGCGAGGTCACCCGCCCGATGCGCTGGCCTTCCAGCATATGCATCAGATCCGGGATGGCTTCGGCGCCACGCTGGGTATGGATGGAGAGCAGTTGCGTCTGCTCGTAATCCTTGATCGAAACGTTATCCACAAAGGCTGCGGCGCGCAGGCGCGCCACGATCTCCTCGGCAATGCCGAAGCCTTCGATTTCGATCACCGATAGGTCTTGCACCAGGGTCTTGAGCTTGGCGGGCGTATCCAGCGCGACGATGCGGCCCTTGTTGACCACGGCGATGCGCTGGCACAGCGCATCCGCCTCAAACATGTAGTGCGTGGTGAGCAGGATCGTCTTCTTCTGCGCCTGTAGGTTGCGCACCACCTGGCGCAGATCGCGCGCCCCCACCGGGTCAAGCCCGATGGTGGGCTCATCCAGGAAGAGGATGTTGGGGTCATGGATCAAGGCGCGGGCGATGTGCAAGCGCTGCTTCATGCCGCGCGAGTAACCTTCCACTTTCTCGTGCGCCCGTTCGCGCAGGCTGACCATTTCGAGCAGTTCAGGAATACGGCGAGCGGCCACGTCCGGATCCACGCCGTACAAGCTGGCAAAGTAGCGCAAATTATCCCAGGCAGACAGGCGCCAATACAGGCCGCGCTCCCCACCGAAAATGAAGCCGATGCGGCTGCGAATGGCTTCGGCCTGGCGCACCACATCGTAGCCGCCCACGCGCGCCTCGCCGCCACTGGGGGCCAGCAGCGTAGTGAGCATCTTGGTGGTGGTGGTCTTGCCGGCGCCATTGGGGCCCAGCAAGCCGAACAGCTCGCCTTCCTCAACGGCAAAAGAAACATCTTCCACCGCCACCACTTCTTTCACCTGGCGGCGGAAGTGCCCCACGTGGGTCTTGTAGACCCGGCGCAAATGGCTAACTTCGATCGCGTTCACTACAGCTCCTACATTGCCATGGCGGCGGGCTAACGCTCCACCTGCCACACCTTCAGATCCGAGAACCCCACCGAGATGTCGCTTTCGCTGGCGGCGTGTACAAAGGCGCCCAGTGTGCCGCGATACAAGAGCGAATCGGTCACGCTGAACAGATAAAAATCATTGACGAAGAAATGCATCTGCCCGCCGGCCGCCCACACCCCCAGCCGGGTAGTGCTGGGCGCCAGGGAGGGCACGGCCCCGCTGCTCAGCCAGTCGGCCTGGCGGCTCAGGGCGCCGTTGTAAAAACGATCCACCTTGGCACGGCCATCGCACGAGAGCGAAAAGCGGAAATGGTTGCCGTCCTGGGCGCGTAGCACCAGGCCGTATTCATCCTCAGCGTGGCAATAGCTGGTGGTGGCGGTCAACTCTGCATAGAAATCGCGAAACACCGGCTCGCTGCGCGTGCTCACCAGGTAACTGTGCGCGCTCTTCAGCACCAGGGTCAAGCGCCCATTGGCGATCTGCGCACTGGCGCTGGCCGAACGGCTGGTGCTCCATAGGCTCGCATCGCTAAAATCATCCGCCAGCAGCAGCTCCGTGACGCCGGGGCGCATATCCGGCGTGGGGCTCAATACCGCCGTGGGGAACGGCGAGGGCGTGGGCGTCGGCGGGAACCACACCGGCGTTTCGCTGGCGGTGGCCGTGGGCAGCAAGGCCTCGGTGGGCAGCTCCTGCGCGGCGAGCGGCACAAAGCAGGCAGACAGTAAGACGCTGCCCATCAGCAACGTCAAAAAAGAACGGCGCAAGATCACGGCGTTATTATAGCCAGCGCCCCCAGCCAGGGAGTAGAATCAGCCCCTATGCGCATCCTCGTTCGCTCTAAGATCCACAATGCCACGGTCACCGAAGCCAATCTGGCGTACATCGGCAGTATTACGATTGACGAAGAATTGGTGGAACGCGCCGGGCTGTGGCCGGGCGAAAAAGTGCTGGTGGTCAGCAATACCAGCGGGCAGCGCCTGGAAACCTATGTGATCGTCGGCCCGCGCGGCAGCGGCACGATCACGATGAACGGCGCCGCCGCCCACCTGGTGAAAGCCGGCGAGCAAATCATCATCATGGCTTTCGAGATCAGCGCCGAGCCGGTGGAAGCCACCTTCATCCTGGTGGACGAGAACAACAAGTTCGTGCGCTACTTGTGAGCGCGGCGCGGCTTGCGCTCCAGCAAGCGGTGCCCTTCCTGCAGTAAGCGCTGCAGCTCATCCCAATCCGTACCTTCATCCAGATACGCACCGATCCAGCCCTGGCTGCCCTGATAGGGTGGCACAAAATAGCGCTGCGGCGCGGCCTGCACCAACAGGTCGCGTTCGGCCGCTTCGGCCTTGATCCACAGCGCGTTGCGCCCGGCTCCATGATGGTTGGCGGCACTGGCGAACATGGCATACATGCGCCCGCCGCGCCGCCAGGTGGGCTCGCCCCAGGCAGCCTGCTCTACACTCCCTGGCAGCGCGGCGCACAGCCGGCGCACCCGCGCCAGGGCGCGCGGGGTGGCCGCAGGTGGCTTCATGCGGCCTGATAGCGTTGGCGAATGGCCGGCACGAGATATTCGTCAAAACAGCGCGCCTGGTCCAACTCGGGCGCCCAACCCCAATCGGCGCGCGCGGCGGCATCCTGCATGTCCATCGGCCAGGCATCCACGATGCCCTGGCGCTGGGCATGCGGCGCAAAGGTGATTTGCGCCGCCGGAAAGGCGGCCAGCACCTGCTGGCGGAAGGCTTCGGCGGAGAGGCTGAAACTGGTGACGTTATAGGCGTGCCGGGTTAGGGCGGCACGCGGCGCGGCGGCCAACTGCAACAGGGCGCGCACGCCATCCGGCATGGCCATAAAGGGGATTGTGGCATCTGGGCGCACAAAGCAGGCATACGCCTGGCCCTGGGCGGCGGCGTGCAACATCTCCGGCCCGTAATCGCTGGTGCCGCCGGTGGGCAACGTGAAGGCGCTGATCAAGCCGGGAAAGCGCAACGCGCGGAAATCCACGCGCACCGGGGGCTGCTCATCCAACTGGCGATAGTTCTCGGCGTAGTAGCTGCCCAACAGTTCCACCGCCAGCTTATTGGCCCCGTACATCGTGGTGGGGTGCAGGTGCTCTTCTTCGGCCAGCGCACCGGCGGCGTGCTTGGCCTCCAGGCTGGGCAAGCCGTAGACCGCCATCGAACTGGGGAAGAGAAATTTCACCGCCTCGCCGTGCGCCGCCGATTGCGCCGCGGCCAGCTCCAACAGCAAAACGCTGGCCTCCACGTTCACTTCGTGGGCCAGCGCTGGGGAGTGCTCTGCTCGGGTGGAAAGCAGGGCGGCCAGATGGAAAATAGTATCGAGGTGGTGCTCGGCCGCAATCTGCTCCAGCACCGCCGGGTCAGCCACGCTGCCGCGCACATGCGTAGTCAGCGCGGCCAGCTCGGCCGGCATCGGCGCCAAATCCAGGGTGAGCAGCCGGTGCGTGCCAGCCGCGGCCAGGGCGCGCACCAGCGCCTGGCCAATTTCGCCGGCCGCGCCGGTGATCAAGATCGTCTTTTTCTGCATCGCAACCTAGCGTTTTCGCTGAGCGGCAGGTGCCGCACGCTGCGTATTATAAAAGGCTGCACCACGCTCCCCACCAAATCTGGCTTCAAGGCGCTTGACGCAGAACGCTTGTTCATGTTATTCTGTATTAGCACAAATGACCTACAAAGCGAGTCAAGTGCTGGGAGTACGCAAATGATGATGGCCAAGAGACGCAAAGGTTTGAGCGAACGCCACAAGAAGATCCTGGATCTGCTGGAACGCTACCAGGATGAAAATGGCTACCCGCCCTCCATCCGCGAGATCGGCAAGCAGACCGGCATCTCCTCCACCTCGGTGGTCAACTACTACCTCAACCAGCTCGAAGAAGAAGGCTACATCGAGCGCGATCGCAAGATCTCGCGCGGCGTGCGCCTGGTGAAGGGCATCAGCTCTGCCGCCACTGCGGTGCGCGAAGCCATCGAAGATCTGATCAAAGTGCCGGTGGTTGGCCGCATCGTGGCCGGTGCGCCCATGCCGGTGCCCGGCTCTGACTTCGCCTATTACGATCAGGATAGCGGCGTTGAGATCGCCCGCAGCCTGCTCGGCCCCGGCGACAAAGAAGAAGACCTCTTCGCCCTTGAAGTGCAGGGTGACTCGATGGTCGATGCCATGGTCAATGATGGTGACATCGTGGTAATGAAAAAGGCCCAGGATGCACGCAACGGCGAAATGGTGGCCGTGTGGCTCACCGATCGCGACGAGACCACCTTGAAATACTTCTACAAAGAGAACGGTGGCATTCGCTTGCAGCCCGCCAACCCCACCATGCAGCCGATCTTTGTGGATAACCCGCGCGCCGTACAAGTGCAGGGCAAAGTGGTCATGGTCATCCGCCAGATGGCCGCCCCCAACTAACCTACTCCTGCACCCAACCCTACTAACCCGAAAGCCCGCCATCCGCGGGCTTTTGTTATCTCGCCAACCCTCGCGCCGGCCGCAAACTGGCCCAGCAGTTTTGCTGCATACGCTTAGAATATGGCGCATGTCCAGCCCACGCGAACGTATCCTGGTGACGCTGCTGCGCGAGATCGCCGCGGAACAAGGCTATCGCTTCACTAGCTTCTCGCAAGATTGGATCCTGCGCCTGGCGCGCCAGGGCCAGGCGCGCCACGTGTTCGGCTTCAACTTTGAGATCAACTCGGCCACCGCGCTCTCGCTGGCCGGCGACAAGGCGGCCGTGGCCGCCCTGCTCGCCGATCAAGGCGTGGCGCACATCGAGCATCGCTTTTTCCTCAACCCCAGCCGGGCCGCCTATGTGCCCGATCACGGGCATTGGCCGGCCATCCTCGCCTACGCCGAAGCGCAGCACTACCAACTGGTGGCCAAGCCCAACGACGGCACCGGCGGGCTGGGCGTGACGCATGTGCAAACCCAGGCGCAATTGGAACGCGCCGTGCAAACCATCTTCCAGCGCGGCCAATCGCTCAGCCTGTCACCCTTCTATCCCATTGATAACGAATTCCGCCTGGTGATGCTGGATGCCGAATGCCAACTGGCCTATAGCAAGCAACGCCCCGCGCTGCATGGCGATGGCCATAGCCACCTGCGCAGCTTGCTGGCGGCCGCCCTGCTCTCCGGGCAGATCAGCCAGGCCCAGGCCAGCGAGGCGCTGGAGCAGCACCAGGGCCAACTGGAGCGCGTGCTGGCCGCTGGCGAGTCGCTCACGATCAGCTGGAAGCACAACCTGGGTGCCGGGGCCACCCCGCGCCCATTGGCCGCCGGGCCGCAGTTGGCCGCGTTGGCGCGCCTGGCCCAGGCCGCCGCCCAGGCGATCAACATTCGCTTTGCCTCGGTCGATATTGTTGAGGTCAGCGGCGAGCTGCGCGTGCTGGAAGTGAATTCGGGCATCATGATGGAGCACTTCGCCCGCCACCGCCCCGAGAACCGCGCCCTAGCCAAGGCGATCTATGCGCGGGCGGTGGAAAAGATGTTTGCCCCGCACTGATAAAATCGGTGCGTGCCCCCGCGTCTCACCATTCCGCGTAGCAAGCGCCTGCTCGATCTGGCCCTGGCCATATTCGGCGGCATCCTGCTGCTGCCGCTGATCCTGCTGCTGGCGCTGCTGGTGCGCCTGTTCCTCGGCCACCCGGTACTCTTCCGCCAGCCGCGCCCGGGCATCGGCGGCCTGCCCTTCACGCTCTACAAGTTTCGCACGATGCGCGAGGCCAGCGGCCCCGACGGGCAACCGCTGCCCGATGCCCAGCGCCTCACCGGCTTTGGGCGCCTGCTGCGCGCCACCAGCCTGGATGAGCTGCCCGAGCTGTGGAACGTGCTGCGCGGCGAAATGAGCCTGGTGGGGCCGCGCCCCTTGCTGATGCGCTACCTCGATCGCTACACCCCGCAGCAGTTCCGCCGCCACCTCACCTTGCCGGGCATCACCGGCTGGGCGCAGATCAACGGGCGCAACAATGTTTCCTGGGAAGATAAGTTCGCCCTGGATGTTTGGTATGTAGACCATTGGTCCTTGTGGCTGGATATAAAGATCCTGCTGCTTACCCCGTTCAAAGTGCTGCGCCGCGAAGGTATCAACCAGCCCGGCAACGCCACCGCCATGGAGTTCATGGGCAGCTCCGCCGCCGAAAAGCACCCGCCGTTATAATGCGCGCCATGCCTACCCACGCCGCGCTGTACCGGCAGCTCTACACCATTCGCCGTTTTGAAGAAACATTGTTGGAAGCCTTCCCCAGCGGCGCATTCTACGGCACTACCCATACCTACATCGGGCAGGAGGCCAACGCCGTGGGCGTATTAGCCCACCTGCAGCCCGGCGATATCGTCTTCAGCAATCACCGCTGCCACGGCCACTTCCTCGCCTATGGCGGCGAGCCCCACGGCTTGTTTGCCGAGCTAATGGGCAAGGCCACCGGGGTGTGCGCCGGCCTGGGCGGCTCGCAGCACCTGCATTGGAAGGATTTCTATTCCAACGGAGTGCTGGGCAGCACCGCGCCGATTGCGGTGGGCACTGCCCTGGCCGAAAAAGAAAAGGGCAGCCCGGCGATCTGTGTCCTCTTCCTGGGCGATGGCGCCATGGGCGAAGGCGTAGTCTACGAGAGCCTCAACCTGGCGGCGCTGTGGGGTGCGCCGGTCTTGTTCGTGGTGGAGAACAATCACATCGCCCAAACTACGCCCACTGAGCTGGCGCTGGCCGGCAGCCTGGCAGCACGCTTTGCCGCCTTTGGTATCCCGGTCAACGAGCTGGATAGCAACGATGTCGATGTGATCTATGCCGCCGCCGCCAGCGAATTTGCCGCATTGCGGCACACTGCTGCCCCGCGGGCGTTGATCCTCAACACCACGCGCTTCGGGCCGCATTCCAAAGGTGACGATACGCGCGATCCGGCGCTGGTGGCCAGTTGGCGCGCCACGCGTGACCCGCTGACCCTGCAAGCGGCGCGCCTGGAGCCCGCCGCCCGCCAGGCACTCGAAAGCGCCGTCGATGCGGAGATCGCGCGTGCCTATGCCCAGGCCGAAGCCGACCCGTTACCTAGCCTCCCCGCGCTCACACAGGCAGGCCGCCAATGATCTGCCAGGCGCAGCATTCACGCTTTACGGGCATGCGGCGATGACTAGCGTACTCGAAGCGCTTACCCGCGGCTTGCATGCCGCCTTTGCCCAGGATGGGCGCGTCTACCTGATCGGCGAAGATCTGCTCGATCCCTATGGGGGCGCGTTCAAGGTCAGCCGCGGGCTTTCCAGCCAATACCCCGGGCGCGTGTGGAGCAGCCCAGTCTCTGAGGCCGCCATCACCGGCGTGGCCGCCGGTATGGCGCTGCGCGGTCTGCGCCCCGTGGTGGAGCTGATGTTCGGTGATTTCAGTACGCTAATAGCCGACCAACTGATCAACAGCATCACCAAGTTCCCGGCCATGTTCAACGGCACGGTGCGCGTGCCGATCGTCATCCGCACGCCGATGGGCGGGCGCCGTGGCTACGGTCCAACGCACAGCCAAACCCTGGAGAAACTTTATCTGGGCGTGCCCGGGCTGCGGGTGTTGGCGCCCAACACGCTCAGTGATCCGGGCGAGTTGTTGCGCCGCGCCATCCTCGAGCAGGACGATCCAGTTTTCTTCGTCGAAAACAAAGTTTTGTATCCCAAGCCCGTGCTGGACGCGCAAACCCTGCAGGATTTTGAGATCGAGCAGACGCAGGGCGAGTTTGCCCCGGTGCACACCCTGCGCCTCAAAGGCGCCCCGCCCCCTACGCTGACGTTGAGCGCCTACGGCTATATGGCTGAGCTGGCCCGCGAAGCGCTGACCCGCCTGGCCTTCGAGCACGAGATTTTCGCCGAGTTGGTGGTGCCTACGCAGTTGGCGCCGCTGCCAGCGGGCGGCGGCCTGGAGCCGGCCTTGGCCGCCGCGCTGCAACGCAGCGGCCGCCTGCTCACGATCGAAGAGGGCACCTATTCGCTTGGCTGGGGCGCGGAGCAACTGGCACGTGCCAGCCAAGCGCTGGGGCCGCGGCTACTGGCCGCCCGCCGTCTGGCAGCGCACGAAGCGCCCATTCCGGCGGTGCGTGCGCTGGAAGAGGCGGCCCTGCCCTCCGTGGCAGACATCCTCCGCACCGCGCGGGAAATGGTATAAAGCCTCATGGCTGATGCCCATCTCATCCGGGTTCCCCTGATCAACCCCAACGAAACCGAAGCGCGGCTGGTGAACCTGGCCGTGAGCAACGGCGCTGAGGTTGCCAAAGGCGATGTACTCGCCACCCTCGAAACCACCAAATCCACCTTCGAGCTGCTCGCCGAGGCGCAAGGCTTTGTGGCCGGCTTGCAAGCCCGCCAGGGCCAGATGCTGGCCGCTGGGCAAGTCTTCCTGTACATCGCCCCCAGCCCCGATTGGCAGCCGCCTGCCGCCAGCCCGGCCACCGCAGAAAGCGGCGCACTGCCCGATGGCCTGCGCATTACCCAGCCCGCTTTGCAATTAGCCCAGCAACACAACATCCCGCTGGCGAGCCTGCCCATCGGCCCAATCGTTACAGAAGCGTTGATTTCGAAGCTGGCGGCCCAACAAGCCGGCGCCCGCGCCATCACCGTCCCGGAGGCGGCCAAGCTGCCCAACGCGGTCATCGTATACGGCGGCGGCGGCCACGGCAAAGCAGTGATCGACCTCTTGCGCGCCGCGGGTGGCTACACACTGGCCGGCGTGATCGACGACAGCCGCCAGCCGGGCGAGCTAGTGTTGGATGCCGCCGTTATCGCTGGCGAGGCAGCCCTGGCGCCACTGCACGCCGCCGGCTGCCGCCTGGCGCTGAATGCGGTGGGCGGCATCGGCGCAATGAGCAGCCGCATCGCCGTATTTGAGCGCCTCGAGGCGGCCGGCTTTGAGCTGCCCAGCCTGATCCATCCTAGCGCCGTGGTGGAGCCCAGTGCGCAACTGGCCGCCGGGGTACACGTCTTTCCGCACGCGTACATCGGCTCGGACGCGCGTATCGGTCAAGGCGCCATCATCAATACCGGCGCCATCGTTTCGCACGATTGTGAGCTAGCCGAATACACCAATCTTTCGCCTGGCAGCATTCTGGCCGGCAACGTGCGCGTGGGCCGCGGCACGCTGGTGGGCATGGGCGTTACCGTCAATCTGGGCGTGCGCATCGGCAGCCTGGCGCGCATCGGCAACGGCGCCACGGTGAAAGATGACGTGCCGGATGGCGGCGTGGTGCGTGCCGGCGCGGTGTGGCCCAGCTAGGCGCCCAAATTATCTCTAGCCAAACCCGCAGGCTGGCTGCGGTTTTCTGTTACATTTCAACCTATGGCGGCAGACAAACCGGATCGCAAGAAAGGCACGCGCAGCCGCGCCTTTGGCTCCTCCAGTCGCGAAAATCACGATGCCAGCAGTTTCTACAATAGCTCGTTGTATGCCTCGCTGCCGGTAGAGAGCACAGCCGCCTATACTCAAGCCGAACTGCCCGCCGAGCTACACAACCGTATTCTTAACCACAGCAGTGAAGCGATGCACGAGCTACCTGATAATAGCGTGCATCTGATGGTGACCTCACCGCCCTACAACGCCGGCAAGGAATATGATCTTGACCTGGACCTGGGCGAATACCTGGCCTTGCTGCGGCGCGTGTGGGCTGAGACCCTGCGCGTGCTGGTGCCTGGCGGGCGCGCCTGCATCAACGTGGCCAATTTGGGCCGCAAGCCCTACCTGCCGCTGCACGCCTTCATCATCAACGACATGCTTTCGCTGGGCTACCTGATGCGCGGCGAGATCATCTGGGATAAGGCCAGCTCGGCCGGCGGTTCGACGGCCTGGGGCTCCTGGCGCAGCGCCAGCAACCCCACGCTGCGCGATGTGCACGAATACATCCTCGTGTTCAGCAAGCAGCGCTTCGGCCGCCCAGCACCTGCGGGCAGCAAGCGCTACAGCGTGCCGCGCGATGACTTCCTGCAGAACACGAAGAGCGTGTGGAGCTTCCCCACGGTGTCGGCGCGCAAGATCGGCCATCCGGCGCCCTTTCCGTTGGAGCTGCCGCGCCGCCTGATCGAGCTATACACCTTCCCCGGCGAAGTGGTGCTGGATCCTTTTATGGGCAGCGGCACTACGGCGCTGGCCGCCCAAACTATGCAGCGCGTCTACCTAGGCTACGAGCTGGACAAAAAGTACATTCACCTTGCCAATCAACGTCTCGAGGGAAAATAAATGGAAAGCCTGTGGCACTCCGTAGATCAATTTGCCGAGCAGCACCTCCACCCCAATGACCCTGCCTTGACGCAGGCCCTCGCCGCGGCACAAGACGCCAAGCTGCCCAACATCCAGGTGTCGGCGATGCAGGGGCAATTCCTGCACATTCTGGCACGTGCCATTGGGGCGCGCCACATTTTAGAAATCGGCACGCTGGCCGGCTACAGCGCCATCTGCCTGGCCCGCGCCCTGCGGGCGGATGGTTTGCTGGTCACGCTGGAGGCGGACGCCACGCATGCCGAGGTGGCGCAAGCCAACTTCGCCGCCGCCGGCCTGGCGCCGCGCATTCGCCTGCTGGTGGGGCCAGCCTTGGAGACGCTGCCTACCCTGCTGGCGGAGTTTGCCCAGCGTTTCGATCTGTGCTTTTTGGATGCCGACAAGGCCAACTTGCCCGCCTATTTCGATTGGGCGCGCCAACTGACCCGCAAAGGCGGCTTGATCATTAGTGACAATGTGGTGCGCGGCGGCCAGGTGTTGGCAGGCGAAGATGCGAACAGTGCGGGGGCACGCACGTTGGTGGAGCTGCTGGGCAGGCAGGCTGGGCCGAGCACGCTGCTGCAAACCGTGGGCAGCAAAGGCTACGATGGCTTTGCGATCAGCCTGGTGGAGTAACTAGCCACCTTCGTCTTGATTGTAGAAATCCACCACGCGCGGCGGCGTCTTGCTGGCGATCATCTCGAAGAAGTATTGCGCTTCCTCGTAGCTGCCATCGTGGCCCTGGTGGCCAATGGCCGGTTGCACGCGCAGCCCCAGCCAGCCCTTCTTGTCTTCGTAGCATTGCAATAACGGCAAGGTTGCACTGCCAAACGGGTTCGTGCGATCGTACTGGTTTTGGATCAGAAACAAGGGCGGTAAGCTTTGCGCCGCGCGGGCTTCAGCATAGATATCCGGCACGCGCTGCAAGCGCGCATCCTCGGCGGCAGCCACTTCGGTATAGCTGGTTTGGATGTTGCGCTTGCGGTAATCATCAATCTTGCTCTTCAGGTCAATGATCGGCGTCATAGCATACACACCGTCTGCCGCGTGCTTGATGCCATGATACAGGGCGGCAAAGCCGCCCATCGAAGCGCCAACGCAAAACCAGCGAGTCTGGCCGCGTTGCTGCAGGGTCTTTTGAATCAGTGCCTGCGTCATCTGCTCAACGTAATTCTCGCCGCCCGTACCCCAGAACCAACTGCCCAGCGACTTCCAGCCGAAGTTGTCATACGGGATCAGCAAATCAAAATGCTTCCAGCTATAGCGCAGGGGATAGATCTCAAAGCCCAGATAGCCATGAAAGACCACCACCAACCCCTTGGAACGTTCCAGCGCGGGGAAGAAGGCGTAGCGCATGCTGCGCCCATCGCTGTGATCATATACATGCGGGAAATGACTGGTGAGGTCTTTGCGGCTATCTTCTTTTTTTAGATTGCTGCGGCTTTGCTTGCGGGCAAAATCGCGAATGGCACTGACGCCTGAGGCCAACATCAGATCCGGGTCGGCATTGGCCAACGGGAAGCGCTGGGCTGGCGGCGCGGTGAACAATGCCGTCACACTGCGGAACGCCTGGCGCGGGCCCAGCACGCGCAGCTTGTTAGTGAAGCGCAGGATGCGGTGTGGCAGGGAAAGTTGGCTCACGAAGAACTCCGAAGGGTCATTATACTTAGGGTCATTCTATGCACATCACCGTATTCGGATCCGCCTCTCCCTTGCCCGGCCAGCCAGCTTATGAAGACGCGCGCCAGTTGGGCGCCCAGTTGGCCGGCGCCGGCCACACTGTGCTCACCGGCGGCTACATGGGCACCATGGAGGCCGCCTCGCGCGGCGCGGCGGAAGCCGGTGGCCATGTCATCGGCATCACCTGCCAACAGATCGAAGATTGGCGCAACGCCCGCCACAACCCCTGGGTGCTGGAGGAGCGCAAATTCGTCACCCTGCAAGAGCGCCTCTACGCGCTGATCGATAGTTGTGATGCCGCGCTGGCCCTGCCCGGCGGCATCGGCACGCTCGACGAGATCGTCACCATGTGGAGCCAGATGCAAACCCAGGCCATGCCCACGCGCCCCCTGATCCTGATCGGCGCCGGCTGGCAGCGCACCTTCACCACCCTGCTCGAGGCGCAAGCCGAGCACATCCGCCCGGCGCACCGCGAGCTGCTGTACTTTGCGGCCAATATCGATGCCGCCATCCAGGCGTTGGGGCACACCGAGGCGGCCTGATGGCCAATGTACAGCTTGGCCAGCTACAACAAGAGGCCGCCCAGCTTTCCACCCACTTTTCTGACCCGGAAACCTATCTCAAGCAGTTGGAGCGTTTGCTGGAAAGCTACGCCAGCCCGATCCACCGCCACGGGCGTGTGCGCGGCATGCGCCCGATTCTGTTCAGCTACGAGGTGCCGGCGCTGGTACTGCACCGCCTTGAACTTGAGCAACAATTCCAGGCCAACCAGCAGCCCGCCGCGGCGCTGGCGGTAGCAGATGCCCTGTGGGCGCGGCGCAGCTACGAAACGCGCCAACTGGCCATTCGCCTGCTGGGCGCTACCCCAGCGTCCAGCCACGAGATCACCGCGCGGCTGGAAGCCTGGAGCGCCGAGAACCAGGAAGAGCTGTTGGTCAGCCTGCTGTTCCAATCCGGGGCACGCGGGCTGGCCGAGCAGCAGCCGCAGGCATTGCTTGCCTTTGGGCGTGTCATGCTGGCCAGCCAGACCCTGCGCAAACAGATCCTGGGGCTGGGCTGCCTGCAAACGCTGCTGAGCAGTCGCGGCTTTGATAATCTGCCGGCGCTGTTCAACGCTTTGTTGCCGATCAGCCAGGACATGCCGCGCAAGCTACAACCTTTTCTGGCGGATGTATTGAGCGAGTTGGCCGAGCGCACACCCAAGGAAACCGCCTTCTTCCTGCAGCAGTTGCTGGCCGGGCAACACAGCGAGGGCTCGCGCTGGGTCGCCCGCCAGGTACTACGCCAGCTCCCCCCGGAAATGCAGGCCAGCCTGCGCGAATTGGCGAAATAGTAGACAGTTCACAGTTGACAGTTGACAGCAAAACCTAAGCAGCCAAGTTCCTTCTGAAAGTTATGGGGGTATCTGTGTCAATCTGCGTTCATCTGTGGTTAAAAACGCCTTTGCAGTCCCCACCCAGTCCGCCACCTGATATAATCTTGGCCTGACTCGACCGGCCCGCGGCAAACACTCCTGTGAGTGCTACCTGCGGGCCAGGAGACCTGCCAAACAAAAGGAGCTTGCAGACGTCATGCCGTTACCAAAAGAACAGAAAGACCAGATCATTGGCGAATACCGCCGCGCCGAGGGCGACACGGGTTCCACCCAGGTGCAAATTGCCCTGCTGACCAAGCGCATTGAGCAGCTCACCGCTCACGGGCAAACCCACAAGAAAGACGTGGCTTCCCGCCGCGGCTTGGTGAAGCTGGTGGGCCAGCGCCGCCGCTTGCTCAACTACCTACGCAACAAGGATTACGAAGCCTACGTTGCGCTGGCAGATCGGCTCAACATTCGCCGCAAGGCCAAGTAAACAAAACGTGGTTGGGCCTGCCCAACCACGTTTTTTGTTTAGCTCGCCGTTTGCGGGGCAGGCGGGCGGGTTTACGGATACACTAGCCCCAATACCAACTAGTGCCTGCCCGTTAGGGGCATTGGTACTTGCCGCCAATTCGCCAAACCAATTGGCGGCAAGTACCAGTTCCTCAACAGGTGGGTTAGGCCCTCAGGGCCTATAGGAGATTTATGAAACCTGAAGTACACAGTTTTACCGCCCAGGTGGGCAACCAGGCGATCACGCTGGAGACCGGCAAGCTGGCTCGCCTGGCCGGCGGTGCCGTCACGGCGCGCATTGGGGAATCGCTCATTTTGGCCACCGCCACAATGAGCCCCTCGCCGCGCACCGGCATTGACTTCTTCCCGCTGAGTGTGGACTTTGAAGAGCGCATGTACGCCGGCGGGCGCATCCCCGGCTCCTTCTTCCGCCGTGAAGGCCGCCCCACCGAAGTGGCCATTCTCACCTCGCGCCTGACCGACCGCCCGCTGCGCCCGTTGTTCCCCAAGGATCTGCGCAATGACGTGCAAGTGATCATGACCGCGCTCTCGGCCGATACCGAGAACGTGCTCGACGTGATCGCAGTGAACGCCGCTTCAGCCGCCATCACCATCTCAGACATCCCGTGGAACGGCCCGGTCGGCGCGGTGCGCGTCGGCCGCATCAATGGCGAGTTCGTGGTCAACCCCACCTACAGCCAGCTCCCCGAATCCGATCTTGACCTGCGCATCGCCGGCACGCGTGACGCCATCCTCATGGTGGAATGCGGCGCCAGCGAGGTGGACGAAGACTCAATGGCGGCGGCGCTGGAACTGGGCCATAAGGCCCTGCAGCCGCTGATCGATATTCAGCTGGAGATGGCCGCCGCGGTGGGCAAGCCCAAGCGCGACTATCAGAAGTTCAGCATTGACGAAGAGCTCAAGAAGCAAGTGCTGGCCCGCGCCGAAAGCGAGCTGGAGAACATCCTCGAGCACACCAGCGGCAAAGCCGCGCAATATGAGGCGATCGACGCGCTGCGCGACACGATCGTGGCCGAAGTGGCCGGTGACGACGCCAGCCTGGCCGGCCCGGTGAAGGAAGCCTTCACCGCCGCCGAAAAGGTTGTGGTGCGCCGCCGCATCATTAACGACGGCAAGCGCCCGGATGGCCGCACGCCGACCGAGATTCGCCCGATCTGGTGCGAGGTGGACCTAAGCCCACGCGCGCACGGTTCCGGCCTGTTCACCCGCGGCGAGACCCAGGTGCTGACCCTGACCACGCTGGGCACGCCCAAGGAAGCGCAGGAGTTGGACAATCTGACCCCGATCAATACCAAGCGCTACATGCATCACTACAACTTCCCGCCCTACTCCACTGGCGAGGCGCGCCCGCTGCGTGGCTCCTCGCGCCGTGAGATTGGCCACGGGGCCTTGGCCGAGCGCGCCTTGGTGGCCGTGCTGCCCACTGAAAAAGAGTTCCCCTACACGCTGCGTCTGGTGTCGGAGTGTTTGTCGTCCAACGGCAGCACCTCGATGGGCTCGGTGTGCGGTAGCACCCTGGCGCTGATGGATGCTGGCGTGCCGATCAAGGCGCCCGTCTCCGGTATTGCCATGGGCCTGATCACCGATGGCAGCAAGTACCAGATCCTGAGCGACATCCAGGGCATCGAAGATCACCTCGGCGATATGGACTTCAAGGTTGCCGGTACCGATAAGGGCATCACGGCCCTACAGATGGACATCAAGATCTCCGGCCTGACGCCGGCGATGATGGCCGAAGCGCTGGCGCAGGCCAAGCAAGGCCGCAAGCACATCCTCGACAAGATGCTGGAAGTGCTGGCAGCCCCACGCGCCGACCTCAAGGATCATGCACCGCGTATCACCACGGTGATGGTGCCGGTTGAGAAGATCGGCGCGGTGATTGGCCCAGGCGGCAAAACCATCCGTGCCATTCAGGAAGAGAGCGGCGCCAAGATCGATATCGCCGACGACGGCACCGTGTTCATCGCCTCGGACAGTGGCGAGAAGGCGCGTATCGCCCGTGAGCGCATCGAAGCGCTCACCGAAACCGCCGAGATCGGCAAGATCTACACCGGCAAGGTGGTGCGCACCACGGACTTCGGCGCGTTTGTCGAAATCCTGCCCAACATCGACGGTATGGTGCACATCTCGCAGCTCGACAGCAACCACGTCGAGAGCGTGGAAAGCGTGGCCCAGGTAGGCGACGAGCTGACCGTGATGGTGACCGATGTGGACCCCAGCGGCAAGATCCGCCTCAGCCGCCAGGCCGTGCTGGAAGGCTGGACCGCGGAGGAAGCGCGCGAGAAGGATAAGGGTGGCGGCAGCCGCCCGCGCGGCGGCGGCGGTGACCGCGGCGATCGTGGCCGTGGCGGCCGCGATGGCGGCCGGGACCGTGGCGACCGCGGTGGTTACCGCGGCGGGCGCCGCTAAGCGCGTACCCGCCAGACTGCAAAAAAAACAGCCCCGCCAATTGGCGGGGCTGTTTTTTCGTTAACTGCGCTGGCGCTCAGGCGCCGTACCATTCCAGCACGCGCAGAGCACGCAAGGTATTCCAACGGCTGGGCTGGCCCTCGGCGACGCCCGGCTCGGCGATGGCTTCCCCTGCATGCACGATGCCCAGCCGCCAGCGGCCGGCCGCATCAGCCTTGGAGGCAAGCAGCGCAACGGCCTCATCCATACGCGCATCCGGGGCAACCCCGGCGGCGCGCATATAGTCTAGCGCGCGCAGGATGTCGTAGCGCCAGCCCCCCGGGAACGAGAATTGGCTCCACGCCGGCCCGCCTTTGCGGTCGTGCTCGATCGCCGCGCCTGTCGAGAGGCGCTTGAAGAGCTTCCGCTCCAGCAGATACTCCTGGCCGCGCACACGGGCCGCGCTGACGGCCACTGAGCTACCTACCGCACGCTCGACTTCCAGCAACCCCTCAAGCACCACCAGGGTCGAGTGAAACGATCCACGCGTGGAGCCGGCATCCTGATCGCAATTCCAGCCGCCGTCTGCCATCTGCTCAAGCAGCAGCCGCTCAACCACAGGCTGCATATCTTCACCGAAATAAGCGCCCACCGTCACCACGCGCCCATTGATACACGGCTCCGATTCACCCGCAAAGAACGGCCTGTGCCACCACCAAATGTCCTGGTCTTTCGGTAGAACCTCTTCGGGGATGTTCATCAGCCACTGCACATTGGTACGCACACGGCTTAGCGCCCGTTGAGCTTGCTCACTCTTGGGGTCAAGCCCCATCTCTTTAAGCAAAAGCAAAGTGCGCAAGGTTAGTGATTCGGGAAGCTTGGGATCTGTGCCCCATAAGCCGATCTCGCTCTGCTCTGCAAGCAATGCCGCTCCCCAGCCTTCAGTAGCAATCCTGGCCCGTTCGGCACGTACCTGCTCAGCAGGTGCATGCGTCAAATCACGCATTACTTGCCAGCGGATACTCGGATCAGACTCAAGCAACCAATCGATGACGCTATCCGTGCTGGGCATAGACTCCTCCTGGAGGATCGAAGTAAAGGCTAGGTATATAGTATCAGCCCACAAAGCTGCCACATTTGTCCAGCGCCTTGATTTCCTCAGCGATTTCCGCCTCTAGCACTATCTTGTGGCACTATGCGGCCAGACGCGCAACGGCCGGCCGCTTGCGCCGCCAGCACAGCTCGCTACCCTGCAGGTAGCCGGCTGCTGAGCAAATACAGGAGGGAAGATGGGTGGAAACTGGCATCAGGCGGTTGAGCGCTCAACTGCCTGATGCCACAGCGACAACAGCGACAACAGCGACAACAGCGACAACAGCGACAACAGCGACAACAGCGACAACAGCGACAAGTGTGACACAACTGACCTGAGTGACACAAGCTACAACGTCTGACTAAAACGCTCTTGCCATTCCGACGAATGGCGTAGCCGTGGGGAGGAATCTCTCAAGGCAGGAATGTTTTTTGTCATTCCGACGAATGGCGCTGCCATGAGGAGGAATCCCTCAAGGCAGGAATGTTTTTGTCATTCCGAACGAGCGGCGAAGCCGTGAGGAGGAATCCGTTAAGGCAACGTTTTAGCGCAAACACGTCTGAACCCGTGAGCTTGAAGCCTTGCTTAATGTTGACGGCTATCTTGTCGTTGGCAGTTACCCTGCCGTTGGCAAGCGCGGCATATCGGGCCCGGGCACGCCCAGCAGCTCCGCCAGCGCCGCCCGCGTCGCCACGCGGTCATCCCACGGGTACTCGGTTTCGCCGAAGCACATCGATTGCTCGTGGCCCTTGCCCAACACGATCACCACGTCACCCGGTTGGGCTTGCAGCAGCGCGAACGAGATGGCCGCGCCGCGATCGGGCACGCGGAAGAAGCTCTGGCCTTCCACGCCGCCGCGGCTCTCAGCGGCCTGCGCCATCTCCGCCAGGATATCGTCCAGGCTCTCCGTGCGCGGGTCCTCGGCGGTGAGCACGCTGATATCGGCCAGCACGGCGGCATGCTCCGGCATCATGCGCCGCTTGGCCTTATCGCGCAAGCCCGCCGAGCCGAACACGGTGATCACGCGCCCGTGCGTAAACTGGCGTGCCGATTCGAGGGCCACTTTGAGCGCATTGGGCGTGTGGGCAAAATCCACAATGGTGGTGAAGTCTTGCCCCATCTCGATGCGCTCCATGCGCCCGGGCACGCCCTCCAAGGCGGCGATGCCGGCCTGGGCCGCCTCCAGCGGCAAGCCCAGGCCTACTACGGTGGCGCCAATGGCGGCCAGTGAGTTGGACACGTTGTAGGCGCCGAACATCCTGGTCTCTAGCGGGAAGCTGAAGCCCGGCCCGTGGGCCACAAAGCTCAAACGGCCGGGCTGGTTGCGTATCTCGCTAGCCCGCAAATCGGCCTCAGGGTGCAGGCCGTACGAGATTTGCCTGGCCTGCGTGCGTTTGGCCAGCCCCGCATACGAAGCGTCATCGCGGTTGAGCACCGCCAGGCGTTCGCGCGGGCGCGTCTTTTCAAAGGGCTGGTGCAGCCCTTCAAACAAGCGCGCCTTGGCGTCGAAGTAGGCTTCATAGGTGCCGTGGTCATTCAAATGCTCGTGCGTGATGTTGGTCACTACGGCAATATCAAATTCACGCGGGCGTGCTCCCCGCTGTTGCACCAGGCCGATCGAGGTCATCTCAAGGATGGCCTGGGTGAGCCCGCGATCGACCATCTGGCGCAGGTAGCGCTGGGTGTCAAAGGCTTCCGGGGTGGTGACGTGGAAGCCGGTATCCAGCACCTCTTCGCCAATCTGGGCGTTCACCGTGCTGACCATGCCGGTGGGCACACCGGCGGCGCGCAAGATCTGATAGATGAAGTTCGAAGTTGTGGTCTTGCCATCCGTGCCGGTGATGCCGATCAAGCCAATCTCGCGCGCCGGGTAGGCGTAAAAGGCGGCCGCGGCCTCCGCCAGCGCCGCACGCGCATCGGGCACGCGGATATGCGGCAAGGGCGACTGCACATCCGTGCGCTCGCCCACTACCGCCACTGCGCCGCGCGCCGCCACCTCGTCAAGGTACTGGTAACGGTCTACCCCGCGCACGATGGCAAAGAACACATCGCCGGGTTGCACCAGGCGTGAATCGACGGCCAGGCCGGTCACGTCCACATCCGGTACGCTTGCATTCAGGGCAAGCGCTTGCAGCAATTGGCGTAGTTTCATGGCGCTCATTCTATAGCAAAAGAGACGCCCGTTGCCGGGCGCCTCTCAGTTACATCCTACCTGTCAACTGTCTACTGTAAGCTGTCAGCTGACTTAGCGCAGGTTCTGGCGCAGGGTGCCGAGCTGCCCGGAAACCGAGCCGTCGAGCACTTTGTCGCCGATGCGCACTACCAGGCCACCCAAAATGTTCGGGTCGACCTTGAAGGTAACTTCGGCGCCCTTGCCCAGGGCCTTCTGCACTTCGCCCTGTTCGTCGGCGGTCAGCGGCAGCGCGCTGGTGACGACCGCCGGGCCATTGGCCTCGGCCCCGTCGAGCACGGTCACCTTGCCGGCGCTGACGCCAGAGAAGAACTCATTGATGAGCGCATGCTGGCGTTTGTCGTCGAGCGCTTCGCCAATCAGCTTCTGCGCCGCGGCGGCAGCCAACGCGGCCACCTGGCCGCGCACTTCGCCGAGCACACGGACGCGTTCCTGTTCCACTTCGGCCAGGGCCACTTCACGCGCCTTGCCCGCCTTGGCTTCGGCGTCCTTGACAATTTCTTTGGCCTGCTCTTCGGCGCGGGCAGTGATCTCGCGCGCTTCGCTGGCTACTTTGGCACGGGCTTCGCTCAGCAGCTTCTCCGCTTCCTTCTCGGCGTTCTCACGCGCTTCCGCCGCAATGCTGGCGTCTTCGAGACCCTTGCTGATGGTTTCACGGCGCTTCTGCAGCATGTTCATGATGGGCGTGAACACCCATTTGCGCAGCAGAACCAGCAGCAACAGGAAGTTGAAAATTTGGACGAGCAGAAAACCCAGATTAATTCCTAAGGCTTCCAATGTCGGAGCTCCTTCCTATCGTGTTTCTTTCAGTGCTGTTCGTTTAGACGAACAGGATAAGCATGGCTACCACCAGACAATAAATGGCGATAGCTTCAGTAAACACGATACCCAGGATCATGCTGGTCTGGATAGTGCCTGCAGCATCCGGGTTGCGGGCGATGCCCTGCACGCCACCCAGGGCGGCGAGGCCTACACCCAGGCCGGCGCCCATTGCGCCGATCATGGCAATCCCAGCACCAATCAGTTTTGCGGCTTCAGCTTCCATATCTTTCAACCTCCATCCAATGATGAGTTATTTTTTAGTGGTGCTCTTCGTCACCGTGGTGCGATTGGGTAGCCTGCGCCATAAAGATCATGGTCAGCATACCGAACACCACGGCCTGAATTAGACCCACGCCGAATTCAAGCATCAACACCCCGGTTTGTGCCGCCACCGGGATGAGCGTACCAATGACCAGCAACAAGATCATGCCGGCAAAGATGTTACCGAACAGACGGAAAGAGAACGAAATGATCTTGGAGAATTCGGAGACGATCTCGAAGATACCGACGACGAAATCGATCTTGCCGATGCCGGGTTTGCCGAGGGCACGGATATTGATGAACTTCTCAAAGTAACTGAGGCCCTGGGCACGCACACCGATGATCTGGATCATCAGGAATGACATGATCGCCAAGCCCAGCGTGAAGTTCAGATCCGTAGCCGCCGCACGCACAAAAGGCGCCAACGCGGCGGCGCAATTGGTGTTCTCGCCGCCGATCGAAACCACCTGCGTGTTGCCGAGGGTGAACAGGGGGTTGATGTCACAGTCGGTCTCAACGTGTAGCGCCGGATCCACATGGTGGGCGTGCTCCAGGCTGATCTCATTGATCACGCCAATGCTGTCCACACCCGGAATCAGTTCCATCCAGTTGACGGTAAGGATCAGCAGGGTCAGCGTGGCAAAGATCGGCACGATAGTACGTGTCCACTTGCCCGCAGTTTCCTCGGTCAGGTTGTACAGGCCTTCCACCAGCGCCTGCACCGCGCCCACAATGCCCTTGAAGACATGCTTGCCGGAATTGAATGCCGGGCGCAGAACGAAGAAGGCCAGGCCGAGGATGAAGATATCGGCGATGATGACGGCCGTCATCGTGTTGGTGAGGAAAAATGCCTCACCGGTGAGCGGGAACTGGAAAAGTGTTTCGGTTAGATGTTCCGCCGGAAGTGCAATGTACGGGCGCAACGGGGGAATTTTCCCGGAGACAATTACGCTGACGACAATAATCGCTAGAGCAATCCAGCGACTGACACCGTACTTCCATTTGCGGGTAGCTTCTTCTTTAGCCACTAGCCGCGTCCTCCTCATCTTTTGGTGAATCCGCCGGGCGAATGCGTGCCGTGGTGAAGTTCACCACCCACAGCATCGCCAGCAATGTAACGGGCACGCTCGCACAGAGCAAGCCCATCTTCCACACATGGCTTCCAGTTGCAAAGTAGTTGTCGAGCCAAAAGCCGGCGAACAAGGCTACAAAGAGAATAGCAACCGTGATGAACCCGGCGAGAGAGGCCGCCCCTACCAACGCTAAGTTAGCAGCATAGCGGCGGGGATTCTTGTCTCGTCGCAGGCCCATCGTTCGAGAATTATATCACAATCTAAGGGGCTGTCAAACAGGCCTAAAACAGCGAGCGCGCCGCAGCGATAGCCCAGTCATACCAGGGGGCAATCACTACGCCCAGCACCAAGACCAGCAGCACGCTGAGTGTGATGGCGATGCCCGACGCGCGCTGCACAGGCAGCGGGCTCTCATCCTTGGGCATATCCAGGTACACCACCTTGAGCACCACCAGGTAGTAGTACAGGCCCACGATCGAGTTGAGCACACCCAGCACGGCCAGCCAGATCAGGTTGGCCTCCACCGCCGCGGCAAACACGAGCACCTTGGCGATGAAACCACCCAGCGGGGGAATGCCGGCCAGCGAGAGGAAGGCCAGCAGCATCGCCAACGCCAGCATCGGGTTGCGCCGGCTGAGGCCGGAGTACTCTTCGACTTCGTCAGAGCCCAGCGCTTTGCCAACAACGGCAACGATGCCAAAGCTGGCCAGGTTGGTGAGCACGTATACGATCAAATAATAGACGACACTGGCCACACCCAGTTCCGAGGCCGCCACAACGCCCAGGATGGCGTACCCGGCGTGGGCAATACCCGAATAGGCCAGCAGACGCTTGATGTTCTTCTGCGTCAGCGCCACCACATTGCCAATGAACATCGAAGCCACGGCCAGGATGCTCAGCATCATCTGCCAGTCAGGCAGGATCTGCGGGAAGCTAGCCAGCATCACGCGCACCAGCACCATGAAGCCTGCGGCCTTGGAGGCGGTGGAGAGGAAAGCCGTCACCGGGGTCGGTGCCCCTTCGTACACATCGGGCGCCCAGAAGTGCATCGGCACTACGGCCACTTTGAAGCCAAAGCCGAGCATTACCAGCACCAAGGCACCGATCAGCAGCGGCCCGGGCACGGCGCCGGCGGTGATCGCCGCGGCCATGCTGTAGAGGTTCGTGCTGCCGGCGAAGCCGTACAGCAAGCTAAAGCCATACAGCATCACTGCGGTGGTCATCGCCCCAAACAGCAAGTACTTGAAGCCTGCTTCGGTGGACTTGTTGTCCTCACGCAGGAAGCCAGCCAGAATATACAGCGGGATCGAGGTAGTCTCGATGGCCAGGAAGAGCATCACCAGGTCCGCCGAGGCGGCCATCAGGGTCATACCGATGGTGGAGGTGAGCAGCAGGGTGTAGTACTCGCCCTTGCGCCATAGCTCGCCCCAACCCACCGAGAGCAGCGTGGTGATGAAGGCTGCGAAGATAAAGAGCAGCTTGGCAATGTAGCCGAGCATATCGTGGCGCAGCATGCCACCCCACACCAGCGTCGCGCTGGCGCCCGGGTGGGTGTAAAGCAAGGTGATCACAAAACTGGCCAGCAAGCCTACGGCGGTCACCGTGGCCAGCACGCCACGGCGTGCCTCGGCCAATACCAGATCCAAGGTGAAGACCACCAGCAAGACCACCAGCAGGGCAATCTCCGGCAGAATGGTCAAAAGCATGTCAGGGGTAATGGAGCCAAACACTGTTATGCGCCTCCTACCAGGGCCAGCACCGCGTTCACGCCGTGCTCAACCATGGGAACAACCACACCGGGGAAGATACCGATACCCACCATGATCACCACCAGCACCGCCAGGGCCACCTTCTCCGAAATACGGATGTCGTGCATGTGGCCTTCCAGATTGGCTGGCATCTCGCCAAAGAACACCTTGCCGATGGCGCGCAGGATGTAGGCCGCGGTGACCGCAATCGAAATCGCCGCCACAATCGCAATCCAGGGCGTGCGTGCCCAGACCCCCATGAAGATGGGGAATTCGGCCACGAAGCCAGAAAAGCCAGGCATGCCCATACCCACCAAACCAGCGATGATGAACGCCACCCCGGCGTAGGGCATGATCTTCATCATGCCGCCCAGCTCAGGGATCTGGCGCGTATGTGCCTGATCATAGATCATGCCGACCACGGCGAAGAACAGGGCGGTCATCACCCCGTGGGAAACCATCTGGATGCCGGCGCCCACCAAACCATCATGGTTGAGCGTCGCCAAGCCCATCGCCACCAGCCCCATATGCGAGACGGAGGAATAACCGATCATGTACTTGAAATCGGTCTGGGTCATGGCGATGAAGGCGCCGTAGACCACGTTCACCAAGGTGAGCAGAATGATCCACCACATGTGGTACTGGGCACCCTCAGGCATGAGCATGATGCCCACGCGCAACGCGGCGAACGCGCCCAGCTTCATCAGCACGCCGGCATGGAACATCGAAACCGCCGTGGGGGCGGCCACGTGGCCATCCGGGCTCCAGTTATGGAAGGGGAAAATGCCGCCGAGGATGGCGAAGCCAAAGAATACAAACGGGAACCACAGGCGTTGAAACTCCGGCGAGAAGTTTGCGCCTTGCAATTGGAGAAAGTCGAAGGTGTGCAGGCCGGAGGTGAAATACATCGCCAGCACACCCACCAGGGCGATCACCGAGCCAATGAACAGATACAGGGTCAGCTTCATGGCGGCGTATTCGCGTGCCTGCTTCCAGCCCCAAATGGCAATCAGCAGGTACATCGGGAATACGGCGATCTCGTAGAAGAAGAACAGGGCAAACAGGTCCAGCGCCACAAAAACGCCGAAGACACCGCTGGCCAGCAGGAACAAGAAGGCGAAGAATTCGCGCGGGCGGTCATCAATGCGCTGCGAGATGATCACGCCGGTGAAGATGACTACGCCGGTGAGCAATACCAGCGGGGCCGAGATGCCGTCTACGCCCACGTGGTAGCTGATGCCCAGCGCCGGCAGCCAGTCATACTGCTCGATGAACTGGAACTGCGCACCGTTGGCATCAAACCCCACGAACACCAGCAGCGACAAGAAGAAGGTCACTGTGGCCACCGCCAAGGCGAAGCTGTAGATCAGCTTGCGGTTGGCAGGCGGCAGGAACAACAGCACCACGCCAGCCAGGATGGGGAGTAAGACAATTGCACTAAGGATAGGAAAGCCCATTAATTCACCTTTAGCCGAACAAAGCAACCACGGCCTGATTGATTACGCTGAGCAGCCAGGCCGGCCAAAAACCGAGCCACAGCATCAGCACCACCAGCGGAGCCATCACCAGCAACTCGCGGCGGCTCAGATCTGCAAAATGATTCTTCCAGTGCTCATTCAGCGGGCCATGCAGGGTCTTGGCGATCCCCTTGAGGATATAGGCACCGGTGAAGAACAAACCGATCATGCTGATGGCGGTATAGACGGTAAACACCGGCCAGGCGCCGCGCACCACCAGGAATTCGGATACGAAGCCATTCAAGCCCGGCAGGCCGAGCGAGGACATCGAGCTAAAGATCAGCAAGGCGCCGTAGACCGGCAGCAAGGCAAACAAACCGCCGAACTTCTCGAGGTCACGCGTGTGCGTGCGTTCGTAGATCGCGCCGACGAGGAAGAACATCGCCGCAGCCGAGATGCCGTGGTTGAACATTTGCAATACCGCGCCATTCATGGCGATGGTGCCATCCGGCGTGCCAGCGGCATGCGCCGCAGCGGCAATGCCCAGCACCACGAAGCCCATATGGTTTACCGAGGAATACGCCACCAAGCGCTTGAAATCGGTCTGTGCCCAGGCCGAGAGGGCGCCGAACACGATCGCCGCGGTGGCCAGGGCGGCCAGCACGCCGGCGTACTGGTGCGCCTGCTCGGGGTAGAGCGGCAAGATCAAGCGCAGGAAGCCATAGGCGCCCAGCTTGAGCAGCACGCCAGCCAGCACCATCGAGCCGGCAGTGGGCGCTTCGGTGTGCGCATCCGGCAGCCAGGTGTGGAAGGGCCACACCGGCACCTTGATGGCAAAGGCGATCACGAAGGCCCAGAAGGCGACCGTCTTGACTGTCTCGACCGGCAGGCCGAACAGGGTGCCTTGCAATGCTGGCCAGCTCTGGAAGATGCTGATCAGATCAAAGGTGCCAGAGACGACACCGATCATTTGGATCGCCAACAACAGGCCCAGCGAGCCTGCCATGGTGTAGATGATGAATTTGAAGGAGGCGTAGCGGCGGGCGGGCACCTTGATGCCGTTCCATAGCGTGCGCTCCCCCGCTGCGCTGCCCCACTGGTCGATCAGGAAGAACATCGGCACCAGGCCGATCTCCCAAAAGACAAAGAAGAGCAACAGATCCAGCGAGAGGAACACACCCAGCATGCCGGTTTCCAGCGCTAGGAACAAAGCCATATAGGCCTTGACCTTTTCTTCAACACTAAACGAAGCCAAAATCGCTACTGGGGTCAACAAGGTGGTGAGCAATACCATGCTGAGCGAGAGGCCATCGATGCCGAGGTGGTAATTGGCGTTGATGGCGCTGTACCAGACAGCCTGCTCCTGGTAGCGGAAGCCATCCACCACCGGAGCCGCCTGAAAGCCCAGCCAAGCAGCTAGCGTGAGGGCAAAGGGCACCAGGCTGAGCGCAAAGGCCACCAGCCGGATGAGTTTCTTATTCTCGCCCGGCAGCAACAACACAAGCAACGCCGCGGCCAGCGGGCTGAACAGAATGAACGAGAGAAGATGTGAATTCAGAAAGTCCATGAGATCTCGTTAGCGCAGCACAGTGAATAGATAGTAGAAGAGGCCGCCAAAGGCTACCAGCGCGACCACCAGCATGTATTGCTGCACCGCACCGGTCTGTACTTTGCGCAACACACGCCCGATTGCGGCCGTCATGTGTGCAATCCAATTGCCGAAGCCGTTGATCACCGGGTTTTCAAAGCCATAGCGGAAGAAGGTGCCCAGGTCCAGCGAATTGCGCGCCACCCAGTGCAGCGCCCCGTCGATCACCGTGCGATCGAGGAACCAGTACGAGAACTTTTCGGCGATCACGCGAGCCGGGCGCACAAAGATGCGCTCATACAGCTCGTCAATGTAATACTTGTTTTGCAGCAAGGTATACAGCGGGCCTAGCGGCTTGCGCAGCGGGTCCACCGTGCCGGCCTTGCGATACACCAGGTACCCCAGGCCCAAGCCGCCCAACGCTACACCCAGCGAGATACCCAGGGGGATCGTGCTAAAGTCCGGCGCATGCGGGTGCTCCAGCAGGGTGCCGCCCACGAAATCGTGGAACCAACTGGGCAGCAGGCCGCCGATGACGGGGAAGTGCTCAGGAATGCCCACCCAGCCGGCGATGACGGCGAAGACCGCCAGCACCATCAGCGGGGCGGTCATCACCAGCTTGTTCTCGCTGGCGTGCTCGGCGGCCTTGGTGCGCGGCGCCCCGAAGAAGGTCAGCGTGATCTGGCGCATGGTGTAGAAGGCAGTCAGCAAGGCCGCCAGCGAAAGGGTGATCAATACGCCGAGGTGCCCATTGGCAAAGGCATCGGCCAGAATTTCATCTTTGGACCAAAAGCCGGAGGTGATCAGCGGGAAGCCGGACAGCGCGAAACCACCGATCAAAAAGGTCCAGAACGTGATCGGCATCTTCTTGCGCAGGCCGCCCATGTTGAACATGTCTTGCGGGTCTACGTGTTCGCCGGTATGCAGCACGCCGTGCTCCATGCCGTGAATGACCGAGCCCGAGCCCAGGAACAGCAGCGCCTTGAAGAAGGCATGGGTCACCAGGTGGAAGGCGGCGGCCACATAGGCGCCGATGCCCAGCGCGGCGATCATAAAGCCCAGTTGCGAGATGGTGGAATACGCCAGCACGCGCTTGATGTCATTTTGTGTCACAGCGATGGTGGCGGCGAAGATAGCGGTCAGCGCGCCGATAAAGGCCATCACCGTCATCGTGGTGTTCAGCGGGTCACCGTGGTGCCAGCCCGCCGAGATCAGCGGGAACATACGCAGCACCATGTACACGCCCGCCGAAACCATCGTGGCAGCGTGGATCATCGCCGAAACCGGTGTGGGGCCTTCCATCGCATCCGGCAGCCAGACGTGCAGCGGCCACTGGGCCGATTTGCCCACCGTGCCGATGAAGAGCAGCAAGCCGATCAAGCCAGCTGCCGAGAGGCCAAACACACCGCTGGGCGTTGTGGCCAGGGTGTGCAGAATATCTTCGTTGCGCAGGATGTCGTAGAAGTTCAGCGTGCCGGTGGCGGAATAGAGCGCCACGATACCCAGCAGCATGAACACATCGCCGATACGTGTGGTCAGGAAGGCTTTGATGGCGGCGTTGCGCGCTGAGGGTTTGGCGTACCAGAAGCCGATCAGCAGGTAGGAGCACAAGCCCATGATCTCCCAGCCCACGAACAGGGTCAGCAAGTTGTCGGAGACCACCAGCGTGAACATGCCGAAGGCGAACAGGGCAATGAAAGCGAAGAAGCGCGCGTACAACGGCTCCACCGAGGGCACATGGTGGCCGTGCACCTCTGCGCCATGCGGCGGCAGGCCCGGCTTGTCATGCTCGCCCTTGGGGGCACCAAAGTTGTGATAGCCGATGCTGTAGATGAAGATCATCAGCACCGTCCAGGCTACGAAGAACAGCACCGCAGCATTCAACGGGTCAATAAACACGCCGATATTGAAGAAAGTGTCACCCGTGGGCAACCAGTTGATCGCCGAGCGGAACGGGTGCTCACCGAGGTGCTCCACCCCGATGGCGGTGAAGAACACCACCATGCCCAGCAGCCAGGAGATGGCCGCCGCGGCAACGCCTACGGTGTGGCTGAGGGCGTTGTTCTTGCGAGTGAACAGCAAGATCAAAAAGAACGCCAGCAGCGGCGGGAGCGGAATAAGCCAGATCAGGGTTTCAGTCGGCATCGCTTACCACTTCATCAAGTTAATTTCGTCCGCGGCCACGGTCTTGCGGCGACGGTAGATGGAAATAATCAGGGCCAGGCCCACCGCCACTTCAGCGGCGGCCACGGCGAATACGATCACGGCAAAGGCGTGCCCGCCGATCTTGTCAGGGGTGAAATAGCGCCAGAACGCCACCAGATTGATGTTCACCGCGTTCAGCATCAGCTCAACGCCCATCAAGATGGCCACGGCGTTCTTGCGAGCCAGCACGCCGTACAGGCCGATGCAGAACAGCAGCGCGGCCAGCACCAGATACCAGGAAAGCGGAATCATACGTTGCCTACTTACCTTTCTTCTGCGGGCGGGCCACCACCAGCGCGCCGATCAGGGCCGCCAGCAGCAAAACCGAAGCCACTTCGAACGGGATCACAAATCCCTCGGGGGACACCAAGCTCACACCCAACTCCGCCGCCAGATCGCGGGCGGTATTGATCTCGCCCGGCAGGCTGGCCACCGCCGGCCATTGGCCGATCAGGATGATCAGGCCAAAAGCAAACAGCGCGCTGAGCAACAAGGCCCAGCCATAGCCCTTGTTCACCGGGGCCTCTTCAATTACATCGCCGCGGGTCAGCATCACCGCGAAGATCATAATGATGGAAATGGCACCGATGTACACCAGCACTTGCACCACCGCCAGGAACCCGGCATCCAGCAGCACAAAGACGATGGCCACACCAAACAGGGCCAGAATGAGATAGAAGGCGGCATGCACCAGGTTCTGGCGTGTCACCATCATAAAAGCCGCCCATAGGATCAGGCCAGCAGCGAACAGAAAAACACCTTGCATTGCAGTCATGCGTTCGACTCCATCAGAAGAGGCTGGCGGGCGCTAGGCCGCGCGCGCCTCTGGACGTTCCTTGAAGGCTTTGCGCTCACGGCGGGCACGGCGCGTGCCGAGCCGAATAATGGCCCAAGCAAGCGCCAGCACCACCAGGTTGCCAGCCAGCAGCGCCGGCACACGCAGCGCGGTCTCACTGAACAGCTTATCCAGCACGGCGGTAATGATCAGCAGGGCCAGCGCCACCGGGGTGAGCACCTTCCAGTTCAGATCCAGCATGTGGTCAATGCGGATGCGCGGCAAGGTGCTGCGCACCCACATCACAATGAAATAGCCGATGGTGGATTTGGCCATCAGGTACAGCACACCGAGAATGGGGAACTGCTCCGCCCCGGGGCCACGCCAGCCACCCAGAAACAGGATGGCGAACAAAACGCCCACGGTGAAGGCATGCAGGAATTCGGCAGCGAAGAACAAGCCGAACTTCATACCGGTGTATTCGGTGTGATAGCCGGCCACGATTTCAGATTCAGCTTCGATAAGGTCAAACGGAGTGCGGCCCACCTCAGCGATCGAGGAGACCAGGAAGATGATGCCGGCCAGCGGTGCCAGGGCAATGAACCATACCGATTGGTCTTGCACAACATCCACCATGCCCATGCTACGCGCCAGCAACACCGGCACCAGCAGGGTCAGCAGCATCGGCACCTCGTACGAGATGAGCTGCGCCACCGCACGGAACGCACCCAGCAAGGCGTACTTATTATTGGAAGACCAGCCAGCCATGAGGATCGAGAGAATACCGAAGGACCCCACCGCGGCGATGTACAACACGCCAACGTTGAGATCGGTACCGATCCAACCGGGCGCAAAGGGCACCACGGCCCAGATCAGCAACACGGCGATCATCGAGATGATCGGCGCCAGGTTGAAGGTGATCTTATCGGCCTTCTCTGGAATGCTATCTTCCTTAGTAAGCAGCTTTACGATATCGGCGATGGTTTGCAACAGACCATACGGGCCAGCGCGGTTCGGGCCGATGCGGTCTTGAAAACGGGCGGCCACCTTGCGCTCCAGCCAGATCAGGAAGATCACCAGGATCAGGCCGAAAGACGAAACCGCCACCACGCCGATTACGTTACTGAGCAGGGTGGCCCACGCCTCGGGCAGCAAACTGGCCAGCAGGCCAGTCAGCCATTCGTTAATCACACGGATTGGGTCGCTCCAAAAAGACATTCGTTATCCTCTATACGCAAATAAAAAGGCTGTTTCAGCGCGGGCTGCAGCCTTTTATGACCATTCCAGGGCGCCTTTGCGCCATGCGTAGAACAAACCGCCTACGAGAATGAGGATGAAAAGCACACCCTCCAGCACCGCAAACATCGGCAGCACATCGTAAGCCACCGCCCACGGATACAGGAACGCGGTCTCAATATCAAAGATCAGGAAGATCAAACCGTAGATGTAGTACTGCACCTTGAACTGCACCCAGGTGTCACCCACCGTCTCCATACCACATTCATACGTTTCTAATTTAATGTAGTTGGGCTTGCGGGGGGCCAAGACGCGCGCAATGATGATGGGCAGCAGGGGAAAGACGCCTGCAATTGCAACAAATACGCCGATAAAAAGCCAGTTTTGTTCCATGCGGATTGGGTCTCTTTGTCCTGATTTGCCGCAAAAAGATTCACTATGCGGCAGATTTACATATAAACCGGATTGTAACACAAGTGCACCGTTTGTGCATCTTTCCGCAATCAAAGCGCTATACAGGCGCTAATTGGGGCGTAAGAGCTGGGCTATACTTAGCTCCGTCCCTCTATATAGCTGTTTTGTGAAGTAAGGAGCCAAGCATAATGACAACATCCGGCGCGTTCAGACTCACCTACGCCACCATGTATGACCCCCCAGAGGACCTGCACACCCGCTTTGAGGCGGCGATCAGCAAGGTAAAGGCCAACCTGGGCAAGCAATACCCTATGTTCATCAACGGCAAGGATGTATACGCCGCGGCCACCTTTGAGGACCGCTCGCCGATCAACACCGATTGGCTGCTGGGCAGCTTCCAGGAAGCCAGCGCCGCCGAAGTGGCCCCGGCCATGGCGGCGGCCCACGCCGCCGCCCAAGACTGGGGCCGCCGCCCCTGGCAGGAGCGCGTGGCGCTGGTGCGCAAAGCGGCTGATCTGATCACGGAGCGCATTTTTGACATCGCCGCGGTAGTTTCCATCGAAGTCGGCAAAAACCGCATGGAAGCGCTGGGCGATGTCTCCGAGGCCGCCGATTTCTTTTACTTCGCCTGCGAGCAGATGGAAGCCAACAATGGCTACATCCGCCCCATGGGGGTTGACCCGCTCAAGGGCTACAAGGCCACCAACACCAACCGCCTGCGCCCCTACGGGGTATGGGTGGTGATCAGCCCGTTCAACTTCCCCTTCGCGCTCACTGCTGGCCCGGCCGGCACCGCGTTGGTGGCGGGCAACACCGTGGTGATGAAGCCCGCCGAGGACACCCCGTGGGCCTCGCGGCTACTGATCGAAGTCTTCCGTGATGCCGGCTTCCCCGATGGCGTGGTCAACTACGTCACCGGTGACGGCGCAGTGGCCGGCCAGGCGCTGGTGGACGACCCGCGTACGGCCGGGCTGACTTTCACCGGCTCGTACGACGTAGGCATGCATATCTACCGTACCTTCGCCAACGGGCGCTACCCGCGCCCGATCCTGCTGGAGATGGGCGGCAAGAACCCGATCCTGGTTTCGCGCAACGCCGACCTGGAGCGCGCCACACAGGGCTTGTACCGCTCGGCCTTTGGCCTGCAAGGCCAAAAATGCTCGGCCGGCTCGCGCATTTATGTGGAAGAGCCCGTGTACGACGAGCTGGTTGAAAAGCTCCTCACCGTCACCCAATCGCTCAAGATCGGTGACCCGACCCTGAAGGAAACCTTCATGGGCCCGGTGATCAACGAGAGCGCCTACAACAACTATAAGGGCTGGAGCGAAGAGCTCTCGCAGAACGGCACGATCTTGACCGGTGGCCGCGTGCTCACCGAGGGCGAATACGGCAAGGGCTACTTCTGCGAACCAACCCTGGTAGCCGATGTGCCCACCAGCCACAAGCTGTGGAAGCAGGAGATGTTCCTGCCGATCACTCTGCTGCACAAGATCAAAAGCCTCGACGAAGGCATGGCGCTGGCCAATGATGTGGACTTCGGCCTCACTGCTGGCTTCTACGGCAACAGCGATGAATCCAAGTGGTTCTTCGAAAACATTGAGGCCGGCGTAACCTACGCCAACCGCCCGCAAGGCGCCAGCACCGGCGCCTGGCCGGGCTTCCAGCCCTTCGGCGGCTGGAAGGGCTCGGGCTCCTCGGGCAAAGGCGCCGGCGGGCATTACTACCTGCCGCTTTACATGCACGAGCAGACCAATACCGTTATCGAATAAGCAGCGCTTCTCGCTCGATTTCATGTGTACTGGCGCAGCGCAAGCTGCGCCAGTACACTATTAATCACCCTCACTAAAGGAAATCTGATGGCCCATAACCGCAACGCCACCTTCGCCGCTGCTTTGCTCCTGGCGACATTAACGCTCAGCAGCCTGGCTTGCCGCACTCTGCTGGGGGCGCCCGAAGACGCCCCGTTTGGCAGCGTGCCTGCGGTCAAGGCCACGCGCACCGTCAGCCAGGCTGAGCCCAGCCAACGCCTCGATGGGCTCAGCCTGCTGCCCACGCTGGACCCCGGCCCGCCGGGCGCCAGCCGCTACGAGCCGGACCGGCCGCAGTTGAGCGGCGAAGCCTATACGCTGGATAGCGAGCACTTCCGCATCCACTACACACTGGATGGCGTGGATGCTGTGCCAGCCCAGGGCAATCACCCCAGTGGCCAGCCAGACTATGTGATCGAGGTGGCGCGTGCCATGGAATACGCCTGGTATGGCGCCATCGACCACTTTGGCTGGGCGCCGTCACCGCGCGATGGTGGCCTGGGTGGCGACGATCGCTATGACGTCTACCTTCAGGAGATCCTCGGTGAGGACTATGCCGGCTTCACCGAATCGGATCTGGGGGCCTCAGTCATCGGAGATAACCCGCTGACCCGCTTGGTCGAGCGGGCGGCTACGCATACATATATCGTGCTGGACAACGATTACCTGGAAGAAACGGATGCCAGCTACCCGCCCGAAGAAGAGCTGGATTACATGCGCAGCACCGCCGCACACGAATTTCACCACGCGATCCAGTTTGGCTACGACGGCGAGGAGCCGCACGACTGGGTGTGGGAAGCGACCTCAACCTGGATCGAGGAAGAGTTGTTCGATAGCGTCAACGATCCGGTCAGCACGCTGGGCTCGATTTTTGACGCTACCGACTCGTGCCAGTTGGCGGAGGGCGGCGAAACAGGCGACGAAGATATTGACCGCTGGTATGGCATGTGGATCCTGATGCGCTATCTCTCTGAGCAATACGGCCATTCCATCATTGTGCGTCTGTGGGAGCAAATCATCGATCTGAACGGCTATGCCGCCTGGGATGCGCTGTTGGCGGAATATGACACTACGCTGGAGGACGTGTTCACGGATTACAGCGTAGCCTTGCTCACGCGCAACTTTGAAGAGGGGCTGCGCTACCCCACCGTGCGCCTGGAGGGGGTGGCCACGCCCGACGCGTGGTTTTACCCCGCCGACGGCGTGGAACAGCTCGGCGCGGATTACATTGCCCTGCCCGCTGACGAGATCCTTACGCTCACCCTTGACGGCGAAGGGCTACGCGCCGTGGCGGTTGGCATTGCCGATGGCTGGAGCGATGTCTTCCCCCTGCAGGATGGCGAGACCAGCCTGGACACAGGTGACTATGAGCGCAGTTACCTGATCGTGCTCAACCCGCAACGCGCCGCCAATGCGCGCAATTGCCACCTGAGCGATTATGCGGTCTTTGTTGGCCGCAGCAGCCGCCCGCAGGCGCCTGCCTGGAGCCAACCCGCCGAGTACTTTCAGCCGCCTGCCAGCCCTGGCCGCTGATTGTGCACTATCCCCATCGCAGAGGATATAATGGCTGCTTACGCTAAAAACTGAGGTGTTGTCGTGAACAAACTAAAAATGGTTGTGGTATCTGTATTGCTGCTGGGCGCCGTGCTCCTGAGCGCCTGCGGCGGCTCTGCAACCAATACCGATGCCGTGCTGACCGAGGCGGCGCAAATTGCCTTCCAGGCTCTGACAGAAACGGCTGCCGCGGCACCGCCTACGGCTACCAATACGCCCATTCCGCCTACCCCCACCTTCACCCCAGAGCCGCCGACCCCGACGGCCACCCTGGAAGGGGACCAGCCCACGGCTACGCTGCAGCAGGCCTTGCCGCAGCAGCCGCAGCAGCCCAGCACCTCGGGCGTGCCGTGCCTGCGGGCCAACCTGGAATCCGAAACCATTCTGGACGGCAGCTACATCAATGCCGACACGCCGTTCACCAAAATGTGGCGCCTGAAGAACACGGGCTCCTGCACCTGGAAAAATGATTTCTCGCTGATCTATGTGCAGGGTGATCTGCTGGGTGCCGATTCCGTGATCACGATCGGTACCAAGGAAGTCGCCCCGGGTGGCTACGCCGAAGTTGAGGTCAGCATGCGTGCTCCTAAACAGTCCGGGCACTACAAGGGCTACTGGATGATACGCGGCGATGGCGTGATCTTTGGTGTGGGCAACAATGCCAAGGAATGGTTCTGGGTGGACATCAACGTGCCCAATTCAGTCCCCACGCTGGCAGTCACCCCCACTCCGTAAGCTGCGATAGCGCAATCAAAAAGCCCGCATGAATTCATGCGGGCTTTTTTTGTTAAAAGCGAAACCGTTAGCCTGTGTTATGCGTTATATAGGTATGCACGTGCATCAGCCTCCCGCCGCCCCGCTGCGCGCGGTCTTCTTTGATTTGGGCAACACCCTGCTATATTTTGACGGTGCCTGGCCGCAGGTGTTGCAGCGCGCCGATGCACAATTGTTTGCCCATCTGCGCACCGCGGGCTTTGCACTCGACGAAGCTCAGTTCCTCAGTGAATTTCGTGCCCGGCTGAACAACTACTACATCCAGCGCGAAGCTGAGTTCGTAGAGCACACCACCGCCTACGTGTTGCGCAACCTGTTGCATGACTTGGGCTATCCCAACGTGGCAGAAGATACACTGCGCCCGGCCCTGCGCCAACTATATGCCGCCTCGCAAGCTCACTGGACGCGCGAAGAGGACACGATCCCCATGTTGCAGCAGCTACGTCACTCTGGCTATGCCCTGGGGCTGATCTCCAACGCCGGCGACGATGAGGATGTGCAAACGCTGGTGGACAAGGCCGAGCTACGCCCCTACTTCGATCTAGTGCTCAGTTCAGCCGCTTATGGGCTACGCAAGCCCAACCCACGTATTTTTGCGATGGCCATGGAACAAATCGGGGTGGCGGCGGCAAATAGCGCCATGGTGGGGGATACGTTGGGGGCCGATATTCTTGGGGCGAACCATGCTGGCATGTACAGTATCTGGCTAACCCGCCGAGCAGACACACCGGCCAATCGCGAACATCAAGACACCATTCAGCCCAGCGCCACGATCAGCAGCCTGAGTGAGCTGCCCGCCCTACTGGCGAGTTTTAGCCACGCGGCGTAGCAGCGCCACCAACAGCGCGCCCAGCAACAAAGCCAAGCCAGCCACCACGGCCAAGCGCGCCGCCCGCGGCGTGCCCGTGCTCGCCTGCGGCGTGGCCAGCTCACTGGTGGCGGTAGGCTGCTGGCCACCCACGATCACTTGGGCGGCGTTCTCTGCATTCAGCACCGGAAATGGGTTAGCGTAGCCATTCTCGCGCAACAAAAAGGCCGTCAAGCGCCAATACACATCCTGCTCAAGACTGCCCGGATTGTGCCAGGGCATGGTGGCACCGATGAAACCTTGCAAGGCGGCAGCGGTGGAGAATTTATTCAGATCGGCTTGATCGCCGATGAGCGGCGGCACTTTGCCCGGCAGGGTAAAGCCCTGCTCGTAAGGGCGATTGCCGTGGCAGCCCGATTGCCAGCAATTTTGCTCCTCGGGCGGATAGATCATGCGGAATTCTTCGGTCAGCCCTTGGCCACGGTCTCCATGGCACACCATGCAATTGAGCCAAAAATCCACCGCACCCTCATCGGCCTGCGAGGGCGCCGCAGGCAGGGTGGGCTGATCCAGGCGGCTGCTAGGAACAAAGGTGGCGGTAGGCACCTGGGCCTGGACGGCGCCCGAGGTACGGAATGCAGACGCGCCCAAGAAGGTTGTTACCGCTAACGCTAGTAACAACCCTGCCAGTGTTTGCAAACGCGCGGAGTGCAACGTTCTTCGCGAGGTTAGGCTTTGCCACGCATACGCGGGTCAAGCACATCGCGCAGCGCGTCGCCCACCAGGTTCCAGCCCATCACGAACAACACCAGGGTGAGGCCGGGGAAGGCCACAATGTACCAGTAGGTATTCAGGCTGGTGATCCAGTTGCGGGCGAAGCTGAGCACCTGGCCCCAGTCTGCATAGCCGACCTCGGTACCGATACCCAGGAAGGACAACGCTGCAAATGAGAGCACGACATCACCGATGGCCAGCGAAGCCAGCACCAGTGAGGGGAAGATGGCATTGGGCAGAATGTGGCGGAAGAGGATGCGCGGATCGCTGACGCCGATCACTTTGGCTGCCATCACGTAATCACGCTCTTTTACCGAGAGAATATCGCCACGGATGATACGTGAATAGCCCATCCACCCAAATGAAGTAAGCGCGATGATAGACGGTATCAGGCTCTTACCTATTTTTGGCGTCAGAATGGCCGCTAAGATCAATGCCGCCAAGATGAACGGCAGGGTCAAAAAGACATCGACAATACGCATGATCACGTTGTCAACTGAACCACCGTAGTAGGCTGAAACCGAGCCCACGACGATACCAATGGTAAAGGTGACGATCACCACGATGAAACCGGTCTTGAAGGCGGTACGCGTGCCCCATACCAGGCCATAGAACATATCGTACTGACCCTGCGAAGTGCCTAGGACATGGGTCCATTCCTCGGTGCCCATAATCGGCTTCCACCAGAAGGGCAACTCGGGCACATTACGGGTCCAGGGGGTGCCGGGCGGTTTGGGCTCGGCGCTGAAGCCGTCACGCGGGATCGTGTAGGGGTCATCGGCGTTGACCGGCGGAATGATCCACGGGGCACCGAGGGCGATCAAAGCAAAAAAGCCAATCAGGATAAAGCCAATCACCGAGGCCGGTGTTTTGGCCAGGCCGGTGAGGACGCGGTAATACTCCGGGCCTACAGCACGCTCCAGGGCGCTGATCTTGCGCACCGGGGCGCCGAGCTCAGCGGCGGGGAATGCCGCGTCTGGCGAGTTAACAGTCGTTTCAGCCATTCTGATTTCGCTCCTAGGAGAGTCTTACACGCGGGTCGATCATTGCATAGAGCACGTCGACCACGAGGTTGGCAGCAATAAGGATGAAGCCGTTGAAGAGCGCAAAGCCCAACACGGTGATCACGTCGAGCTGTTGGGCCGCATTGGCGGCCGCCTGGCCGATGCCAGGGTAATTGAAGACGGTCTCGGTGATCACCACACCGCCCAATAAGCCCACGACCTGAAAGCCGGCCAGGGTGATCACGGGGATCATGGCGTTGGGGCGGGCGTGCTTGTTGATCACCGTCTTCTCCGGCAGGCCCTTGGCGCGCGCCGTCACCACATACTCCTGGCGCAGCGTCTCGAGCATGGAAGCACGCGTGACGCGCAGGAAAGTAGCCCAACTGATGTAGGAGAGGGTGAGGATCGGCAGCACCATATGGCGCAGGGCATCAAAGAAGATATCAAAGCGCCCATTCAGCAAAGCGTCAAAGGTGAGCAAGCCCGTAAAGCGCTGGAATTCAGGGCTATGGATGACGCGGCTGGAGACATCGGCGATACGGCCAGGAGCAAACCAGTCCAGGCCAACATAGAAGATCATTAGCGCCATGAGGCCAAACACAAAGGTGGGCAGCGAGGTGCCGACAATACTGAAGACACGTGCCAGCTGATCCACCAGGCTGTTGTGTTTCACCGCGGCTTGCACACCCAGCCAAATGCCCACCAGGATCACCGGGGCAGCCGCCCAGATCGTCAGATCGAGCGTATTGGGGAATTTCTGGCGGATCAGATCGGCGACCGGCTGAGACGCGGTGCGCGAGTAGCCAAAATCACCGTAGAGGATGCCACCGGTGCGCTCGCCGGTGGTCTCATTCACCGTGCCGGTGAGCCAGCGCCAGTACTGAATATGGATCGGCTGGTCCAGGCCATAGATCTTGATAATGCCGTCGACCATCTTCTCATTGCGCGGGATATCGCGCACATACAGCGCGGCACGCTCAGCCGGGCTGAGGAATTGCAACATGCCGAAGATGAGCACGGTCACCCCGAAGAGCAGTACGGGAACCAGCAACAGGCGTCTGATAATGTAGGTGAGCATTTATTCGCTTCTCCAGTTGTTCTTCTTCCGCTGCGGGTCAAAGATGGAGTTTGACCGGCAGCGGCAAAAGAAAAAGGGACAGGAAGGGTGGGGAGCAAAGCTCCCCACCCTTTTTGTTGCAGTTGCTTCTAAGCGCTACTACTAGTCCTTGTAGATGGTGTAGTAGTAGTTGCCGGGGAAGATCGCGTTCAGAACCTGACCCTGAACCCAGCGCTGCGAGAAGCCGTGACCGGTGGCGTTGACGATGGGCACACCGGGGACGTTCTCATAGTACGCCTGGTTGAAGTCCAGGTAGATCTGGTGGCGAGCAGCCGGATCGGTCTCAGCCACACCTGCGTTCAGGTACTCGCGGAACTGCTCAACCAAAGCCTCGGGCAGGCGCTGGCGGTTGCCATAGGTGCCCGTGGTGTACGGCTGGTACCAGTTGTGCGGGTCGTGGATATCTTCCAACCAACCACCGGTCATGACCGGGATCTGGGAAGCACGCTGAGCGGTCAGGTAGGACGGCCAAGGCAGACCCAAGACTTCCACGCGGAAGTTCGGGTTCACCACAGCCAGGTTGGCGGCCATGATCTCGGCCACGTTCTGGCGGGAGGTGTTGCCCAGGTTGTACAGCATCTGGACGCGGAAACCAGTGGTCCAAACGTCGCCCTCAGGATCGTCACCGGCGGGGATGCCGTCGTGATCCAGGTCAGCAGCCTTGAAGGCAGCTTCAGCAGCGGCCAAGTCAAAGGTGTAGTGCGGGGCGTTGGCGTCGTAGCCAGGCATGCCCGGCAGCGGCAGGGAGACGGGCTGAACAGCCTCACCCAGGAACACTTCGTCAATCAGGGTCTGATAGTCGAAGGCATAGGCAAAGCCCTTGCGGATGTTGACATCGGCAAAGAAGTCAGCCGGAACACCATTGCCATCCAGCGCGCCGGAACCCACATAGGGGTTGCCCGCGGTGGCGATGTCAAAGGTGAACAGGATCACGTCCTGGGTCAGACCCGGGCGGCCCACACGCACGCGCAGGGGGCCATCACCCACGGCTTCGCATTCGTAGGATTCGGTGTCCAAGTTCCAGGTGCACCACTCACCAGCCAGCGGATCCACCTGAGGCGCATCCTGGCGGTTCACAACGGCGACGTCAGCGTCACCGGCCTGCAGCATGGCGAAGCGGGTACCCCACTCGTCGATGCCCTGAATTACCACGCGCTCCAGCTTAGCGGGTTCGCGCCAGTAGTTCTCATTGCGGGCCAGAACGATTTCCTCACCCGGGGTCCAGCGCTCCAACTTGAAGGCGCCGGTACCGTTGGCGATACCAGTGAAGGGATCCTCAGCGGCGGTCATGGCGTAGAAGTTCTGCCAAGTGTCGCAGGAACCATCCCAACCACCGTTAGCTACCACCCACTCCTGGTCCATGATGGAACCCCAGGCGTTGGCGATGGTGGGCAAGAAAGGACCCCAAGGCTGAGCCAGGGTCATGGTGACGGTGCCAGCGGCGTCGTCAGCCACGATGGCGGCCTTGATCTGCTCACAGGCGGCAACCAAAGCGGCCGGGTCAGCGGCCTGCATGGCAGCACGATCGTCAGCGGAGGCGCCGCCATCAACAATGATGCTGATGTCGTCGTTACCTACGCCGAAGAAGGGCTCAGCCAGCATCCACTGCGGGGAGCTGTAGCTACCCTGCAGAATGCCACGCTGGTAGGAGTACGCCACGTCCGAAGCAGTCAGCTCGCCACCTTCGTGGAAGGTGACGCCTGGGCGGATGTGGAAGGTGTACACGGTGCCGTCGTCAGACAGCTCCCAGGACTCGGCCAACTGAGGCACGAACTTGTCCGTGCTCTCGCCATCGTAGAACACCAGCGTCTCATAGACGTTGAAGATGACCGTGGCGCTGGCGGTATCGTAAGCGAGCGCGGGGTCAAGGGTGTCGATGTCACCAATGGTGGCTTCCACGAAGGTCGTGGGGTCGGCTGAGTGGTACTCAGCGCTGCTGCTGCTGCCGCTGTCAGTGCTGGAGCTTGTGCCAGAGTCAGTATTGGCAGTGGTAGCCGGGGCGGCGGTGCCGCCACAAGCCACCAACACAAAGCTAGCAATGACAAGGAGGCTAAACAAAGTAAACAGTTTACGCATTTATCTTCTCCTCTTTCATTTTTGCTTTATTGTGGTAATGCTTGAAACGAAGTATAGGCTACTCGAGGTTTCCACCTCCTTTCGTTATTAACTAAGCAGTCTACCACTAAATCATTAGCTAACAAACTGGTCAGCAAAATGACAGGCTACAAAGTGGTGCGGCTTTAATTCACGGAATTCCGGGCGCTCTTCGGCGCAGCGCTGCTCGGCGATCGGGCAGCGGGTGCGGAAGCGGCAACCGGAGGGGGGATTGGCGGGGGAGGGCACATCGCCGGTGAGGATGGTGCGCTGGCGCTGGGCATCCGCCCGCGGGTCCGGCACCGGGATGGCCGAGAGCAGCGCCTGGGTGTAGGGGTGCAGGGGGTTATCGTAGATCTCGTTGCGGTCAGCCAGCTCGACGATCACGCCCAGGTACATCACGGCTACGCGGTCACTGATATGGCGCACCATCGAAAGGTCATGGGCGATGAATAGATAGGTCAACTTGAACTTGGACTGCAGATCCTGCAGCAAGTTGACCACCTGGGCCTGAATGGATACATCCAGGGCCGAGATGGGCTCATCACACACCACGAAATACGGGTTCAAGGCCAGGGCACGCGCAATGCCGATGCGCTGGCGCTGCCCCCCCGAGAATTCGTGGGGGTAGCGGTCAGAGAACGAGGGGTTGAGGCGCACCAGCTCAAGCAGCTCTTTGACGCGGTCGCGCGTCTGCTTGCCATGGGTGACCTTGTGCACTTCCAGCGGCTCGCCAACGATCTCGCCCACGGTCATGCGCGGGTTCAGGCTGGCATACGGATCCTGGAAGATCATTTGCATCTTGCGGCGCATGGCGCGCATTTCATTGTTGCGCAAGGTGGACAAATCCTCACCATCGAAGATCACCTTACCGGCCGTGGGCTTGTAGAGCTGCAAGATCGTGCGCCCGGTGGTGGATTTGCCACAACCGGATTCGCCCACCAGGCCCAGCGTTTCACCACGCTTGACCTGGAAGCTCACACCGTCGACGGCGCGCACGGCGCCTACCTGGCGGCGCACCACCCCACGGTAAATGGGGAAGTGCATTTCGAGATCTTCTACTTCCAACAAGTAATCGTTGTTGCCGTTGTTCATTGTCGTCTGATTCATTTGCGCAACTTCCCAGTCTTGGTGTCTACCCAGCAGGCCACCTTATGGCCTTCTTCGATTGTGATCAGGGGCGGGTTTTCCGTGCGGCACTTGGGCTGCACCCATTTGCAACGCGGCGCAAAGGGGCAGCTGGTGGGTTTCTGGTACAGGATCGGCGGCAACCCTTCGATCGCCTCGAGGTGGCGGCGGCCATCTTTATCGATACGCGGCAAGCTATCCAGCAGGCCCTGGGTGTAAGGATGCTCAGGGTTGGCATAGAGCGCATCTACTTTGGCTTCTTCAATAATGAAGCCACCGTACATCACCATCACCCGGTGGGCTAAACCAGCCACTACGCCCAGGTCATGCGTGATCCAGATGATGGACATGCCCATCTCCTGGCGCAGGCGCTTAACCAAATCGATGATCTGCGCCTGAATGGTAACGTCCAGGGCGGTGGTGGGCTCATCGGCGATCAGCACCTGCGGGTTGCACGAGAGCGCCATGGCGATCATCACGCGCTGGCGCATACCGCCGGAGAACTGGTGCGGGTAATCATCCAGGCGCGCTTCGGCGTTGGGGATGCCCACCAGCTCAAGCAGCTCAGCGGCACGCTTGCGCGCCTCGGCCTTGCTCATCTTGAGGTGCAATAGCAGCGGTTCTTCAATTTGCTTGCCGATGGTGAGCACAGGGTTGAGCGAGGTCATGGGGTCTTGGAATACCAAGCTGATGCGCGCCCCACGAACCTGGCGCAACTGCTCATTATTCATTTTCAACAGGTCTTTGCCGTCAAACACGGCTTCGCCCGCCACCACTTTTCCCGGAGGGCTAGGCACCAGACCCAAGACAGACAGCATGGTTACGCTTTTACCGGAACCACTCTCGCCCACTACCGCTAATGTTTCGCCACTATGTAAATCAAAGGATACACCGTTGACTGCATGGATCACACCTTCTGCAGTTTTGAAGGTAGTCTCCAAGTCTTTGACGTTCAGCAAAATGTCAGCCATTTAAATCGTCGCTTCTCCTTTGACGTAGAGTGCATGTAGGGCTTGTACAAGTCTTGTACTATCAAACAGTAAAAAGAGAGTATATCATTTTTGGTGTTTCGCCCATCTTTTTAAGATTAATCTGGGCGCCGGGTCTGCAATCGCAAGAAGGTACTATTCTGCGCCGCTGCGCAGCAGGCGATAGGATTCGTAGCGCTCAGGATGGATCTGCCCCTGGGCTACCGCGGCAGTCACCGCACAGCCAGGCTCATCCAGGTGGCGGCAAGCCCGGTAATGACAGGCGTGAATCAGAGGTTTGATCTCGGGAAAGTAGCCATCCAACTCTTCAGGCTGAATGTCCCACAGGGCTAGCGCCTTGATGCCCGGCGTATCAGCCACATAGCCGCCGCCTTCCAGCTTGTACATCAGCCGTTCGGCCGTGGTGTGGCGCCCCTTGCCAGAGCTGGCTTGCACACTGCCCACGCGTAAATTCAGGCCGGGTTGCACCGCATTCATCAGGCTGGATTTTCCGGTACCCGAAGGCCCCGCCAAAACCGATAGCTTGCCTTGCAATGTGCTGCGCAATTCATCAATGCCCAGCCCCTGTGCTACCGACGTATAGTGCAGCGGGTAGCCCAAGCTGGCGTAGTGGCCAAACAACGCTGCGGCCTGTGCCTGCCCCACCAGATCGACCTTGCTGGCCACAATGTGCGCGGGGATGTTTTGCGCCTCAGCGATCACCAGAAAGCGATCGAGCATGCGCATGCGCGGCGCTGGGTCAGCACAGGCGAAGATGAACAAGGCTTGGTCAGGATTGGCCACCAGCACCTGCTCGTAGTCGCCATTGGGGCGCGGGTCCTGGCGCACCAGAGCGCGGCGGCGGGGCGCCACGGCCTCGATCATCGGCTCGGCGCCAGCCTCCACGAGCAGCTCCACTTCGTCACCGATGGCAACGATGTCGCCGGTGGGGCGCCCTTGCTTCAGGCGGCCGCGCAACCGCGCCACAAATTCTCCTTGAGCGGTTTCGACGGTGTAGAAACCGGATTGCGAGCGCGTAACCAGGCCGCGGAGCTGCATGGCGGCTAAGGCTCTGGCGTCTCTTCGGCGGCTTGCTGCGTGGCCAAGGCCTCCGCCGTGGCGGTGGCCTCCGCTTGCAGCGCGGCGCTGAAGAAGATCGGGTTAACTACGCCGAATTCCAGCTCCCACGGGTAATTGGGGCCAGGGCTGTTCAGGAAGTAGTAGCTGGCCACGCGGCGGAAGATCGGCGCCGCGAAATCTGAGCCATCGCCGACGTTCTCCACCAGCACCGCAATGGCAATATCCGGCTGGTTTTCACGGCCGGCATCGGTGTAGCCCACAAACCAGGCATGCGGCAGCAGGCCAGTGCCGGCGGTGGCCGTGCCAGTCTTGCCGTAGACGGGGAAGCCAAAGCCAGTGAAGCGGCGGTAGGCGGTGCCGCGCGAATTGGCTACGACCATCCGCATACCTTCGCGCATCGTCTCCAACGTAGTTTCACTGATCGGCAAAGTGCCTTTGACTTCTGGTGCGAAGCTGAGCACTTCATCGCCGTTGGCGTTGACCACGCGCTCCACCAGGCTGGGCACATACAGGGTGCCGCCATTGCCGATGGCGGCGGTGTACACCGCCGCTTGCAGCGGCGTGATCAGCGTGGTGCCCTGGCCAAAGGCCTGCTGCACCGCCTGGCTACGGCCCAGCTCCTCATCGGCGGCCTCAGGGTCAACCACCGAGCCGGCGACCTCGTTGAGGGTTTGGATGCCGGTGGGGCTGCCCAGGCCAAAGCCGCGCGCCATCTCGGCCACGGCGTTCTTGAAGCCGGCGTTGTAAAGATCCATACCGATCTGGTAGAACCACGGATTGCAGGAACGCATGATGCCTTCGATCAGGGTCAGCGTACCGCTGGCGGGCAAGTCCTTGTCCAGCGTCCAGTCGATCAGCGGCTGGCCGGGCAGGCCGTGCCACTCTTGCACACAGTCGAGAGTTTGATCAGGGGTGAACTGTCCGCTCTCGACGGCCGCCGAGTAGGTGATCAGCTTGAAGATCGAGCCTGGGGGATACTGCCCCTGAGTGGCGCGATTGAAGAAAACGTCATCGCCGCCGGTGAAGTAGGAGTTCCACTCCGAGTTCGGGTCGTTGAAATCGGCCCAGTTTTGGTTGAAGCCGGGCGAGGAAACCATCGCCAGGATCTTGCCCGTGTCGCGCTCGAGCACCACGATGGCGCCGCGGAAATCTTTGATCGCTTCCTGGGCGCGGCGCTGCAACTCGGCATCCAAGGTGGTGTAGATCGAATCCGCCGGTTGCGCGGCGCTCTCGGCCAGCTTGGTGACCACTTCGCCGGCAGGGTTGAGCACATACAACGAGCCACCGCGCTTGCCGGCCAGGTACTCCTCGCCCCAGGCCTCGAGCCCCAGGCGGCCAATGCGGTCATCACTGTGGTAGCCACGCGGAATGTACTCGGGCACTTGCTCCGCGGGGATGGAGGCGTAGTAGCCTACCGTCTGCGGCGCCAGGCCGCTGTTGTAATAGAGGCGCGTGTCGTAATACTCAAAGCGGATGCCCGAAAGCTCGCCCCAATCGCCCGCACGCGCCTGGAATTCATCCTCAGACACTTCGGCAATGGGCACATAAAAAGGCGCTTCGCTATTTTCAGGGAACAGCAGCCGGCTGATCTCAGATACCGGGCGGCGGCTGACGCGGGCCAACTCACTAATCACGCGGTTGGCGTGCTCTTCCTGGATCAAGCTGGGCAGGGCCCCCACCGCCACGGCAGTGGTGCCACCGGCGATCACATCGCCATTGCGGTCATAGATCAGGCCACGCGTGGGCACGGCGCGCTGCATACTGAGTGTGTTGCCGCCGGCCAGTTCCGGCAGGATGATGCGCTCATCCCAACGCACGCGCCAGTTGGCGCCTTCGAGGCTCAGATCCATCGCCGTGTCGCGGCTTATCGGGCCGATCACCGCCGAGTTCAAGGTGACGCGGTAGCCCACCTGCGCGGTCTGCGGGTTGGTGAGTGCTTGCAAAATTTCGTAATCGACGCGGAAGAGGTTCGCCTGGGTGGCTACGTCAGCATAGCGGGCCACAAAATCTTCTTCGCTGATGCGGCTACGGCTCTCGGCATCCAGCATCGTATACATCGCCGGGTAGTTGCCTGCGTTCCAGGCATCCAAATAGGCCCGCGCCGCCTGTTCCACATCCGGCGCGGAGCTGATGTTGATTTGTGGAGTAGGCAGATCTGCACTGCCGCCCAAGCCGCAGGCGCTTAACAGCACGGCCAGGAAGGTGAGGCATATCAGACTGCGGCGCAGGAAGGTGCGTTGCATTTAATACTCCCAGTTCAAGATTGGTTGGCTGACAGGGCAGGCATAGTGCAGATGGTGCTGGCATGCCGCGGGCACATCCACCGCCAGGGGCATACCCCAACGCAGCCAGTTACGCAGCAGATGGCACAGCGGCAGCCCAGCTACATTGGCAAAACATCCGCTGAAGTCTTCCACCGGATGAAAGCTGGCATTTTGTATCCCATAGGCGCCAGCTTTGTCCAGAGGTTCGCCACTGGCGATATAGGCGCTCATCTCGCTATCAGAATAGTTGCGCATCGGCACCGGGCTAAAAGCCAGCTCGGCCACCTCGGCGCCGCTGGCGGTGTTGAGCAGGCACAGGCCACTATAGACTTCATGGGCGTGGCCGCGCAAGGCCCGCAGGATGCGCTCGGCGTCGGCGGCATCCTGTGGCTTGCCGATGATCTCGCCGGCGTGCACTACCGTGGTGTCGGCGGCGATGACGATTGCCTGGCGTGCCTCTAGGCGGGCGGCGATGGCCTGGGCCTTGCCGCGCGCCAGGCGCACCACATAGTCGCTCGGCACCTCGCCCGGCAACACGTCCTCATTAATATCCGCGGGCATCACTTCAAATGGTTGGCCAAAAAGCCCCAGCAATTCTTTGCGCCGCGGCGAGGTGGAAGCGAGGATCAAGGGCAAGTTTTGCATCACTCCATTTTAGCCGCTGCCAATCGCTGCGGCCCCCAGCCACCTTTGCGTTAAAATGCTGCCGTATGGACATGCTGCGCGAGCGCATTCGTACTGAAGGCCGCAACCTGGGTGGCGGCATCTTGAAGGTGGATGGCTTCATCAACCATCAAGTCGACCCGTCACTCATGGAAGCCTGTGGCCGCGCCTTCGCCGAGCAGTTCAAAGATCGTGGCGCCACCAAAATTCTCACCGCCGAGATCTCAGGCATTGCCCCTGCCCTCACCACCGGGTTGCACTTGAACCTGCCGGTGGTATACGCCCGCAAGAACAAACCGATCACCATGCCAGACCAGGTCTTCCTGACGCTGGCGCCCTCGCACACCAAAGGGCGCATGGTGGAGCTGATCGTCTCACCGGAGTATCTCTCCGGCGGCGAGAAGGTACTGATCATCGATGATTTCCTCGCCAGCGGCGCTACCATCCTGGGTTTGGCGCGCCTGGCGCAAACCGCCGGCGCCGAAGTGGTAGGCGTGGGCACCTTGGTGGAAAAAACGTTTGAAGCGGGGCGTGCCGCGCTGGCGGTGCTGAATGTGCCTATCGTTTCCCTGGTAGCCATCAGCAGCATGGATGGCGAGCGCATCGAATTTGCCCCATGATCATTGTTCTGGATTTTGGTTCACAGACCTCACAACTAATTGCCCGCCGCTTGCGCGAGGCGCAGATCTTTTGCCAACTCTTCGCCTGGGATACTCCAGCGGATGAGATCCTGGCGCTCAAACCGCAGGGCTATGTACTCTCCGGCGGGCCGGCTTCGGTGTACGAAGCCGGGGCGCCGCAGCTTCCTGAATATGTGATCGAAAGCGGCAAGCCGGTGCTAGGCATCTGCTACGGCATGCAAGCGCTCACTCACAGCCTGGGCGGCAGCGTGGCCGCCAGCCAACAGCGTGAATTCGGCTCGGCCCAATTGCGCACCATCGCCGCCAACCCTCTGCTGCCCAGCGGGGAGCAGACGGTGTGGATGTCGCACGGGGATCGTATTGAGCACGCCCCGGAAGGTTTTACCGCCATTGGCGCCACGGCGAATGCCCCCGTGGCCGCCATGGCGAATGTGGCGCGCGGCTACTTTGGCGTGCAGTTCCACCCTGAGGTTCATCACACCCCCGGTGGCAGTGAGATCCTGCGCCGCTTTGCGGTGGATATTTGCGGGGCCACGCCGGATTGGTCACCGGGGGTGATCGTAGAGCAATCGATCCAGGCCATTCAAGACCAGGTAGGCAACGAGAACGCCCTGGCGGCGATCAGTGGCGGGCTCGATTCGAGCGTGGCATCGGCGCTGGTGCACGCCGCCATCGGCGACCAACTGGTCGCCATGTTTGTGGATACGGGCTTGCTGCGCCAAGGCGAGCGCGAAGAGGTGATCCAGGCCCTGCAAAGCGGGCTGGGCATCGAGCTGGTGGTTGTGGATGCGGCGGCAATGTTCCTAGCCGATCTGCAAGGGGTCAGTGACCCCGAAGAGAAGCGCCGCCGCATTGGCGAACGCTTTATCCGCGTGTTTGAAGCCCAAGCGCAACAACTCGGCTTGCCACCCTATTTGGTGCAAGGCACGATCTACCCGGATGTGATCGAATCGCGCGCCCCGGAACGCCAGCACGCCCAGCGCATCAAAACGCATCACAATGTCGGTGGGCTGCCCAAGAACATGGGCTTCAAGCTGGTTGAGCCGCTGCGCTATCTATTCAAAGATGAAGTGCGCAAAGTGGGCCAAAGCCTGGGCCTGCCGGCCGAGCTGCTTTGGCGCCAGCCCTTCCCCGGGCCGGGCCTGGCGGTGCGCTGCCTGGGTGAGGTCACCGCGCCGCGGCTGGCCGCCCTGCGCGCCGCCGATGCCATCTTCACCACTGAGCTGCGCCAGGCCGGCCTCGTGAACCGGCCCGAGGCGCCGTTGGCACAAGCCTTTGCAGTGCTGCTGCCCGTGCGCAGCGTGGGCGTGATGGGCGATCAGCGTACCTACCAGGAAACCGTGGCGCTGCGCGCCGTCGCCAGCCAGGATTTTATGACTGCCGACTGGGCCAGCCTGCCCGAGGATATGCTGCGCCGCGTCTCCAGCCGCATCGTGAATGAAGTGCCGGGGGTGAACCGCGTGGTCTACGACATCAGCAGCAAGCCGCCCGCTACGATCGAATGGGAATAGCGCCCGCATTCGCAGCTATTCACCGCAATACAGTAGCAATTTATTCAAACGCGTTTCAAACCCGCCCGCAAAGACGTTCTACGCGTGTATGATCACATAGAGCCGAGGAGGCGATCAATTCATGGATATTGGCAAAGTACTTTCACGCGCATGGGAGATCATTCGCACACACAAGGTCTTGTGGATCTTTGGCATTCTGGCCTCATGCGGCTCGCGTAGTGGCGGCGGCGGTGGCGGCAGCAATTTCAGCAGCAGCAACAGCGGCCAGGGTATGACCCCGCCGGCCGAGTGGCAGCCTTACCTTGATAACCTTGAACGCAGCTTCCAGACCATTCCGCAGGAGCGCTGGCTGCTGATCGGCTTGCTGGTGGTGGCCGCGGTGCTCCTATTGGCGGTGATCACCTGGCTGGTCGGCCTGTATGGCAAAGCTGGCCTGACGGTGGGCACGCTGCGCGCCGAAGCGGGCAGCGCCGTCACCTTCCGCACGGTCTGGCAGGAAACCTGGGGCCAGTTTGACCGGGTAGTGGCGTTGAATTTTGTGCTGGCGCTGCCGCCGGTAGTGCTCGGCCTGGTGTTCGCCTTCATCGCCATCGCTACCTTGGGCATCGGCCTGCTGTGCCTGATCCCGCTGGGCTGCCTGGCGCTACCGCTCAGCTTGGCCTATGCCGTCTTTGGCGATCTGGCCAACATTGCGCTGATCAAAGAGCGCCTGGGTGTGCGCGCCTCATTGGAGCGCGGCTGGGAGGTGCTCTCCGGCAATATCGGCCCACTGGCCGTGCTGGCGCTGATCCTGATCATCGGTGGCTTTCTGGTCAGCCTGTTGCTGGCCGTTCCGTTCTTCATCGCTGCTGTGCCGCTGCTACTGGGCGCCATCAACGGCGATGCCATGCGCAACATCAGCGTGGCCCTGATCTGCGTGGTGGTGGCGCTGCCCTTCCTGATCCTGGCGGGTGGTATCGTGCAAAGCTACCTGCAAGCCGCCTGGACATTGGCCTACGCTCAGCTCACCGCCGTGCCGGCCAGCAAGCGTATCAAGAGCGCCTAATGCGTGGGGTGGACGCCGCCGGAATCTCGCGCCTGCGGCGCAATCACGGCCTGGAGCACGCCACGATCCATGTGCTCAGCCGCAGCCAGCCGCGGGTGGCCACGGCGGGCTATTCCAACCCGGGCGGCTTTTGGCTGCTGGGTGAACTGAGCACGGAGGCGGTGCAAGCGGCGGTGATGGAAGCGCTGCGCCGCCTGCAAGCCGGCGAACGCCAACTGGCGATCCACCCCAATTGCGGCACCAACCTGGTGACCGCGGGGGTGGCCGCCGGGCTGGGCAGCGCCTTGGCGCTGGGCACTGCCCGCGATGATCGCCAGCGGCTTGAACGGCTACCGCTGGCCTTCGTACTGGCCAGCGCGGGCCTGCTGCTGGCGCGCCCGCTGGGCACACGCCTGCAACAATACGTCACCACTTCGGGAGACCCGGGGCGCCTGCACATCACCCGCATTCAGCGCAGCCAGCTCGGCACGCGTACCCTGCACCGCATCGATACGGCAGATTGATATGGCCGCCAAACCACGCGTATACATCTTCATGGGTGCGGATGACAGTGCCATCCGCAGCGAGGTCAGCAAGCTGATCAGCAAACTGGGCGAGCCGGCCACGGCGGAAATGAACACCACACGGCTGGAGGGCAACCCCTCCCTGGATGCCCTGCGCCGTGCGGCGTTGGCCGCGCCCTTTTTGGCCGAACGCCGTCTGGTGATCGCCAGCCAGGTATCCAAAGCGTTCACCAGCGCGGAGGCGCGCAAGCCTTTCGTGCAATTTCTGGATGAGCTACCCCCCAGCGCCGCGCTGGTGCTGCTTGAGAATAGTGTGCTGGAAGACAAGCACTGGTTAATGAAATGGACGGATGGCGCCGAAGGGCGCGGGTTTGTGCGCGAATTCAATCTGCCACAGGGCGCCCAACTGGCCAACTGGCTGGTGGTGCGCGCCCGTGAGCTGGGCGGCGAATTGCTGCCGCCGGCCGCGGCGGCGCTGGCGCAGTTGCAGGCCAGCGACCGGCAGGCAGCCGAGAACGAGCTGCATAAATTGCTGGCCTATGCCGCTTACCAGCGCCCGATCAGCGTAGACGATGTGCAGCGTGTGTGCCTCTCCAGCGGCGAACACGGCGATTTCTTTGCTCTGGCAGATGCGCTCAGTGCCAACAACGGCACGCGCGCCATGCAAGCACTGCTGCCCCTGCTGGAAGAGCGCGATCTGATCCTGCTGTATTTCAGCATGGTGGGGCACTTCCGCGGGCTGCTGCAAAGCCGCGATCTACTGGATGCCGGGCGCAACGAAGCAGACATTGCCAAGCAACTACACATGCATCCCTATCGCGCCAAAAAACTGGCCGCGCAGGCGCGCTTATTCTCGGCCGCGACGCTGGAACGCATTTATGCACGCCTGCAGGCCTATGATGAGCAGATCAAAACCGGGGAGATGGAGCCTGCGCTGGCGATGCAAACGTTTGTGGCCGAATTGAGCCTGGCCAACGCCTGATCAACGCTCAGTCAAGCTCCAGACTTGGCGAAAGTGCTCGCGATACTGGCTGGCCAGGGCTTCGCTGTAAATGATCAACGTATTTTCATCGTTACGCCGTTCGGCATTCGAGCTGAAGTTGTACGAGCCCATCACCACGATGGCATCATCCACGATCAGCACCTTGTCGTGCAGATTAACCCCGGCCTCGTCAAGGTAAACCGCCACGCCATTGCGGCGCAGGTGCTCGTATTCGCCGCCCTGATTGCCCACCTGGGCATCATCGATCACGCCATACACTTCCACGCCACGCTGGTGCGCCGCCACCAACGCATCGCCGATCTCATCCAGCGTGATCGAGAAGGCCAGGAAGTACACTGTGTCTTCGGCGCTGTCGATCACGTCTACCAACGCGGCGGCCACGCGATCATCCGGTGAAAAGTAGGTTTGGATCTCCACATCGGCAATCGTCACTTGCGGGTAGGGGGTATTGTCGAGGGTGATCTCACCAAAGTAGCCGCGCACAAACATCTCTTCAAACTCGGCGGTGTAATTGGCGGCCACTTCGGCAGAACGCAGGCGCAGCAGGTTGTTGCGATTGCCATACATGTCGCTGACGGTGTAATTGGTTGACCCGGTCCAGACCTCGTAGCCATCGATGACGGTGAATTTATTGTGCATGTAATTGGGGCTGGTATCCGCCACGATCGGGATGCCCGCGGCGGCCAATTCGTCGAACTCACGCCGGCCGCGGTTATCGGCCTCGACCACCAGGCGCACCACGACGCCACGCTGCTGAGCGGCCAGCAGCGCATCGCGCACGCTCCACAAGTTGAGATCATAGATCGCCATGTCGACGCTACTGCGCGCCTGGTCGATCGCTGCCGCCAGCAGTTCATCCGGGCCGCCTTCCACGGCGCGGGCGCCAGCGGCGTACGGGTCAGTGAAGTAGGCACCCAGCCAATCCGCTGGCGGGTTGGCCGGCTGCGGCGTTGGCGGGTTAGGCTCGCCAGGGGTTTGCGCCGCGGGGCGCGCCCCCAGCTGGGCCAGCGCGGCGGGGGCTGCGCAGGCAGTGAGGAGCAGTAGCCCGAGGGCGGCAATACGCAAAGGGAAGGACATGGCCGAGATTATATATAATGAGGCGATGAGCAAGACCTATCCGGTCGAAGTGGCCGGGCTTACCCGCCAACTGCCCCTGTTTGAAGTGGCCCCGGGGGTTACCATCGCCATTCTCAATATCCTCGGCGATGTGGAGTTGGTACGCGCCTGCGCGCAGGCGCTGGCGGCACGCTTGGCTACACATCCGTACGATGTGCTGGTAAGCGCCGAAGCCAAGAGCATTCCGCTGGTGCATTGCCTGGCCGAAGAAACTGGCAAGCCGTATGTGATCCTACGCAAGAATTACAAATCCTACATGGGTGACGCCATCTCGGCGGAGACGGTTTCGATCACCACGAATGCCACGCAAGCCCTGTACCTCGACGCCAAGGATCGCGCCCTGGTGGCCGGGCGCCGCGTGGTGCTGGTAGATGATGTCGTGAGCACAGGCTCGACCCAGAAGGGCATGCGCGCGGTGATGGAAAAAGCCGGCGCCGAGGTGGCGGCTGAGGCGGCCATTTTCACCGAGGGCGATGCTGAAAAATGGGCGCAAGTGATCGCTCTGGGGCACCTGCCGGTTTTTAGTTCGTAATCATTTAGTTATCGTTCAGCCGGGGGCTGGTAGCTGACGGCCAGGTGCTATACTTTTCTCAGGTTCACTGCCTTGTTTGTGCTCGCAAGAGCATTCCTAAAATGTAGTCTCTTCCGCTTTGCTGCCACGGGGCACAAAGACTGCCCGCAATGGGCGCCATCAAATCGTTATGAATACCATCGCCCTCCTTCATTATTCTGCGCCGCCTGTGGTCGGCGGGGTGGAAAGCGTCATGGAGCACCATGCGCGCCTGTTGACCGCGGCTGGACATACGGTGCGGCTGGTGGCCGGCCGCGGCCAGCCCACCGACCGGCGCATTGCCCTCTTCAAGATCCCGTTGATGGATTCGCGCCATTCGCGCGTGCTGGCGGCTAAGCAAGCGCTGGACGCCGGCCGCCAGCCGGCTGGCTGGGCGCGCTTGGTGAACGATATCCAGCAGCGCCTGGCGGATGCGCTGGCCGGCGTAGAGCTTGTCATCGCTCACAATGTGGCCTCGCTACATAAGAATCTGGCCCTCACTCAGGCGTTGTACCAGCTAGCCCAACAACCCGGCTTCGGGCGCCTGGTGTTGTGGCACCATGATGTGGCCTGGGGTGCGCTGCGCTACAACACTGAGCTGCATCCTGGCCCCCCGTGGGAGCTATTGCACACACCGTGGCCCAACGCCACCCACGTTACCATTTCGGCGGCGCGCCAAGCTGAGCTGGCCGCTCTGCTACAACTACCCCGCGAGGAGATCCGCGTGATCCCCAACGGCGTCAGCCCGCGGCTGTTCTACAAGCTGGGCCGCACGAGCATCGGGCTATTGCAAAGGCTGGATCTGCTAGCCGCCAGCCCGCTGCTGCTGATGCCCGTGCGGCTGACGCGCCGCAAGAACATCGAGCTTGCTTTGCACACTCTGGCGGCGCTGCGCACAAAGATGCCCGCCGCACGGCTGCTGGTGACCGGCCCACTGGGGCCGCACAACCCCGCAAACCAGAGCTATTTTGAAGCGCTACTGCGCCTGCGCGCCGAGCTGGGCTTACAGGCCCACGCCCATTTCCTGGCGGAGCACGTAGAGGGCTTCATTCCGGATGAAGTCATCAGTGACTTTTACCAACTGGCCGATGCACTGTTCTTTCCAAGCCAGGATGAGGGTTTTGGCATCCCGCTTTTGGAAGCCGGCCTGGCTCAAATCCCCGTGTTCTGCTCCGCCATTCCGGCCCTACAAGAACTCGGTGCCCAGGATGTAAGCTACTTTGCGCCGGATGCAAATCCCGAGAGTGTGGCGACACTGATCTACGACCAACTACAGGCCAGCGCTACCTGGCGGCTGCGGGCCCGTGTGCGCAGCCAATACACCTGGCAACAGATCTACACGCACCATCTGGCCCCACTGGTGAGCCCATGAAAGCCATTCGAAAATCGGATCTGTTGCGCTCGATCGTGCTGCCTGTGTTTTCCGGCAGCGCTGCCGAGCTGCCGGCCAGCCTGGCGCGCTTGCTACCCGGCGAGCCGCTGCAGTGGCTCGGTATCGTGCGCGTCAGCCCAGACGAATCGCTCAGCACAGCCACCGCCGCCGTACGCCAACTGCGCGAGCAGATGCGCAGCCTGCCGGGTGCTCAGCCGCCGCTCCCCACCCTGGTGGCGTACAATCCTTGGCAAGAGCTTCTGCGCTGGGTGTTGGATGAAAAGCCTGATCTGCTGATCCTGGAGTGGCCGCACGCGCTGGAGCAACTGGGCGTTTCTTTGGATACGCTGCTACAAGAGCTGCCCTGCAACCTGGCGCTGGTGCGCGGCCCGCTGCCGCGCAAGCTCAGCAAGATTCTGGTGGCGCTGCGCGGCGGGCCATTTGCCGAACTGGCGCTACGCCTGGCGCTCACCCTGGCGCGCGGCAGCGGCGCCCGCGTGCAATCGCTGCACGTGCGCTCCACGCGCACACCCGCCCAGCCGGCCGCGCGGCGCGTGATCGCCCAGCGCGAGGCCGCCTTCCGCGGTTTGCAGCAAGTATTGCAAAACTTGCCTGAGGTAGAGCAACGCCACAGCGCAAGCAGCGACCCGGCCGGTGCGATCATCCAGGCTTCACGGCGCAGCAGCCTGACGCTGCTGGGTGTGGCCGCGCACCTGCCGGCCAGCGGCCACTCGTTTGGCCGCACCGTGCAACGCGTGCTGGCTGAAAGCGCCGGCAGTGTGATCCTGGTGCGCTCCAGCCAGCCGGTGCCCAAGGGGCGCCTCACTGAGCGCGCCGGCCAAAGAGCCATCTCGGTACTGGTGGATAAATGGTTCGCGGAGAATACCTACCACGCGGATGAGTTTGCCAATCTCAAACAACTCGTGGCGCTCAAAGAGCAGCAGGGGCTGACGGTCAGCCTGGCGATGCCCTCATTGAATGAAGAAGCCACCGTGGGCAAAGTGATCCGCACGGTGCAGCGCGCCCTGATGCAGCGCGTGCCGCTGGTGGACGAGCTGGTCCTGATCGACTCCGGTTCCACCGATCGCACCCGCGCCATCGCCGAGGAGTTGGGGGTGCCGGTGCATGTGCACCAGGACTTGCTGCCGGAGTACGGCGCCCGCAGTGGCAAAGGCGAAGCGCTGTGGAAGAGCTTGTACGCCACCCGCGGCGACATTGTGGCCTGGATCGATACGGATATCGTCAACATCCATCCGCGGTTTGTCTACGGCCTGCTCGGCCCGCTGCTGGTCAATCCTCAACTGCAATTCGTCAAAGGTTTTTATCGGCGGCCACTACGGCGGGGGCGCCACCTGAGTGCCGGGGAAGGTGGCCGGGTGACCGAGCTTACCGCGCGCCCCTTGCTTAATCTGTTCTATCCAGAACTCTCCGGAGTGGTACAGCCGCTCTCGGGCGAATATGGTGGCCGCCGCGTCGCGCTGGAGAAGCTGACGTTTTACTCAGGCTATGGAGTGGAAACAGGCCTGCTGATCGATGTGCTGGAGAAGTTCGGCCTCTCGGCGATTGGCCAGAGCGATTTAATGGAGCGCATCCACCACAATCAAAGCCTGGAAGCGCTGAGCATGATGTCTTTCGCCATCATCCAGGTGGTGATCCACAAGCTTGAGCGCCGCAAAGGGCTGGAGCTGCTGGAGGATGTGAACAAGACGATGAAGCTGATTCGCTACACCGGCGAACGCTACGCCCTGGACGTACAGGAGATCAACGAACAGTCGCGCCCGCCGATGCTCTCCCTGCCCGAATACAAGCGCGCCGCCAGCCGCCTGCGCAAGAGCGGGCACTAGTCTGCCGGGCTGGACATCTCATCCATATAGGCTTTGATGCTGGGCACACCGCTCAGACGCGCATAGTAGAAATTGTTCACCAGGTTGATCACCTCGGCCCGCGCCGCTTCGGCGCGCTGCGACAGGGGCGCCCCGGTATGTTCGCGCGAAAGCGCATCACGCAACTGCAAGAGCTCGCGCACGATCTCTTCTTCCTCTGCCCCTTCCAACACGCGCACCACCGACAAGATCAACTGATCCGTCTGCGCCAGCAGGTGGCTTAACTCCACCGCCGAATCGGGCTGAAAGCAATCATCGATGGTACGGATCAGCGACCAGACTTGATAAAGCACCGTCGCCGGCTCATCAAACAATTCGCGTAAAAACGCCGCATCGCCATAGCGTCCGGTGAGGCGAAAGATGTTGTACATGCGTTTGGCCGCCTTGCCAAAATTACGATCTTTGGTGACGTATTTGCGCACCTCTTTTTCAAGCTGGTGCACATATTCATCCAAAGCGTTGCTATCCACCTGCTTGGCCAGCTTGGTGAAGAGCGGGATCGACTCGGCCTCTAAATAGACCTCCTGAAAGTACGGGTCCAGATAGCCATCCAACGGCGTCAAGGTGCCATCCGGCGCCTCCCAGGTTACATCCAGCATGTTGCTGGCGTTCACCAATTGCTTGCGCACCGGGTCTACCACCACCCAATCCAGCTTGCACCAGCCGGGTTGCTCGGCGGCCTGCTCCCACGTGATGAGCAGCGGCTGGCCTTGCAGGTCTTGCATGTCCAACTGGCCGGCTTGCAGCTCCGCCGGGCTCCACGAGATCGGCGAGCCCTGGCTGAGCTCACGGCCCTCGCGCAATACCGGCTGCGGGTAGCTGCCAAACTTCACTTCCATCAGTTGGTAGGTGGGGCCGCGCAGAGTAGATACTGCCTTGGCGCGGATCAGCTCTGCCAGGGTTATGCAAGCAGCCTGGCGCGTTGCAGCCAGGATATTAATGCGCTCAAAGTAATCGGCATCTCCCGGATAGGTTTGGATTTTGGATTGTGCGGCTGAGCCGGAAAGCGCCAGGGCGGTTTCCACCTTGCCGGGCACATCCATAAACTCAACCAAGCGGCCAATTTTGCGAAAGTGTTCCAGATCGGCGGGGCTAAAATCGAGCATGCTCAGGCGGTGGCCAAACACGCCGGTTTTGGCATCCAGGACTACATCATCCCCATCCGAAGTAAGCGCCGCGGCGGTTAGCCATTGCCGCGCCTCGGCTTCATCGATCTGGACCCCCAGGCGCTGGGCCGATTCAATAATGCGTTGCAGATCCTGATTCGTTTGGCTGTCCATGGCGCTCCTCAATTTCCTGCAGTATCGCGGCAAACAACTGGGCCCCCTGGCGGGCATCTTGCTCAGCATTGTGTTGCAGTGTATCGGTATAGCCATAGGCGGCGCTGACTGCCTGAAAGCTGGTGGCATCCCAGGCCACGCCGCGCAAGCCAAAGTACACCGCCTTGATATCCAGGGCGCGGTGCCCAAAGGGGTTGCTGCCTAGATAGTAGTGCAAATAATCATTGACGAACATCCAATCGAAGGGCGCATTGAAGGCCACAAAAACCGGCGGCCGTTCGCCACATTGCGCCTGCACCCAGGCCACAAAATCCTGCAGGGCGTGCTGCGCTGGCCGGCCGTGTGCAACCAAGTGCGCCCAATCGAGCTGGTGTATCTGCGCCGCTTCTTGCGTCTGCCCGGGTTTGTCAGGCTGCAATTCAACATAAAAGGAACGCGCCGGGTCTTCCACCAGCGCGGCGCCGATCGATAGCAAGGCGTAGCTGGCAGGATTGGGCCCGGCGCTTTCCACATCGACACAGATATACACGGGGGCGGCCTGCATGCGCGGATTTTAACATGCGGGCGCGGCCTGGGTGCGCCTTGTATAATCGTGCGCATGTTGATGCCGCGTTCCCCTTGGTTACTGATCGCTCTGTGTACTTTGTACCTGGCCGCTTGTGGCGCAGCCCAACCCAGCGCCACTGCTACGCCCCAACCCAGCGCCACACCCGAAGGGCCGCAAACACTCAGCATCTGCCTGGGGAACGAGCCCGCTTCGCTCTATTTGTATGCCGATAACTCCAGCAGTGCCCAAGCCGTGCGCCAGGCGATCTACGATGGCCCCTTTGACTGGGTTGGCTACCAACCGCAGGGGGTGCTCTTTGATGGCGCCCCGCAAGTGCGCACGCAAAGTGTGACCGTGCGCCAGGGCGACCTGGTGGTGGATGCCGAGGGCCGCTTGGTGACTCTGGCAGCGGGCGTGGTTCTACGCAGCGGCGATTGCCGCGAGGGCGACTGCCTGCTGACCTATAGCGAAGGGGAGGTGCAGGTAAGCCAACTGGCGGTCACCTTTACCCTGCGTGAGGGGCTGGGCTGGTCAGACGGGGCGCCGCTCACTGCCACCGACTCGGTGTACGCGTTTGAAGTCGCTGCGGCAGCCGAGACCCCAACCGACAAAGAGATCATTCGCCGCACAGCCAGCTACAGCGCCAGTGACGCACGCACGGTCACCTGGGTCGGCGTGCCGGGCTATCTGGATGCGCAAGCAGCCACGCGCTTCTGGTCGCCGCTGCCACAGCATGCCTGGGGTAGCCTCCCGGTGGCCGCATTGGCCGGCGAGGAGCAGGTGGCGCGCCGCCCGCTGGGCTGGGGGCCGTATGTAATCGACCAATGGATCGCGGGGGAGCAGATCCAGCTACGCCGCAATCCAAATTACGCTGGCCCCGCGCCGCACTTTGCTGAGCTGCGCTTCGTGTTTATCGGCCACAATGCCAACACCGCAGCGGCGCTGGCCGATGGGCGCTGCGATCTTTTGTTGCCCTCCAGCGGAGCCAGCGAAGTGGCCGACGGGCAAAACTTCCCCATTGAGCAAGACCAGTGGTTGCATCTGGTATTTGGCATCACGCCGCAAGCGTACGATGATGGCTACAACGTCTATGCTGACCGGGCCGATTTCTTTAGCGCGCCCGCCATGCGCACGGCCTTTGCACAATGTATTGACCGTGAAGCGATTGCGGCAGGCCTGGGTGGCCGCCTGGCCAATAGCTACCTGCCAGACAGCAGCCCCTATGCCACTGCGGCCGCGGCGCTGCCCGCTTTCGATCCGGCGGCCGGCGCCGCCAGCCTGGAAGCGCAGGGCTGGCGCCTGGGCGCGGATGGCTGGCGCAGCGCGCAAGGCTTTGCCGGGGCGCTGTTCGGCCAGGCACTGGAAATGAACCTGGCCGTGGCCGAGAGTGACCTGGCGACGGCTGAACGCGTGCAAGCCAACCTGGCAGAGTGCGGCGTTAAGGTGAACCTGCAGGCCTTGCCCACAGAAGAGCTATTTGCCACCGGCCCGCAAAGCCCCGTGTTTGGGCGTAATTTTGATCTGGCCTTATTTGCCTGGCCGTTTGGCGAGCAGCCGGCCTGCTACCTGTTCCTGGGAGACGCGGTGCCTGGCACCGATTGGAGCACCCACGCCTATGGTTGGGGCGGCTGGAATGTGAGTGGCTGGCAGGATGAGGCTTTTGATAGCGCCTGCCGCAGCGCGCTCAGCCACCTGGCCGGAACGCCGGACTATGCAGCGGCGCAGCAGGCTGCCCAGGCGATCTTTGCCGAGCAGTTGCCCGCCCTACCGTTGGCGGTGCCGCTGGGCTACGTAGTGGCACGCGCCGATTTTTGTGGGCTGGAGCCGGATGTGCAAGCAGGCAGCCGTTTGCTGCAGAACCTCGAAAGCTACGGCTACGGCAGTTGGTGCCAATAACTACTCAATAGGAACTAACGCGCTCAACGTAATTACTGAAGTCAGGATAGTTGTCCCAGTCGATAGGGCCATTTTCAACTCGGTAGGCCAATAGCGGCAGAACGATCTGCCCCCACGCACGGCGGAAGTAGGCCACGCGCTCAGGCCATTGCCCACCCGTACCAAAACCATGATCTACAAGGCGCACTCGGGTGTGTCCAGCGTCTACTGCATCGATGCGGATGACAACTTGCGTACGCTGATTGCGCACTTCCGCCAACGCGGGCGGAGCGTTCCATGTAAAGGAAAGCATACTGGGTTGCTCCAGGGCCAGAAACACCATTTCCTCGCCGCCACGCAGCCCGGGCGGCTGCTCTAGGTCAAAGTAGATTTCATATGCACCACCGGGGCGCAAGTCCACCTTGCAGGCGGGAGCGAAGAAGGAGCATATGCCCTCTTCGGTTGTCCACAGGGTCCAAACCTCTTGCGGAGTTGTAGCGACAGTTACTTGTAGCCGTATTTCTTCGTCCATCTCGTCCTCTCCCTTTAGCCCGATGTGATTCCACCCTTAGAGCCACCCCCACTCTGCCTGGCCAGCTATCCTCTCAGGGGGTTATGCTTGCATGAGCCGGGCAGCCTTGCGGCCAATCTCTACGGCAAAATTCGTGCCGCGATCCCAGGGGTAGACCTGGCTCATGCTGGCAAAGTACAAGCCGGGCATGGGCGTTGCAATCTCAGGGATATTGCGAGAGTGGTTCACCAGCGGTACCGGCTGGGCGTAATTGGTCTTATGCACCCACACCTTCTTGATCCAGCTGCGTTCAAAGGACGGATTGATGCGTTGGATGCCCGGCAGGAAGCATTCGAGCAATTGCTCATCACTGAGTGCAAAGTATTCGTGGCCTAGCTCCAGATAATCGCCACAATACAAGATGTGGTCACCGCCAAAGTGCTCGGGGGAGACATAGTTGGTGTGCTCCACCAGCGCCAGGAACGGGAAGCCGGCGCTCTTGGGGATGTTGTACCAGTAGTAGCCCTGCGCCGAGAGCTGGCGGTCAATACTGAGCGTCATCACCACCGCGCCCATGCTCTTGAGATCGAGCAGACCGCGCAAATACTCCTGGCTGAGCTCGGGCGCCAGTTTAGCGAGCAGTTGTGGGGATGTGGTGACCAATACTTGATCAAACTGATGGGGCTTGCCGTTGACGCGCAGCTCCAGCTGGGCGCCAGCTTGCGTGACGCTCTCCACCGTGGCGCGCAGCTCAAAACCAACGCCGATCGCTTTTAGCTTTTTGGCAAATTGGTCAGCAAAAGCCTGGAAGCCGCCCTTATACGTGCCGAGCCGCGTGGTGCGCGCGTGCAAGCGCGCCCACAGCCAAGCCATATTGACCTGCTTTGCAAATGGGCCAAACTTGCCCTCGATGAGCGGCAGCCACATGCTTTCATACACGCGCGTGCCCGCCCATTTGCGCATCCACGCGTCGACGGTGCTGCGCTCCAGCGGCTTCCAGTTGTTGGTGATGCGCAGGTACAGGCCCACCAGGCCAAAACGAATCTTGTCTAACCCCCAGCCCAGCCCAGGGTACAGCAGCGCGGCCGGGATCGAATCAAATGGATAGAACTTGCCGTTGTAATACATCACCGTGTATGGCCGCGGGAAGATGACATTCTCACTAAGGCCGAGCTCATCGATCAAGCCCAGCATGTGCGCATCGCTGGCAAACCAGTGATGGTAGAACTTTTCCAGGCTCCACTCCCAATGTGTCTCTTTGAAACCGGAGGCCAGGCCGCCAACATGGCCGGCCGCCTCAAAGATCGTTACCTGATGGCCAGCCCTGGCCAAGTCATACGCGGCGGCCATGCCGCCGAAGCCCGCGCCGACGATAGCGATCTTCATGCGCTCTCCGTCGCGGGCACTTCGCCCCATTTGATGCCCTCTCTAGCCAGGTAATAGGCGCCCAGCAAGGTGATCGGCAGCCATAGCGCAATATGCAGCACAAAGGTATAGCTGGTGGCGACTTCTTTCGGCACGCCATACGCTTCGAGGATGGCAATGCCGGGCGCATCAAAGGTGCCGATGTAGCCAGGCGCCGAGGGGATCGTGGTAGCCAGATTGACAACGCCGTTCATCAGCATGAGTGCAAAGAAGCTCACCTCAAAGTTAAAGGCGTGCATCACGAACCAATACTTGCCCGTCTCCAGCAGCCAGATCACCAATGAGCTGATGAACACCATGATGACTTCAACGGGCGAGCGCAGCGCTTCCAGCCCGCCGAGGAAGCGGTTGCCCACCTCCAACACGCGGCCACGGAAACGCGCCGGCACCAGCCGCGCGGTGAGCCAGGCCAGCAGGCGCTGGCTGGCGCTCGGAAACATCGCCGCCAGCAGGAAGACGGCCAGCGCGCCGACGAACAGCAGGCTCCCCCACACGGCAAGTTGTTGAATGCTGAGGCCGGCCACCAAGCCGCCGCCCATCTCGGCCAGCTCGCCAAGATTGACAAAGATAAACGCCAGCATGACCACGCCGTCAAAAATACGCTCGACGATGATGGTGGCGAGTGACGCAGATACGGCCACCCCTTCTTTGCGCTTAAGGATCACAGCGCGCAACACTTCGCCAGCGCGGGCGGGATAGACGTTGTTGCCCATGTAGCCGATGGCGACGATGGGGAACATGGTGCGTGTGGGTACAGACTTCAGCGGGCGCAGCAAGTAATGCCAACGCCAAGCGCGCGCCCACACCGCCAGAAAATACACGCCGATACCCGGCAGTAGCCACACGTAGTTGGCCTGGCGCACCTGCTGCCAAAAGTCGCCAAAGTGCATGTTGCGCAGCACCAGATACAGGAACAGCACACTGATGCCGATGCCCAGCCAGAATTGCCAACGAAATGTAGATTTTGCTTTGCTCATGAAGATTGCATTCTAGCCCATCCCGCTAGACCGGCGGCCAGGGCATGTAGCGCTCATCCTCGGGTGGCTGCGGGAAGTGGGGTGCGGCCAGCAGTGCCGCGGCGCGCTGGCGTAAGGCCTCCAGCTCGGCTGGGCTGAGGTAGGCGGCCAGCTGGCTGAGCAGCTGGCCGCCCGCGGCCAACGCGGGCTGCAACTGGCGCACGGGTTCCAGTAACTCTGCAGGGATCGGCTCCCCGGCAAAATCCCAAATCACGGTGCGCAGCTTGGGCTCTTCGTGGAAACAGATACCGTGATCGATCAACCACAGATGCCCATCCTCCCCCAGCAGAACATGCCCACCCTTGCGGTCCGCATTATTGGCGAGCAAATCAAACACGGCCGCTGGGCGCAGTTGCTGGCGCACAGCATCTTCGAATGTGAAGTAATGCAACTCAGGGTCATGAGCGACGCGCAACTGCAAGGAGCCGGGGCCAAAGGGGCCATCGGCGCGCAGCACGGTGGGCGGAACCAGCGCCCAGCCCAGCGCCTCGCTGAGCAGGTAGGCAGCCACCTCGCGGCCCGCCAGCGTCTCTGGCGGGAAATCCCACAAGGGCTGCTCACCCTTCACCGGCTTGTAGACGGCTTCGAGCTCGGCGCCTACGCGCACCAGGAAGGTGTAGTTAGAGCCCCAGGTGAACTGGCCCTCCAGCGTCAGCTCCCCCGTCTGCAAGACCGATAAAACGTGCAGGCCCGCTCCTAATGCTTGTGGCCGTTCTTCTTTACACAGAAGTGACCCGCGGGGTCCATCGGCTCGCCGCATTGCGGGCAGGTGGGCCGGCCGCGCGAGGCGATCTCGATACCCCAGTTGGCCATGCTACGAATCTGCGAGCGCGTGCACCATAGGCGCGCGATGTAGAGATCGTCCTCGCTGGCATCCGGCGAATCCGGTGCCTCGCGCAACTCTACGGCCACCAGATCCTGCTCGGGGTCATAGCCCAGGCCAATCTCAGCGGCGCGAAACAGTGCGTCCACCGGCGGGTGAATGTGCATCAGGTCTTCGTCAAAATCAGCAGAGGCGTTGGGTAGGTCGGCATGCTGGGTGTTCAGCTCAGCCAGGAACTGCTCAATCGCCACGGCCAGGCTCTGCACCTGCACCTTCTCAACGATGGCGGCGACGATGCGCTCTTCCTTCCAGGCTTGAATATAGAAGACGCGCTGGCCCGCCGGGCCAATTGCGTCGGTAGTGATATGGTCAACCGGGCGGAGTTCAATGGTTCTAGACATGGCGCGCAGTATAGTCCTTAATCGAAGTTTAGTTCTCGGGTGCAGTCCAGTTCAAACGCTCGAGCATACTGCGGCCCTCATGCAGCACCAGCGTACTGACCGAAGCGGTGCTAATCTGCAAACGCTGGAACTGGTCGAGCGGCATGCCGGCATAGTGAGCAATGATCAGCTTGATCGGGTCAGCATGCAGTACGCAGGCAATCGTATCTTTGGGTTTGTGCATCGCACGCAACGCTTCGATCTCGGTTACCAGACGGGCTTGCTGCTCCAACATGCCTTCGCCGCCAGGGAAACGGAATACGGAGGGGCGGTTTTGCAGCACAGCCCAACGTTTGTCTTTCTGCAGCGTCTTGAGCAGCTTGCCTTCCCATTGGCCAATGTCGCTTTCCAACAAACCCTTGCGCTTGACGATGGAGAGCTTGTTGGCGGCGGCCAGCGGCTGCGCGGTCTCGACCGCGCGCTCCAGCGGGCTGCTGTAGATGGCAGTGAGCTTGACGTGCTGCAGGCCAGCGGCCAGCGCCTGAGCCTGAGCTTTGCCGCGTGCATTCAGATGCACGCCGGGCAGGCGCCCGGCCAGGCGGCCTTTGGCTACGTATTCATTCTCCCCATGGCGGATCAACAAAACAGTGGGCATAGCTTAGTGGTTTCCTCCGGCTTTGTGGCGAGACTTCAATGTATCTGCCGTCTCTTTGCTAGGCGTGGGCACTTCTTCGCTGCGCGTGATGCCAAGCGCCTTACGCTGGGCTTCACGCCAACGCGCCAGCCGTTCTTTGACTTCAGCCTCGTACCCCTGGTCAGACGGGGTGTAGAAATACGTACCAAGCACACCCGTGGGCAAGTATTGCTGCGGGGCAAAATGGTCAGGCGCATCATGCGGGTAGACGTAGCCCTGGCCGTGGCCAAGAGCTTTGCCATCGCGGTTTTTATCTTTGAGCGGGTCGGGCACTTCCACCATGCCATCGGCCTCGATCTTCTGATAGGCCGAGAAATAGCCCAAGCTGCTGTTGGACTTGGGCGCGGTGGAGAGGTAGATCACCGCGTGCACGAGCGGGAAGATGCCCTCAGGCAAGCCGATGTAATCGAAGGCCTGAGCGGCGGCGTTGGCCACCACCATACCCATCGGGTCACCCATGCCAATATCCTCGCCGGCCAAAATCAGCAAACGGCGAAAGATGAAGCGCGGGTCCTCGCCTGCGTAGAGCATCTTGGCCAGCCAATAGAGCGCCGCGTCGGGGTCGGAACCGCGCACAGACTTGATGAAGGCAGAGATGGTGTCATAGTGAGCGTCGCCGTCTTTGTCGTATAAGACAGCGCGGCGCTGGATCGACTCTTGTGCCACGGCGAGTGTGACGTGAACGACACCATCCACGGCAGGGGTGGATTCCACCGCTAGTTCCAGCGCGTTGAGCGCATTGCGCGCGTCACCGCCGGCAACATGGATCAGGTGCTGCGCCGCCTCCTCATCAAACATGACTTTGCGCGTGCCGTAGCCGCGCTCAGGGTCTTGCAGTGCCTGTTCCAGCACGCGGCGCACATCCTCATCGGAGAGGGGGCGCAGTTGGAAGACGCGCGAGCGCGAAACCAGCGCCCCGTTGACCTCAAAGTAGGGATTCTCGGTGGTGGCGCCGATCAGCGTGATCGTGCCGTTCTCGACATGCGGCAGCAGGGCATCTTGCTGGGCTTTGTTCCAGCGATGCACCTCATCCACAAATAGGATCGTACGAACACTATGCAAACGGCGGCGTTCGCGCGCTTCTTCGATAACCGCTACCAAATCGGCCTTGCCAGTCATCACCGCTGAGAGGGTAACGAAGTACGACTGGGTGTGGTTGGCGATCACCATCGCCAACGTGGTCTTGCCCGAGCCTGGCGGCCCCCACAGCAGAATCGAGGAGAACAGCCGGTCCGCGGCGATGGCGCGGCGCAGCAGCCGCCCCTCACCCAAGATGTCATCCTGGCCGATGTACTCGTCCAGATTGCGTGGGCGCATACGGGCAGCCAGCGGACTTTCGCTAGCTAGGCGCTCCTTGAGCGCGTGGTCGAACAAATCCATAAGTAGAACGATTGTACTGCACCGCTCTCGCCCCACCCACACAAGAAGGTTGTTTAATGCGGGCTACGCGTATACACAATCAAGTTGTGTATACTACGGCATGCCCAAACATAAAGTACAACGCGTACAAATTCTGCTGGAACCACGCCAGCAAGCCTATTTGGCACGAGTTTCCAAGAAAAGCGGGCGCAGTATCTCTGCCCTGCTGCGCGAACTGGTGGACGAGAAAATGAATGCCAGTAGCGATGCGAGCCTGATGCGCGCGGCACGTGAGTTACAAGGCATCTACCAGACCGACAATGAATTGAACGCCTTCAGCAGCCTGGATGCAGCGGATTGGGAAGACCGCTCCGAATGAGCCTGCAAAGGGGTGAAGTATGGCTGGTGAATCTGGACCCAGTGATCGGGTCTGAGCTTCGCAAAACCCGGCCTGCAGTCATCGTAAGCCGGAATGCGATTGGTGCCTTGCCCCTACGCGTGGTCGTGCCACTCACCACCTGGCAGGAGCGCTTCACTCAAGCGGTGTGGCTGGTACCTATACAGGCTGGGCCTGGTAAAGGGCTCAAGCAAAAATCAGCCGCAGACACCGTACAAGTGCGCTCCGTGAGCGAAAAACGCCTGGTCAAACGCTTGGGGAAACTCCCCAACGAAGACATGCAACGCATTGCCGCCGCTCTGACAATTGTCTTGCAGCTTTAGCGCCAAAGCATATTTCCTACAATATTCTGCGCCCTCGTTCGTCTTCATAGGTAAGATGAGCGAAGGAATTGGCTTGGTAGCCAGCCCGATGGCCGACAAACACCTCTCTGAAACCGTGGAACAGCACGAACCGCGGCTGCGCCGCTTTATCGAAGCGCGCGTGCCGGATGTGCTGGACGCCGAAGACATTCTGCAGGATGTTTTCTACGAGCTGGCCCGCGCCAACCGGCTGCTGGTGCCCATCGAGCACCTGAGCGGCTGGCTGTTCCAGGTGGCGCGCAACCGCATCACCGACTTGTTCCGCAAGCAGGCGCCCGAGCGCATCCGCGAACTGGACGCGGAAGACGAGGACGGCGAGGGCCTGCTGCTGGCAGAGATCCTGCCGGCGGCCGAGGATGGCCCCGAAGCCGCCTATGCGCGCAAGCTGGTGCTGGCCGAACTGGAAGTGGCACTGAGCGAGCTGCCTGACGAGCAGCGTTCCGTGTTCGTGGCACACGAAGTAGAAGGGCGCAACTTCAGCGAGCTGGCCGCCGAAAGCGGCACCAGCCTCAATACCCTGCTCTCTCGCAAACGCTATGCCGTGCTGTATCTACGCAGACGTTTGGCACATCTTTATCAAGACTTCTAAAAAAGGAAATGGACATGCAAGAACGTACTCAATTCAACATTGCCAAAGGCATTCGCATCGGCATCATGGTGGCGATCGGCCTGACGCTGTTCGTGCTGGTGGGCGGCTTTGTGGTCAGTGGGCTGTGGAACTGGCTGCTGCCCGAACTGTTCGGCTGGCCGCAGATCAGCTTCTGGCAGGGCATTGGCCTGCTGGCGCTGAGCCGCATCCTCTTCGGCGGCGTGGGCGGGCCAGGCGGCCCTGGGCGCCGCGGGCCCAAGGGCAAACACGGCCGCACATGGGGCCCGCCCTGGGCGGACCTGAGCGCTGAGGAGCGTGAGCAGATAAAGCAACAGATCGCGCAGGCCAAAGACGAAGGCAAGACCATGTAACCAAAAAACAGCGCCCCTATGGGGGGCGCTGTTTTTTGGGTATAGTAAGGTTAATTGAGGGGAGCACACATGGCCAGTTCAAGTTCCACTACAACTGCTTTTACTTATGGAAAACAAGGAGCCGAATTTGGTGCACTACTTGCGCTTGGATACTATCTTGTTGTAGTGGCTCTGCTGACTGCAGTCGGAAATGCGGATAAAGCAGAGCTCTTCTCAATAGCTCCAATACACACATTCCTTTCATTTGCAGTAGTAGGCTTGGTTGCAGGACTTCCTGCAACGCTTGCAGCTATGAGCCTTGGATTTATCACGGGTTTGGCTATTCCCAAGCTACTGGCTATTGTCGGGCCACGAAGCAGATGGCAGTCAGCCCTTGTAGGAGTCATATTTAGCGGTGTGATTACTCTGGCCATTTTGGGAGGGTTTGGCTTTCGTTTAGAAGCAATTGTTTGGCTTGAAGTGCCATTACTTATCTATGTTGCAGCCACAACCTATCTCTCGATGAGATTATTCAGCAACAAAGATGCAGTCAATAATCTACTCCCAAGGATTAAAGGTCACCCTGTGATTATCTGGTTTGTAGTAGCTGGCTTTGCCATTTTAATATTCTATTTTTTGATAGACGTGATTGCAGCCTGGTTTTAACAATCGCCTGCGAGACGCGTGTAAAATAGCGTCACGGAATAAGTAGGCTCTGAACCGTTGGCACAGAAAGCTGGAACGCTGAGACCCAGCCCAACGCCGGAGCCGAATGGGCCCGTGTGCTGCGTAGCAGCGCGGAAGTTGCTGTGCAACTTCCATCCAGTACACAACAAAAAAAAAGCGGCTTGCGCCACGGCGCAGGCAACTGAGGTGGCACCGCGGGCTAACGCTCGTCCTCAGAGCAAACTAGTTTGCTCTGAGGACGAGCGTTTTGTTTCGGGCTCACAGCACGAATGATTCGGGATTGCTTCGTCGGCTGTATATACACATGCAGCCTCCTCGCAAAGACGGAGACATGGACTTTCAAGGAGTACGGAAATGAACGCAACAAAAACTAAAGGACGCATCCTCACCGGCCACCGCCCCACCGGGCCGCGCCACATCGGCCACCTGGTGGGCACGCTGGAGCAATGGGCCAAGATGCAGGATGACTATGAGTGCTACTTCCTCATCGCGGATCTGCATGTGCTCACTACAGATTATGAGCACCCCGAGCGCATCCAGGAGAACATCATCAACGTAGTGGCCGATTGGCTCGCCGCGGGCATTGACCCGAGCAAGGCCACGCTGGTGCGCCAATCGGCGCTGGCACAGCACGCCCAGCTCTCGCAACTCTTCGGCATGATGACCACGGTAGCGCGGCTGGAGCGCGTGCCCACCTACAAAGACCAGATCCAGAACCTGGGCCTCAACCCCTCCTTGGGCTTGCTGGCCTACCCCGTGCTGCAAAGCGCTGACATCTTGGTCTACAAAGCCAACCTGGTGCCGGTGGGCGAGGATCAGTTGCCACACATCGAGCTGACGCGCGAGATCGCCCGGCGCTTCAATACGCTGTACGGTGAAACCTTCCCCGAGCCCGAGGGCCTGCTGACCAAGACGGCGCGCCTGCCAGGCACCGACAATCGCACGATGCACAGCTCCTACAACAATGCCATCCGCTTCATCGAGAGCGAAGAAGACACCACCAAGAAGGTGATGAGCATGTACACCGATCCCACCCGCCTGCGCGCCAGCGACCCTGGCACCGTGGAGGGCAATCCGGTCTTCGAATATCACGATGTCTTCAACCCTGATAAGGATGAGGTTGAGGACTTCAAGACGCGCTACCGCCAAGGCAAAGTAGGCGATGTAGAGGTCAAAAAGAGTTTGGCCGCGGCGTTAAATACCTATCTGCGCCCGATCCGTGAACGCCGTGCGGAATTCTTGAAAGACCCCGCCAAGGTGGTCAAAATCCTGGATGAAGGCACCGAGAAGGCACGCCCCCTGGTGGAAAGTACATTCAATGAAGTAATGAAGAAAATGGGGCTCCACTAGGGTGTGAAGCCACACAACCAAAAGCACCTGTCTCTGGCAGGTGCTTTTTTATGCCCCCGGGGCGGATAATGCCGCCATTTTGGCGATGTGGTATCCTAGCTCGTCGGTGGCTACTCGCAGGCCAATCCAACAAATTTCGCCACACCTAGGACTGAATGAGCACAACACCCCTCCCCGCACCTCATGCGGCTGAATTTACACTGCCCCAGCGCTACACAACTGACCGCACCAGCCCCGGCCGCTGGCTGCTCTCGCACTTCAAGCCGCATTGGGCCCTGGGCCTAATGCTGTTTGTAGGCGCGCTGAGCAATGGTGCCCTGGCGGCCTATGTGCCGATCGAGATCGGCAAAGCCTTTGAGGCCATCATGGCCCAGCCACCACAGACCCAACTGCTGATGGGCTTCGTCTGGACGATCATCATCAGCCAAACGGTACGCTCGCTACTGCAGTTCGCGCGCAACTTCGCCGCCGAATGGCTCGGGCAACTCTTTGAGCGTAACATTCGCGAGGAGCTGTACACCAACCTGCTCGGCAAGAGCATGACCTTTCATAGTTTGCAGTCAGTAGGCGACACGATGGCACGTGCCACCAATGACGTGCGTGAGATCAACCTGATGTTCAACCCAGGCCTCAACCTGGTGATCGGTGCAGCCTTCTTTTTGGTAACGCCAATCGCGGCCGGCTTCGGCATCCACCCCGCGCTAGCCATCGTGCCGGCGGTGTTTACCGTGGTGTATTTCATTTCGATCTGGCAATACCTCAGCGAGCTCAATCCGGTCACCAGCAAGCAGCGCAAGGCTTTCGGCACGCTGAATGCGCGGCTCTCCGAAGCCCTGGATGGTATCGAAACCGTCAAGGGCATGGCCCAGGAGACCTTCGAGGTCAATCTGTTCCGGCGCAATGCGCGCCGTTTCCGCGATGCGTATGTGCATCAAGGCTATATTGAGGCACGCTTCCTGCCGATGCTCTTGATGGCCCTGGCGCAAGCCTGCGGCTTGTGGCACTCACTGGTGCTGATGCAACAAGGCCAGATCGTGCTGGGCGATGTGATCGCGTACTTTGGCCTGCTGGGGCTGTTCGGCTTCCCCGTCTTCACTTCGTTATTCGCCTATTCGCAAGTTTCGCTGGGGGTGGCCAGCGCCCGCCGCATTCTGGATCTGCTCAACAACGAGACCGATCTGGATCAAAACGCCGAGGGCTATCACCAGCCGATGCAAGGCGCAATCGAATTCAAGAATGTGAGCTTCGCCTACGAGGATCAGGAGCCGGCGCTCAGCAAGGTGAGCTTCACCGTCAAGCCCGGGCTGACCGTGGCGATCGTGGGGCAAACCGGCACCGGCAAGACCTCGCTAGCCAAACTGGTCAACCGCACCTATGATGTCAGCGCCGGCTCGGTGCAGGTAGACGGGGTAGACGTGCGCGATTGGAATTTGGAGGCGCTGCGCCGCCAGATCTCGATCATTGAGCAGGATATTTTCCTCTTCTCCCGCAGCGTGGCCGACAACATTGCCTTTGGCCACCCCACGGCTACGCGCGACCAGGTGATCGAGGCCGCCAAGCAAGCCCAGGCGCATGATTTCATCATGGAGTTCACCCACGGCTACGATACCGTGGTGGGCGAGCGCGGCGTCACGCTCTCCGGCGGGCAGCGCCAACGCATGGCGTTGGCACGCGCCTTCCTTACCGATCCACGCATCCTGATCCTGGACGACTCGACCAGCGCCATCGATAGCGCCACGGAGGACAAGATCCAACGGGCGATCTACGCCGCCACCAAGGGGCGCACCACCCTGATCATTACGCACCGCCTTTCGCAGATCCGCTGGGCCGATTTGATCCTGGTCTTACGCGGTGGCAGGGTGGTGGCCTCCGGCAGTCATGATGAGCTACTCAAGACTTCGCCGGCCTACAAACGCATTTTTAGCGAGTAACCCATGGGCTTCTTTTCCGGACTCGACGCAGAGCACTACGACCGCCAATACAGCGACAAGCAATTGTTGCAGCGCATGGCGAACTATTTCCGCCCACACATGACCAATTTGTGGGCCATCGGCTTGCTGGCGCTGCTGGCCGCCATCACCGCCGCGGCCGTGCCGCTGCTACTGGCCCGCGCCCTCGACGAGATCGGCACCCAGCTCACCAGCCAGCAGATCTGGCTGGTGGTGGCGGTAGTGTTCGTCTCCGGCTTCATCACCTGGGCGGCCAACTGGTGGCGGCGGCGCCTCACCGCACGCACCATCGGCGATGTCATCCTCACCATTCGTCTGGATGGTTTCCGCGCCGCCATGTCGCACGACCTCTCGTTCTACGACGAAAACCCCTCGGGCAAAGTGGTCTCGCGCATTACCTCGGATACGCGTGAATACGGCGACATGATCGTGCTGATCACCGATCTGATCTCGCAATTCGGCCAGGCGCTGATCGTGGGCGTGGCGCTGATCGCCATCAACTGGCGGCTTTCGCTCTACCTGTTCGGCATGCTGCCGATCGTGTATTGGATCGCCACGCTGTTCCGCGAAGCCGCGCGGCGCACCACGCGCACCGGGATGCGCGCCATGGGCAACGTCAACGCCGTGATCAAGGAAACGATCAGCGGCATCGCCGTCGCCAAGAACTTCCGTCAGGAAGAAGCTATCTTCCAGGAGTTTGACCGCGGCAACCAGAGCTCCTTCGATGTGAACCTGCGTCGTGGCTTTGTGCTCAGCATGGTGTTCCCTTCGCTTAACGCGCTGGCTGCGCTGGGCACCGCCCTGTTGCTATATGTGGGCGGTATGCGCGTGGCCGCCGCGGTGATCACGGCCGGCGCCTGGTACCTGTTCCTGCAGGGGCTGGATCGCTTCTGGTTCCCGGTATTGAACCTCTCGGCCTTCTGGACGCAATTGCAATCCGGCCTGGCCGCCGCCGAGCGCTCGTTCGCCCTCATCGATGCCGAGCCGCGCGTTGTGCAAACTGCCAAGGTGCGCACCGCCCGGCTCAAGGGCGATATTCGCTTCGAGCATGTCAATTTCCGTTACACCGCCGGCGAGCCGATCCTGCGCGACTTCAGCCTGCACATTCGCCCTGGCGAAACCGTGGCCCTGGTGGGCCACACCGGGGCGGGCAAAACCTCGATCGCCAAGCTGGTCAATCGCTTTTACGAGTTTCAGGAAGGCCAGCTGCTGATCGATGGCCAGGATATTCGCAGCCTGGATCTCACACAGTATCGTCGCCAACTGGGCATCGTTTCGCAAGTGCCGTTTTTGTTTGATGGCAGCGTAGCCGAGAACATTCGCTACGCCGCGCCCGGCGTAAAAGACGCGCAGATCCTGCGCCTGGCGCGCCAGATCGGCAAGGGCGAGTGGCTGGAAACGCTGCCGGATGGGCTCAAGACGCAGGTGGGCGAACGCGGCGGGCGGCTCTCCATGGGCCAGCGGCAACTGGTTTCGTTGCTGCGCGTGCTGGTGCAAAAGCCGGCCATCTTCGTATTGGATGAGGCCACTGCCAGCATCGACCCCTTTACCGAATGGCAGATCCAGCAGGCGCTGGATCTGATCCTCAGCAAGAGCACCAGCATTCTGATCGCCCACCGTCTCTCCACCGTGAAGGCTGCGGACCGCATCATCGTGCTGCAAGAAGGCCAGATCATCGAAGAGGGCGACCATGACGGCTTGCTGGCGCAGGGCGGCCACTACGCTACCCTGTACAACACCTACTTCCGCCACCAAAGCCTGGCCTACATCGAAGAAAGCCGCAAGCTGGCTGATCAATAAGCTGCTGCACACAGAAAATAAAAAAGACCGGCTTTTGGCCGGTCTTTTTTATTTACGCACTAGTGTTGTGATGGTGAACGCATGCTGGTTCTTGCCCCCGGCGGCAAACGAGTGGCGGTCAAGTTCCTGCCAGTCGTTCAGATCAAACGGGGGAAAGAAGACATCACAGCCCGCATCCACAGCCACGCGCGTGAGGTAAAAGTGCTGCGCCAATGGCAGGGCGCGTGCGAATACCTGCGCCCCGCCGATGACAAAGAGCTCCTGCTCGCCGGCCGCCTGCGCGGCAGCCACGGCCGCATCGAACGCGGCGAAGACCTGGGCATCGCCTGGCCTGAAGCTAGGGTTATGCGAGAGCACCAGCAAATGGCGGCCGGGCAGCTTGCCCGCCACCGTATCGTAGGTTTTGCGCCCCATCAGCACGTGGTGGCCACGCGTCAGACGCCGAAAATGTTTAAGGTCATCGCTGAGGTGCCAGGGCATGCCGCCCTGGCGGCCAATGCCCCCCTTCTCATCCAATGCGGCCAGCAAGGAAATGATCACTACACCGCCACCGTTGCCGCAATATGCGGGTGGGCTTGATAATCCAGCAGGGTGAAATCTTCATACGTGAAGGCAAACAAGTCAGTCACCGCCAGGTTGAGCTGTAGCCGCGGCAGCGGCAGCGGCTGGCGGCTGAGCTGCAGGCGGGCCTGCTCGAAGTGATTGCGGTACAAGTGGCAATCGCCCAGCGAAATCACAAAGTCGCCCGGCTGCAGGCCGCTGACCTGCGCCACCATATGGGTCAGCAAAGCATACGAAGCGATATTGAACGGCAGACCAAGGAAGATATCGGCTGAGCGCTGGTAAAGCTGGCAAGACAGCTTGCCAGCGGCTACATAGAATTGAAAGAGCAGATGACAGGGCGGCAGCGCCATCTGGGGCAGCTCGGCCACGTTCCAGGCGCTGACGATCAGGCGGCGCGAATCGGGGTTGCTTTGCAGCTCGGCCAACACACCACGCAACTGGTCAATGCTTTGCCCATCCGGCCCCGGCCAACTACGCCACTGCGCGCCGTACACCGGCCCCAGCTCGCCCTGAGCGTCCGCCCACGCGTCCCAAATACGCACGCCCTGCTGCTGCAAATAGGCAACGTTAGTGCTGCCTTGCAGAAACCAGAGCAGCTCATAGAAAATGGATTTGGTATGCAGTTTTTTGGTGGTGAGCAGCGGAAAGCCCTGCTGCAGATCGAAACGCATTTGATGGCCAAACAGTGAACGCGTGCCAGTGCCGGTGCGGTCTTGCTTGTCCACACCTTCATCCAGCACGCGGCGCATCAAATCGAGGTATGCCTGCATCAGCTCAAGGTGTTACGGGCCTGTTCGATATCCAGGTGAATTTGGCGCACCAACTCGTCAACGCCGGCAAACTTTTGCTCCCCGCGCAGGCGCGCCACGAATTCCAACTCCAGCGCCTCGCCATAAAATTCCCCCCCGGAATAATCCAGGATATGTGTCTCGACAACCGGTGCAGGGGTGCCATCGGCAAAGGTGGGGCGCACGCCGATGTTGGTGACGCTCGGCCAGCGCGTCCCCGCCAGCGTGGCCCAGGTCACGTACACTCCGCTGGCGGGCACCAGGCGTCGCTCAGGCACCTGCACGTTGGCAGTGGGGATGCCAATCGTGCGCCCACGCTGCGCCCCGCTGACCACTTCGCCGCGTAGCCGGTAGCGCCGCCCCAGCAAGCGTTCGGCGGTGGTTACATCGCCCTCGGCCAGGGCAGTGCGCACCATGCTGGAAGAGACCACCGCGCCATCCACGCGCACCGGTAACACCTGGTGCACCGAATAGCCCAGCTCGGCACCAAAGCGGCGCAGGGCATCAAAGTTTCCCTGGCGGTCACGCCCCAGAGCAAAGTCATGCCCGATCCACAATTGGCTCAGTTGCAATTGTTGGTGCACCTGCCGCATGAACTCTTCCGCTGAGGTATTGCGCAACGAGGCATCGAACGGTTGCGAGATCAGGATATCCACGCCCAGTTCAGCAAACAACGCGGCCTTGTCCTCGGGGTCATGCAGGTAAAAATTTTTCAGCGGCCCGTGCAACACTTCCGCCGGGTGCGGTTCGAAGGTGAGCACCACCGCCGGAGCCGCCTCGGCGTGCGCTCCGGCCACCAGCTGGCGGACGATCTGTTGGTGGCCGGCATGCACGCCATCAAAGGCGCCGATGGTAAGCCAACTCTTGTTGGCATGGGCCAATTGCAGAGCGTGATAGTGCTGCATCAATTCATTCAGGAAGCCAGAAATACTTTACGCGGCTGCCACTCCCCTTCTTTAACTTCAACCACCGCCACCAGTTCGCCCTGTTGGCTGACGGCACGCGCCAGCCCCGTGGCTCCCGGCTCGGCGGGAATACGAATCCCGTTGCTGATCTTGTGCAAAGCCTCTTCATCCAGCTCCACGGCCGGCCAATCTGCCAGCGCTTCGGCCGCCGGGATCAGGAATTGCGCCCAGGTGCCCTGCTCAAACGCTTCGCGCAAGCGGCGCAGCGAAACAGCATCCCGCAGGGTGAAGCGGCCACTGCGCGTGCGGCGCAGGCCGACCAGGTGGCCGCCTACGCCCAACTCTTCGCCGATATCGTGCGCCAGGGAGCGCACATAGGTGCCCGAAGAGCAGTGCACGTCCACCACCGCTTCGGGCAACGCCCATTCCAGCAGTTCCAGGCTGTGCACATGGATGATGCGCGGCGCCAGATCAACTTCCTCGCCACGTCGCGCCATGTCATAGGCGCGCTGCCCTTGCACCTTGATCGCCGAATAGGCCGGCGGCTTTTGCTCGATCTCGCCCACGAAGTGGGTCAGCAGCTCGGTGAACTGCTCTTTTTCGATATCCACCGGCACCTCAGGCCCATTGGGTGTGCCCTCGGCATCATAGGTATCCGTGGAGCTCCCCAGGCGAATGGTGGCTTGATAGCGCTTGTCTTCGGCGGATACGAATTCGCTCAAGCGCACCGCCGGGCCGATCAGCACCACCAGCACGCCTGAGGCGCGCGGATCCAAGGTGCCGGTATGCCCTGCCCGGCGAATGCCGGTGCCACGGCGGATGATCTGCACTACGTCGTGCGAAGTGAGGCCTACGGGCTTGTCTACTACCAGCACGCCGGATACAAGGTTGTTGACGTCGTGATTCATAGTTCCCCTATCCCCAGGATCTGAGTGATAGTCATGCATGTGAAAACGATAGTTTCCTTTCCATGTTCTTTCTAACGTCTTAGACGCAAATTAACTATAGGTCTTTCGGATATCGCCGGCCGCCTAGGCATCCTGCAACGCGGCGCGGGTGGCACTGAGTACGCGCGCCTGGGCTTCCGCCAGGCTGCCCGCCACCACCGCACCGGCCGCGGCGGTGTGGCCGCCGCCGCCAAACTGGGCGGCGATGCGGGCTACATCCTGGCCGCCCTGGCTGCGCCAACTGACCTTGACCTGCTGGTCGGCCTGCTCCACAAACAGCACAGTAATCTGCGCGCCTTCAATGGTGGCGATATTGTTGACCAGCTCGGCATCATCGTTGCCGGGGTAACCCACGGCCTTACGGTCTGCCAGGGTCAGGCTGCCCCATACCAGGCCGGGCTCCTGCTGCAAGCTGGTGAGGCCGGCGCCCCAATAGCGCATGGCGCGAAAAGAGCGGCGCAACAAGGCGCGTTCATACAGCGCGGGCAGATCAGCGCCCATCTCTACCAAATCGGCGGCCAGGCGCAGCGCCTTGGGGTTCATGTTGGAGGTGCGGAAACCGATGGTATCGGTGAGGATGCCAGTGAGCAACGCATCGATCACTCCGGGCGAGAATTCGAGGCCCAGGGCGGCAAACTGCTCGGCCAACAGGGCGCAAGTGGCCACCGCGCTTGGGTCTACCAGATTGAGTTCACCAAAATTGGTGTTGCTAATGTGATGATCGATATTGATGTGCACTTGGGGGAAAGTACGCAGGGCTTCGCCACAGCGCTCCTGGCTGGCCGCGTCCACGGTCACCACCAGGTCCACCGGCGCCTGGCCGCTGCGCACCACCTGGTGCCAGCCTGGCAGATGATCAAAATCAGCCGGGGCGCCATCGGCCAGCACCATTTGCACATGCTTGCCCTGCGCCTGCAACGCCAGGCCCAACGCTAAGACCGAGGCGATCGCATCGCCATCCGGGCGTACATGCGAGGTGATCAGGATGTGTTGGGCGGCGTGCAGTTGCGCGGCGGCCTGTTGCAGCCGGGCCTTATCCACGGCTACCGCCGCCCGAGGCATCCGGCTTGTTCTGGTTAAGTTCGTTGATGATCTGTTCGATGCGCTCAGCGCGCTCCGGCGTAGGGTCCCACACGAAGCGCAAGCGCGGAAAGGTACGCAAATCCAGCTCACGCGCCAGCTCGCTACGCAGGAAGCCGCTGGCATGCTTGAGCCCCGCCAGCACTTCCTTCTCGCGTGCCACGCCTTCGAGCGCCGAGACGAAGACGCTGGCTACGGAGAGCTCGCGGTCAACGTTTACGTCGGTTACATACACGCCCTGCAAGCGCGGGTCGGTCACGCGGAATAAGAGCAGCTCAGAGAGCAGCTCGCGCATGCGTTTGCCAATCCGTGCAGCCCGTGAAAGCGAAACCATGGTTGCCTATCAAGCCCTGCTAGCGGCCAGCCTACTGGGCCGCCACCAGCTCGCGCACATAGCACTCGATGACATCTTTTTCCTTGAAGTCATCGAAGTCCTTGAGGTTGATCCCGCACTCAAAGCCGGTCTTGACCTCTTTGACGTCATCCTTCTCATGCTTCAGCGAGCTGAGATCGCCCTCGTGCACCAGGGTGCCGCCGCGGTAGATACGAATGAACGCGCCGCGGCGCAGCTCACCTTCGGTGACGCGGCAGCCGGCAATTTTGCCGTAGCGGCTGATCTTGAAGACCTGCAATACTTCCGCCTTGCCGATCACCCGTTCTTTGAGCTCGGGCTTGAGCATGCCCTTAAGCGCCTTCTCTACATCTTCGGTCATGCGATAGATGATGTCGTAGATACGGATGGAGACACCTTCTTTTTCGGCCTTGCGTTGCGCCGGGCCATCCGCCACAACATTGAAGCCCATGACGATCGCCTTGGAGGCCGCGGCGAGCTGAATATCGCTCTCACTGATGTTGCCAGTGCCGGTGTGCAGTACATGCACGCCGATCTCGCCCTCTTTGTCAGTCGATTTCATCTCTTCCAAAGAGGAGACAATCGGCTCCAGCGAACCTTGCACATCAGCCTTGACGATCAAGCGCAGCTCGCGCACATGCCCGGCCTGGAAGGCTTCGAACATGCTCTCCAGGGTCAGCGGGCCAGCGGAGTTGGTTTTCTCGGCTTTCTCTTTTTCGATGCGCTCAGCCACGAGGACGCGCGCTTCGCGTTCGTTCTCTACGACGCGGAAGGGTTCACCCGCCACGGGCACATCATTCAAGCCCATCACCGAAACCGGCGTGGAAGGGCCGGCGCTCTCGATCTTCTTGCCGGCGAAATCGAACATGGCGCGCAAGCGGCCATGCGTGGTGCCCACTACTACGGTGTCGCCCATGTTGAGCGTGCCATTCTGCACCAGCAGCGTGGCGATCACGCCGCGCGAAGGATCGCGCTCGCCCTCGATCACCGTGCCGATAACTTCACCGTTGGGGTTGGCCAAAATTTCAGTGTTATCCGCCACCAGCAGGATCGCTTCCAGCAGGTCTTCCAAGCCCATCTTCTGCTTGGCCGAGACGGGCACCACGATGGTGTCACCATCCCACTCATCCGGGATCAGGCCATTGTCGGCCAACTGCTTCTTGACCAGCTCTTGATTGGCGTTGGGGCGATCCACCTTGGTGAGCGCCACCACTAGCGGAACGCGGGCAGCACGGGCGTGCGCCAGCGCTTCTTTGGTCTGCGGCATCACGCCGTCATCGGCGGCGACCACCAGGATGACCACATCAGCGCCCTGGGCGCCGCGCGAACGCATGGCGGTGAAGGCCGCATGGCCCGGCGTATCCAGGAAGGTGATCAAGCGATCCTTGTGGGTGGCCTGATAGGCGCCGATATGCTGGGTGATGCCACCGGCCTCTTCGCTCACCACGGAGGTCTGGCGAATGGCATCCAGCAGCGTGGTTTTACCGTGATCTACGTGACCGAGAATGGTTACCACCGGGGCACGCGGCTGCAGGTTAGCCTTATCTTCGTTGGCGATCAGTTGGCGCCACAGGGGCACCTCGCCCACCGGCTTGTTCTCCAGCTCGTCCACCTTCAACAGGTTGGCCTCGTAGCCCATTTCAGCGGCCACCACGGCGGCGGTATCGAAATCGATCTGCTGGTTGATATTGGCCATGACCCCGTTAGACATCAGGGTCTTGATGATCTGGATCGGGCTGGCATCAATGGCTTCGGCCAACTCACGCACGGTGAGGTTGGCGGGGAGCTCAATGGACTTGCTCTGAGGATCTTTCACATTTTCTGCCATGACACTATCTCCTTCTATCCATAAGAACTGCTTCCCCCGCAGCACATTCTACCAACTGGCTTTTTTCGCTGCGCGCGTGCCATCAGGAGCACACGGCAACTACTCACTCGGCGGCAGCGCGTCAAAAAATGCGCTCAGCCGCTGCACATCCGCCTCGCTGAGGTTGGTGCGCAGGGCGCTGGCCAGGCTGTGGCGGATGCCACGCTCCCAGCAGCTACGCTGGGCATGCAAGTAGGCCCCGCGCCCCGGCTGTTTGCCGGTGGGATCTGCAAAGACGCCATCTGCCGTGCGCACCAGGCGCACCAGCGTAGCCTTGGCCTCAGTTTCGCGGCAGGCTACGCAGGTGCGCTGGGGCACATGCCGGGGACGCCCAGAAGATGGCTTCGTGGGCTTCGCCATAAGTCCTTTGAGCGAGTTTAGTCTTGTTCCCACTCATCCCGCATGTGCGGAATGGTGGTATCCGTATCCGGATCGTAGTCCAGCTCGCGGAATTTCTTTTTCTTCTTTTTCTTCTTGTCGTCCGCGGCCGGGCTGCTGGCAGGCTTGCCCTTGCCCGGAGTGAGCTTAGCCGTGGTCTTGGCAAAGATCTCTTCCAGAGACTGGCCGGGGGCGGGGCGTTCGGCCTGCATCGCCGCCAGCAGGTCTTCATCTTCCTGCGAGAGCTGCACCGGAGCGTCGTCTTCCACCGCCTCTACGGCAGCGGGGGCCACGGCCTGCGGCGCTTCCGCTACTGGCTGCGGCTCCGGCTCGGCAAGCACCGGCTCGGCTTCCACCACCTCGGCAGCTTCCACCACCGGGAAGTCAAACGCGTCAACCGCGGCTTGAATGGCCTTCAAGGTCTCCGGGCCAATGCCTTCCATTGCCAGTAGCACATCGCTATCCAAGGCGAGCTGGGTCATCAGCTCGCCAATCGTGGAGTAGCCCTCGCCGCTGAGCTTGATCGCCAAACTCGGCGCCAGGCCCAGATCGTCGAGCGGAATATCGAAGGCGCTTTGCGGCAGCGTAGCTTCCACATCGGCGCGCTTCTGCCGCTCGGCATCCAGGATGGCTTCGCGTTCGCTCTGGGCGCCGCGTTCAATGCGATCCACAAAGCGGCCAAGCAAACTATATTCTTCAGGGGTAAGCGGGCGGCCCTCGGCTTTCTTGGCCAGCGCCACTTCCACCAAAGGCAGTTGCTCGCCCCATTCGGGGTTCTGCTCCAGGAAGCTAGCATCCGCCTGGGCTTTGGCCAGGGCATCCGCCGCCGCCTCGGGCAGGCTCTTGATGTCAATACGCCAGGCGGTCAGCTTGGCGGCCAGGCGGGCATTCTGCCCATCGCGGCCGATCGCCAGGCTAAGCTGGTCTTCGGGCACCACCACCGTGGCGGTCTTGCCGCCGCCGAGCTCCTCGAGATAGACGCCGGTCACGCGCGCCGGGCTGAGCGCCTTGGCAATGAACTGCGAGGGATCCGAATTCCATTCGATGACGTCGATCTTTTCGTCGTGCAGCTCGCGCACGATGGCCTGGATGCGCACGCCGCGCATACCTACACAAGCGCCCACCGGGTCAATACCGGTTTGCAGCGCCGAGACGGCCACCTTGGAGCGGTAACCGGGTTCGCGGGCGATGGAACGAATCTCCACCAAGCCCTGGTAGATCTCAGGCACCTCGTCTTCGAGCAAACGGCGCAGGAAGTCTTTGTGGGCGCGGCTGAGGATAATTTCGGGGCCGCGCGTGGTGTCTTTGACCTCGAGCAGCAGGGCGCGCACGCGGTCATGCACGCGGAAACGCTCGCCAGGAATTTGCTGGCTGCGCGGCATCTTGCCTTCGGCCTTGCGGTCGAGGCCAATCGTGATCATGTGCGGGTTGGCCGCCTGCACCACACCGTTGACGATCTCGCCTTCCAGGGTGGAGAAGTGATCCTTCTGGGCGGAACGTTCGGCTTCGCGGATGCGCTGCTGGATCATTTGGCGCGCCGCCTGGGCGGCCACGCGCCCGAAATCTTCGGGCGTGCTTTCCACCATCACGATGTCATCCAGTTGGGCTTCTGGGGTCTCTTTGCGGGCGTCCTCCAGCGTCACTTCCGTGCGCTGGTCTTGCACCTCTTCCACCACTTCTTTTTCGGCGTAGATCTGCATCTCGCCAGTGGTCTCATTGATGCGCGCCTCGATCTGCTGGGCCGCGGATGCATTGACCGTCTTGCGGTAGGCCGAAACCAGCGCAGCCTCCAATGCGCCGACGACTACGTCGCGCGGCAGCTGCTTGTCATCCAGGACTTCATTGAATGCCAGAGCGAATTCTTTCTTCATCCCTAACTCCTAAAAGGCTACCAATACTACATATGCAAAAAAGTGGGGGTTGCCCACTTCTCTCGCCACTACTATGCGGTTACGAAGCTTGGATATTTTAGCATTCTGAAATCGAAATGGCAAGTCTGGCAGCCTGCGCGCTCAGCCGCTCACCAGCTGCTTACCCATCCGCCAGCCCGGTTCATGGCGATAGCGCTGCACCCCTTCGTGATCGACAAAACTCCAATAGCCGGAGATAGGCTGCAGCGGCTGGTACCCCAGGCGGCGGTACAGGCGCATCGCCGCGGGATTATCGTCAGCCACGTTGAGGGTAACAAAGCCAAAGCCGCGCTGGCGCAGGTCTGCTTCGGCATGCTGCATCAAGCCGGTGCCCAGCCCGCCATTGCGGTGCTGCGGCCGCACCCGAAACGAGTGGATGAAGGCGCAAGAGTGGCCATCGGCACTCACCAGGTCGTTCTCCGCATACAGCAACACAAACACCTGCCCCACCAGGGCATCATGCGCATCCACGGCGCCCCACAACTGCGCCTGGCCCGCCGCGGCACGGCTAAGCGCCAAGGCATACAGCCGGCGGTAGTGGCTGTACTCGCCTTCCCATTCCAGGGCCAGCGCATCCTGCGGCCCCAGCGCGCGAATGCGGTAGCCGGCAGGCAAGGCGGGCGCGTGTGCTTCAGTGTTGTTCATCGCCGGCCCCGCTTTGCTGGGCGAGCAGTTGCGCGAGCAGGGCCTGCTCTTGCGCCTGGGTCTTCAGCTTGCCATCCAACCAGGCGGCGCGCAACTGGTAGAGGATGGATTTGTACGCTGGCCCCGGTGTGAGGCCGCGCCGCAGCAGCTCTGCGCCGCGTGTATAGGGCTGCACATGGCGCCATTCTTTGACGTAGCGCAGCAAACGGTTGCGGTATCTGCCACGCGGCTGTAGTACATAGGCGCTATACAGTGCCAGGCGCGGCATCGAATCCATATACTGCGTGAAGGCGCTAACCGGCAGCGCAGCCAGCCTGGCGGCTTGCGCCTGCAGCCTGGTGGCTGCCAGCACGGCTTCGGTCACGCTGGAGCTAAAACGCAGCCGCGTGGCCGCGGCCATCGCCGCCGCGGGGCGTAGTTGTGCAAACCACAGGGTGAAGCCGAGCTGCGCTGGCGTGGTACTCAGCTCCCACTCCGGCTCGGGCGGCCGGCTACGCGCCAAGCCCGCTGCCCGCCGGGCATCAAAACGCAGGCCGGGGCTGATCGCAGCCAACACCTTGTAGCGCTGCAGCGCGAGCAGCATGGCCTCGCGCTGCGGCTCCAGCAGGATCAGTTCCAATTCTTTGTAGATGCGCTCGCCTGACACGGCCTCCAACTGCGGCAGATTGGCGCGCAACTGTCGCCGCGTCTGGCGCTCGAGCGCAAAGCCCAGGCGGCCACTGAAGCGCAGGGCGCGCAGGATGCGCGTAGGGTCATCGCTAAACGAGTGCTCATGCAATACACGGATGACACCGGCGCGCAGGTCGGCCAGGCCACCCCACGCATCCAGGATCTGCCCCGCGTGCGGCCCATCCAGGCGCAGCGCCAGGGTATTGATGGTGAAATCACGGCGGAACTGGTCCTCAACCAAGGGGGCAAACTCAACCGTGGGCAGCGCACCGGGGTGAGCATATTGCTCGCGCCGCGCCGAGATCAAATCGACGAAGACGGGCAGGCCGCGTTGCGCCGGCAGTTGCCACACAGCGGTGCCAAAAGCTTTGTGGACGGTGAGCGCTCCCCCCAGGGCGCGCTGGACACGGCGCCCGAACGCAATCGCATCGCCTTCCAGCACCAGATCCAAATCCAGGCTGGGGCGCTCAAGCAGCCGGTCGCGCACGTAGCCGCCCACCAGATACAGCGGCACGCCGGCGTGCTCCGCGGCGCGGATCACGCGCCGCAACCAGCCACGGGTGGCCGCCGGCAAGGGCGCCAGGGCCTGGCGCAGGGGCAGATAGACATCCACCCCCACATGATAGTGGAGAGCGTGCCGGCACACCAGTGGGCCGGCGAAGCTTATTTGGTCAGCAGGAAACGAAAGGCCACGCGCCCAATATGTACGATGTCGCCATCCTGGAGGCGGCTGCCTTCCAGCGATACCGGAGCATAGTTGATCCAACTACCGGCGTGCGAGCCTTCATCGAGTAGATAAAAATCGCCCAGCTCATCTACGCGAATACGGGCGTGCTGCTTCTCCACCGAAGGCTCAGCCAGAATCAGGTCACAGGTGGGCGCCGCGCCGATCAGGTTCTCGGCAGCCGCCAGCGGGAAGATCTGCGCCGGCTGGGTGGGGTCTTGCATGGCCAGGCGCTGTAGATAGGCTGGCGGGCGCTCGCTTTCGCTTTCCGGCGCGCTGGCAAGCTGTGGCGTGACGATCATATCGAGCGGGGTGTCTTGCAATGGGTCGATCGCCGGGCGCGGCGCCGGGCGGCGTTGGCGGGTCAATAAACGGCCCAGGCGCCCGGGGGCGATGCGTCCAGAGAGCACCATCACCAGAAAGAACGCCCCGGCGGCGATCAGTACCACCGAAAAGGCCAGCACAGAGCCGGCGCGTGACAGCAGCGCCTGGAACCAGGTAGCCGGCGCCTGGACGCTGATCTCGATCGGGAATTCAATGCTCTCACCCACCAGGCCCAGCTCATCTTGCACTTCGGCACGCAAGAACACCTGCTGGCTTTGGGTATATGGCTTCAAGTCCCAGGCAAAATGGGTGAAGGGTGCAGTGCTGTTCTCTGCCACCAACTGATCATTGACGTACAGGCTGCTGCGTACCAGATTGCGTTCAAAGCCATCCGGGAACTCGACCAGCAGCTCGATCGGCTGGCTGAACGGCGAGAGCAACTGCGGGTCGATCGCGGCCGGGCCGCGGGCGATCTGGCCTGGCGGGCTGACCAGCATGGGATTGGGCGGCAGGATATCCAGGGCGATCGGGTACGGCTGTGAGGTCAGCCCGTCGCCCTGCGATTGCAGGATCAATTCATGATCGCCGCTGCGGCGCAGCTGCGAATAGTATTGAAAGAAGTAGGCGCTGCGCAACGGGGCAAAATACGGCTCGGGGCTGCTGAGCGCCTCAGGGCCGGAGGAGGCCACGCGCTGGCCGGAGTTGACCGCACTGAGGCTGAGCAAGGTTTGCGAGGCCTCGTTCTCGAACAGGGAGGGCGAATCGATCTGCCAGATCACCACCGGAACGCCTGTGTCCTCCAGTTGGGCCAGCCAGTCGGCCGCATTGGCCTCCAGATCGCTCAGGCGCGGCGTACTGGTCACCCACCAGATGACAGTATTGGCATCGTTGGCGGCCGGCTGAGCGGCCAGGGCCAGCGCCTGGCTGAAAGGCCCTACATCGGGATACAGCGTGGTCGTGCCGATCTCCAGCGCATCCAGCGCGGTTTGCCATTCCGCCACCATGCCATTGCTAACTTGCGTGCCCTGCGGCGTGATCAGGGTGAGCAAGGTATCGCTGGTGCGCGAGAGCGTGCCCGCCCAGGCATGGATGGCTTGCTTGGCATAGTCGAAACGTGAGGTGGCCTGCGCATCGCGGATACCGAAGGGCTCGGCCGGCGTGATCACCAGGATCACCCGCAGGCCAATATCCACATTGCGCAGTTGCTGGATCGGCTGGGGGATGCCATCTTCCTGCATTTGCAATTGCTCGGCCTGCAGCCCGCTGATCTGTGCGCCGCTGGCATCCTGCGCATTGAAATAGCCGGTGATCACCGGAAACTGATCGGTTTGCACGGAGCGCAGATTAATACGCGCCCCAGTTTGGGCCGATACCTGCAAGGGGATGGCGGCGGCAAACAGGGCCACCACTACGACAAGGCGCTTCACCTGCTGGATTCTAACCTGAGCAGCGGCCGCCAAGGTGTGAAGCCAATTAAGCCGCGCCGGGCAACAGGCGGCGGCTACAATTCAGTTTCGCATGGCTGCCCAACGCATTCGCACCCTGATGAAAGCGGCCCGCCAGCTTGGCCTGCGCCAAATGGCGGATTACGCCCTCTACGCGCTGCAACTGCGCAGCGGCTGGCTGCGCCTGCGCACTCCTGCTGGCGGGCGGGCACAACCGCCCAGCGCACTGCAGCGCATCATCGAACCGGCAGCGCCTGCCGCTCTGCGCCGCCTGCTCGGTACGCGCCAGCGCGAAGTACTGGCCGCCGCCGCCGAGGTGCTGCGCGGGCAGGTGCGCTTGTTCGGCGGCCCGCCGCGCCGCCTGGCACTGGCGCGGCGCACTCCACAACAGCATTGGACGCAGTACACGCGCTCGCTGCCGGATGGCGAGGACATCAAGCCCGTATGGGAGCTGGGCCGTTTGGGCTGGGCTACCTTGCTGGCACGCGCCTACTGGCTCAGTGGTGACGAACGCTATGCGCGCGCCTGGTGGCAACGCGTGCAACGTTTCCTGGCGGCCAACCCGGTGAATTGCGGTCCGCACTGGTCTTCCGCTCAGGAAGTGGCGCTGCGCCTGCTGGCATTGAGTTTTAGCTTCAACTTGCTGGCCGAAGCGCAGGCCAGCACGGTGGCTCGCCAAGCCTGGTTGAGCCAGGCGCTGGCCGCGCACGCCGCGCGCATTCCGATCAGCCTGCGCTATGCCCGCGCCCAGAACAACAATCACCTGCTCAGTGAAGCGCTGGGGCTGTGGACGGCGGGGTTGATGCTGCCCGATCACCCCCAGGCGGCGCAGTGGCAACGTTTGGGCCGCCAGCACTTTATAGACGGCGTGCGCCGCCAGGTGGCGCCGGATGGTGCCTACAGCCAGCACAGCGCCAATTACCAACGGCTGATGTTGCAATTGGCTACCTGGGCCACCGCCCTGGCGCGAGCAGAAGCCCAACCGCTGCCCCGCGCCACCCTGGCCCAGCTGGGACAGGCGTGCCGTTGGCTCTTCGGCCTGCTTGACGAGCGCAGCGGCCAGGCAGTCAATCTCGGCCCCAATGACGGCGCCTACATCCTGCCATTCAGCGTAGCGCCCTTTGCCGATTACCGCCCGGCGCTGCAAGCCGCCGCCTGGGCACTCGGCGTAACCGGGCTGCCAGCCGGCCCGTGGGATGAGCTGCCCCTATGGCTCGGGCTGGCCGCGCCGCGGGGCACGCCACGCACATCCGCCGCGGCACGCAAAACGCGTGCCCCGCTGCGCCTGGAACGCGGCGAAAGCTGGGCCTATCTGCGCGCCGCCCATTTCAACGGGCGCCCAGGCCACGCCGATCAACTACATCTGGATCTGTGGTGGCGCGGTTTGAACATTGCCCTGGATGCTGGCACCTACCGCTATACTGCCGCCGCCCCCTGGGATAATGCCTTGGCCAGTACCGCGGTGCATAACACCCTGATGCTGGCCGGGCGCGAACAGATGCAACGCGCCGGGCGCTTCTTATGGCTTGATTTTGCGCAAGCGTGCGTGCTGCAACACAGCCGCCAGCACGCCAGTGCCGAGCACGATGGCTACCGCGCAATAGGATGCATCCACCGCCGCAGCGTGCTGGCGCTGCCGCAGGCCTGGCGCATCACCGATGAAGTGTTGGGCGATACGCAAGGCCAGCGCGGCCGCCTGCATTGGCTGCTGCCCGATTGGCCGTGGCAGCTGCACGGCGATACCCTGCAACTGCGTTCGCCGCGCGGGCGCATCGAAATCCAGATCGAGGGCCAGGCGCTCAGCCTGCTGCGTGCCGGCCAACGCCTGCATGGCAGCGCGGCTAGCTCTCCCATCGCCGGCTGGGTTTCAGCCACCTATGGCAGCAAGCAGCCCGCCTTGGCACTGATCGCCGAGCCATACGATGGGGCTTTGCACAAAATCACCACATATTTCCGGTTGCCCGCATGAACGCCTCTCCTTTACATATATTGCTGATTCACCAGGCTTTCGTTGCCCTCGACGAGGCCGGCGGCACGCGCCACTACGAATTTGCGCGCTACCTGGCACAGCGCGGCCATCGCGTCACCGTGATCGCCAGCCAAACCAGTTACCTCACCGGCAGTGATGCCGACAAAGGCCTTGAAAGCCACGATTTTCCAGGCGGCGGCCAATTGCGCATCCTGCGCGTCAAAACCTTGCCTGGGCTGCACCGCAGTTTCACGCGGCGCGTGCTCAATTTTTTGAGTTTTACCTGGAACGCTTTCTGGGCCGGGCTGCGCGTCAAGCCCGTGGATGTGGTCTGGGGCACCACCCCGCCGATCTTCCAGGCGGTCAGCGCCTGGGCGCTGGCACGCTGGCAGCGGGCGCGTTTTGTCTTGGAGGTGCGTGATCTTTGGCCGGCCTTCGCCATCGCCGTGGGCGTGCTGCGCAACCGCGCCTTGATTGCCGCCTCCGAATGGCTGGAGCGCCAGCTCTATCGCGCTGCCGATACGGTGCTGATCAATTCCCCCGGCTTTGAGCGCCATGTGCAGGCGCGCGGCGCCCGCCGCGTACGCCTGGTGCCCAACGGCGCCGATGCCAGCATGTTTGACCCCGCCGCTAATGGCGCCGCTTTCCGCAGCCAGCACGGTTTGCAAGGAGCTTTTGTTGCGCTCTATGCCGGCGCGCACGGGCTCTCGAATGATCTGGGCGTGCTGCTGGATGCCGCGGCACTGCTGCAGAGCGAGCCACACATTCAAGTGGTGCTGGTGGGCGACGGTAAGGACAAGCCGCAATTACAAGCCCAAGCGGCTGCCCGCCAACTCACCAACGTGCACTTCATTGCCCCCTTAGCCAAGGAAGCTATGGCCAACGCCCTGGCCGCCGCGGATGTGTGTATCGCCATCCTCAAGCCCTTGCCGCTCTACGCCACCGTGTATCCCAACAAAGTCTTCGATTATCTTGCCGCCGGACGGGCGGTGGTGCTGGCGATCGATGGCGTGATCCGCCAAGTGGTCAGCGAGGCACACGCTGGCGTGTTCGTGCCACCGGGGGACGCCAACGCGATGGCGGACACCTTGCGCCAATTGGCCCAGCAAGCGGACGCAGTGCGCCAGATGGGCGCCGCCGGGCGCGCCTTTTTAGAGCAACATTTCAACCGCCCGCAACTGGCCGCCCAACTGGAAGCTGTGTTGCTTGAGCAGCCGCCGGCGACCGAGCAGTAAAATCCCTACGCGCATGGCCAAGAAGAGCAAAACTCTGCATTTAGAAGAAGGCGAATTGCGCCGCATGCTGCTGGAGCGCCGCAGCGCGGACCGCAAGCGCCGCGTGGCAGCGTATGCGCAGGCCGGCGAGCTGCTGCCGCTGGACGCCGAGGCTACCGAAGGCGTGGTGGCAGAGCCGCTGGCGGGCACGCGCATTCATGCCGATGCCGATCTACGCCTGGCCCCACCGAAGACCAGCCGCGCCCGCCTATGGGTGGAACGCAGCCTGCTGGTGATCGAACTGCTGGCAGTGGCTGGGCTTGGCTACATCTTTCTCAACGGACTTGATCTGCTCGGCCAGCTCAATACGGAAGTCAACACGACGCCCAGCGCAGCCCCCTTGCTTGGCCCGGTCGTGCTGCCCTCCGGGCACACTGCGCCGAGCGCGGGCAACGCCGCCGCACCCAACGAAGCTGAGATCCCAGAGCATCTGCGCCCCTTGGTGCAGGCCTACACCGCCGCGCTGGTGTTGCCCACGCCCGGGCCCGAACAGGCGCTGGGCATTAGCATTCCTAGATTGGGGTTGAACGCGCCAGTGGTGCAAGGCGATGATTGGGAAGCGCTCAAGCGCGGGGTGGGCCAGCACATCGGCAGCGCCAACCCCGGTGAGAATGGCAATCTGGTGCTCAGCGGCCACAATGACATCTATGGCGAAGTCTTTCGCCATCTGGACCAATTGGAGCCAGGTGACGAGATCGTGATCCTGACCGCCGAAACGCGCTATATCTACACCGTGACCCAACGCCAATTGGTGGCGCCCACCTTTGTAGAGGTGATGTTCCCCACCACAGACGCCACCATCACCTTGATCAGTTGCTACCCCTATATGATCAACACCCAGCGCATCATCATCAAAGGCGAACTCAGCGGCATCCGTAGCGCCAGCTAGCCTCCCTCCCCCGACATCGGAGATGAATTGCCCAAGCTCAATGCTGCCCTCGTCTATCGCCTGATCTATTTTATTTTCGGCCTCAGCACGCTCATCATCCTCACCATCCATGTGGTCTACCGCGTTGAAGTGGCCGAGCTGGACGCGCTGCAATTGGTTCTGCTGGGCACCGCGCTGGAAGTCACTATCTTCCTGTGTGAAATTCCCACAGGCATCGTGGCGGATGTGTATAGCCGGCGGCTCTCGGCGATCATTGGCATTGGCCTGATCGGGGCCGGCCGGGCGGTGGAGGGCTTGTTGCCAGTCTTCCTGGTGATCCTGGTGGCCCAGATCATCAGCGGCGTGGGCCAAACCTTTATCAGCGGCGCTCTGGATGCCTGGGTGACGGACGAAGTGGGCGCCGATCAGGTAGGCCCGGTGCTGATCGCCGGCAATCAAATGGAAATTCTAGGGAGCCTACTGGGGATTCCTGTTGGGGTATGGGTCAGCGAGCAGATCGGTTTGCAGGCCGCGTATTTTGCTGCCGGCGGCCTGTTGGCGGCACTGGTAGTGGCGCTGGCGCTGTGGATGCCCGAACGCGGTTTCAGCGCCGTGCCGCCTGCGCAGCGCCAGGGCTGGCGCACGCTGTTCAGCACGCTGCGCGCCGGCGTGCAAACCGCCCGCCTGCGCCCGGCCCTGATGGTGTTTGCGGTGATCGGCTTGTTTGTGGGTCTGTTCAGTGAGGCCTGGGATCGTTTGGCGCAGCCTTATCTATTGGAGACGTTCAGCTTCCCTAGCCTGGGCGCCTTAGAACTCAGCACAATCGAGTGGTTTGGCATCCTCAATGTGGTCTTCCTGCTGGTGGGCTTGCTGGCCAACCAGATCGCCAAGCACGCTGTCGATACTACCCACGGGCCGGCAATGGCCCGCGGGCTGCAGTGGCTGTATGCCGGCATGGTGGTAACGCTGCTGGTCTACTCGCTCACCGCGCAGTTTGGTATTGCGCTGCTGGCAATGGTGCTATTCAACGGATTACGGCGGGTAACCTTTCCGCTGGCGCGCACCTGGATCAACCAGCAGATCGATTCACGTTCGCGCGCCACGGTGCTCTCCCTGGCCGGGCAAATCGATGCGCTCGGCGAGCTGAGCGGCGGCCCGCTGCTGGGCAGCGTGGGGCGCTTGTACTCGATGCGCGCCGCCCTGGTCACCTCTGCGCTGATCCTGTCGCCCACCGTTCCGCTGTACCAACGCATCATCGCCATGACGCAACCCAAAAAAGAAGAGCCGCACTAGCGGCTCTTCTTTTTTCTATCAGTTAAGGCGCATACCAGCGCGCCCGCCAATCCCCTGAGCCCGCGGTGGGCTCGAAGAAATCAGCATTGGTGTGCACCATATGGATGAAGAGCTGGCCGGGTTTCAGCGGGAAGGGTGTGCCATCCGCATAGGTAAAACGGATCGGCCGGGTACGCCCGGTGTCTTTTTCATACTCCCCATTAACGGTGGACCAGTAGGCATCGCATACCAGCCCGTCGCGCAACAGTTTCACCCGGCCCGTGGTGCTTTCCATGTGCACATTAAAGATCGTGCCCGCCGTGTTCAACTGCTCATGCGCAACGAAGTAGACCAGCACATTCTCAAACGCCAGGGGTTGGCCATTCAACGATTCGCTACTGACTTCCTGCACATCCGGCGCCAGGTAGGTGTTTTGGTGGCGGATGTAGGCGCCGGCGGCTTCGTCATAGCTCCAGTAGGTTTGGTTATTGACGTTGTAGAACATGGTCAGCGAGTTGGCCGGCACGCAACCATCCGGCGGGGCCACCTGGAACAGATTGCCGGTCAGGTTGGGTGGGCCATAGATGCTGATGTTGTTCTTGGCCACCTCTTCCAGCTTGGTGACGTCAATGCCGGCTGCGCCGATGTCATTGGTATCGCTGCTGGCCGCCTGTGCGCAGACCTGGATCTGCGCCAGCACGGTGGGATCCGCCCCGGCGATCACAGTGCAGCCTTCAAAGTAGCCGCGCATGACTTCATAGACCAGGCGGCCCGAACGGATGCCTTCGATGCGAATCGAATGGCGCAACCCGGCATCGATGTTCAGGTATTCGCTTTGTCCCTCAGTAAGGGTGAAGCCCTGGGTCACGCCCGTGTCGGGGTTGGGGTCACTATCGACCGCGTCATCGGCCAGGTTGGCACTGACAAAGTAGAAGGTATGCAAATTGGCGGGAATGTTAAAGCGCACCTGATAGCTGTAGCCGTACTGTGGCTCGACCAGGAAGTGATAGCCCCCGGCACCATCACTGGTGGTGCTGGCGATCACCTGGCTGCTCAGGATCAAATCCACGCCGATGCCCGGTATGCCGGGTTCGCCGGCGTCTTGCTCGGCATTGCCGTTGAGGTCATACCAGACGCGGTCGCCGATCAGCACCTTGCCGGCCTCCGGCTGCGGGGCCGCCTCACCCTGCTGATCACCCAACACAGCATCCACATCAATTTCGGGGTAGCAGCCGTAGAACTGGGCATACAGGCGCGTATCGCCATCGCCGATCCACCACTCACTGACCCAGGCGGCCCATTGCAGCCCGGTAGGTGGCCGCGTGGCGGCCGGCGGGAACTGCGAGATGGAAAGGCCCACCACGCCCCACTCGGCCGCGGCCGGCTCGCACAGGGGCTGGCCGGTCAGCGGGTTGTAGCCCACCGGGAACTCATCCGGCCCCATGCTGCTGGGCGCTGCGGACACGAAGCCCGCGTCCAACGCCATGCCCTCGGCAGGTAGTGTATGCAGTGCGGTTTGGCCGCTTTGCGGGCCAACATCGCTATCGATGCTGTCATCGTTCCCCGCATCCATGGAAGTGATCTCGTAGCCTTCGGGCGGGAAGAAGGCCAACTGGAAGTCACTTTCGGCGAGCACATCATCAAGGATGTAGCTGCCATCCTCGCCAGTGAACTTTTCATCCATGGCATCGCCATCACTATTGAGCCATTGCACCTGCACCCCCGCCAGGCCAGGCTCGCCGGCATCTTGCAGGCCGTTGGCGTTCTCGTCCAGCCAGGCGCGGCCGCTGATTGCGGCGCGGGCGGGCTCGTCGGGCAGCGCCTCCGGCTCGGCGCTAGCCAGCAGGATCAAACCGGCATTGACGTTGTCAACTTTGCCCTCCAGCAGGAACACATCCGTTTCACCGGTCTGCGGGTCCACCGCGCTGCTCACGTTAGGGTCATTGCCGGCGCGGGCCTGCGTGAACTGGTAGCCAGCGGGCAATTCGAACGCCGCCCAGATATAGATCTCATCCTGCTCCAGTTGCAGCGCGTAGCGGCCATCGGCGCCAGTTTGGGTAGTGCCCAGCACCGCCCCGCTGTCATCGTACAGCGTGATGGATACGCCGGCCACGCCAGGCTCGCCGGCATCGTGGATACCATCGCGGTCTTCATCCAACCACACCAGGCCGCCCGCGCCCGCGCAGGCGGTCAGCAAAAATGAAAGTAGTACAAGTACCCAAAGGCGTATTGGTTTCATAATTTCCTTCTCTCCGGAGGGTTTCTGGGGGAAAGAAACTCTCTGGGAAAAATTGTATACGGAAAAATTTTTTATAGAACTTTCTAAATAATTAAAGACGCCTTGAAAAGGTATGCGGAGGCGGGCGGTATAATCAAGCCGCGGAGTACTACATGACAACTGATTTCTTCAATACACGCAGCACCCTCTCTGTTGGCCCCAAAACCTATACGTTCTATAGCCTGAAGAAGCTGGAAGCAGCCGGCTTGACCCAGCTGGACAAGCTACCCTTCTCCATGCGCATCATGCTGGAAGCCGCATTGCGTGGCTGCAACAATGTCGACATCCTTGAACAGGATGTGCGCAACCTGGCCGCCTGGCAACCGCGCACCGAAAAGCGCGGCGCGATGCCCTTCAAGCCGGCGCGGGTGCTATTGCAAGACTTCACCGGGGTGCCCACCATCGTAGACCTGGCCGCCATGCGTGACGCGGTGGCCGCGCTCGGCGGTGACCCCAAGAAGATCAATCCTCAAGTGCCGGTCGATCTGGTGATCGACCACTCAGTGCAGGTCGATTTCTTTGCCAGCGCGGATGCGCTGCAGCGCAACGCCGAGATCGAGTTCATGCGCAACCGTGAACGCTACGAATTTCTGCACTGGGGCCAGCAAGCCTTCGATAATTTCCGCGTGGTGCCGCCGGCCACTGGCATCGTCCACCAGGTCAACCTTGAATTCCTGGCCCAGGTGGTGATGACCCGCCAGGTGGGCGAGGACGTGCTCGCCTTCCCCGACACGCTGGTCGGCACGGACTCGCACTCCACGATGATCAACGGCCTCGGCGTTGTAGGTTGGGGCGTGGGTGGCATCGAGGCCGAGGCCGCTATGCTTGGCCGCGCCATCGACATGCTCACGCCGGATGTGCTCGGCTTCAAACTGCACGGCAAGCTGCGCGAAGGCGTGACCCCCACTGACCTGACGCTGACGATTACCCAGATGCTGCGCAAAAAGGGTGCGGTAGATAAGTTCATTGAGTTCTACGGTGCAGGTTTGGATTCGCTCAGCCTGGCCGACCGCGCCATGATCGCTAACATGACCCCAGAAAACGGCGGCACGATCACCTTCTTCCCGGTGGACGCGGAAACGCTGCGTTACCTGCGCGCCAGCGCCCGCACCGAGGAGCAGATCGCCCTGGTGGAAGCGTATTGCAAGGAACAGAATCTGTTCCGCGACGCCACTACGCCCGAGCCGCAATTTACCGATACGCTGGAGCTTGACCTCGACTCCGTGGAGCCCAGCCTGGCTGGCCCCAAGCGCCCGCAAGACCGCGTGAGCCTGGAGAATATGCGTGCCGAGTTCCACAAGGCACTGCAAGCCCCCAAGACCGAGCGTGGCTTTGCCCTGCCAGCTGAGCGCATGAGCGACACGGTGACCTTTGGCAGCAATGGCTCGCGCACCGAGATGGGCCACGGCGCCCTGGTGATCGCCGCGATCACCTCGTGCACCAACACCAGCAATCCTTCGGTGATGCTGGGCGCCGGCCTGCTGGCCAAGAAAGCCGTTGAACGCGGTCTCAAAGTCAAGCCCTACGTAAAGACCAGCCTGGCCCCTGGCTCGCGCGTCGTCACCGAATACCTCGAGAAGGCCCAGCTGATGGAACCGCTGGCCGAGCTCGGCTTCAATCTGGTGGGCTACGGCTGCACCACCTGCATCGGCAACAGCGGCCCGCTGGCCGGCGAGGTGGTCAAGGCCATCACCAGCGGCGATCTGGTCACCGCGGCGGTGCTCTCGGGCAACCGCAACTTCGAAGGCCGCATCCACCCCTATGCGCTGGCCAACTACCTGGCCTCGCCGCCACTGGTGGTCGCCTATGCGTTGGCGGGCACGGTGGATATTGACCTTTCCACCGAGCCGATTGGCATCGGCAAGGACAACGAGCCGGTGTACCTCAAGGACATCTGGCCCACCCAGCAAGAAGTGCGCGAAGCGGTGGAAAACAACGTCACGCCGGAGATGTTCGCCGAGCGCTACTCCAACGTCTTCACTGGCAACGACACCTGGAACGCCATCCAGGCCGGCAGCAGCGAGCTGTTCGACTGGAAGGCTGACTCCACCTACATCCACAAGCCGCCCTTCTTCGACGGGCTGACCATGCAACTGACCCCCAGCGAGGATGTGCTGGGAGCCCGCGTGCTGGTGAGCCTGGGTGACTCGGTGACGACGGATCACATCTCGCCGGCCGGCTCGATCCCCGCCGATAGCCCGGCCGGAAAGTACCTGCTCGATAACGGCGTCACTGTGCCCAACTTCAACTCCTATGGCTCGCGCCGCGGCAATGACCTGGTGCTGACGCGTGGCACCTTTGCCAACATTCGCCTCAAGAACCTGATGCTGGATGGCGTAGAGGGTGGCTACACCCTGCACTTGCCCGACGGCGAGCAGATGAGCATTTACGATGCCGCGCAGCAATACAAGGCGGATGGCACGCCACTGATCGTGCTGGCGGGCAAGGAATACGGCTCCGGCTCCAGCCGTGACTGGGCCGCCAAGGGCCCGCTGCTGCTGGGCGTCAAGGCCGTGATCGCCGAATCCTTCGAGCGCATCCACCGCAGCAACCTGGTGGGCATGGGCGTGCTGCCCTTGCAGTTCCTGCCCGGTGAGAGCCGCGAGAGCCTGGGCCTCACCGGCCGCGAGAGCTTCAGCCTCACCGGCATCGCCGCTATGGCTGGCCCGGCAGCGGAGATTCAGGTGATGGCGCTGGGAGAGGATGGCAAGGAAACCGCCTTCAGCGTGAAGAGCCGCCTCGACACCCCGCTCGACCTCGAAGTCTACAAGCAAGGCGGCATCCTGCAGACCGTGCTGCGCGAGTTAGCGAAGTAGCAACACCAAACAACAAAAGCAAAAAGCCCCGCCAAATGGCGGGGCTTTTTTGTTAGCCGTGCATCCTGACCGCAGCGCGGGACGCTGCGCATGTGTGAAACCAGCTAGGCACAGAATACATGCCAGCAAGGATCCTCACGCTGGTCACGGTTCGGCGGTCTGGTGTGGCATCTAAAACCCGCTCAGGATGACACGTCAAGGTTTTGGTCATTGCGAGGACATGAAGCGGTGCAGCACGTGTCCCGGCTGTCATTCCGAACCCGAGCGTAGCGAGTGGTGAGGAATCCTTTAGGGCATTACAAGATTTAGCTGATCTTTTGCCTTAAGTCAAAAAAAAAGAGCCCGCCAAAATGGCGGGCTCTTTGATTCACTCACTGCGTGCCTACATCGGCACTTGTTCTTCCTTCAGGTGCATACGGCCATCCGGGCCGGGCTCGTAGCTCATCTTGCCCTGCGGAACGTGCGGGTCGATCTCCAGGTCACCGCTGTCCATCGCATCCCAGAAGAGTTGGAAGGGCACCTTGCCGTCTTCCCACTTCTCGATCATTACCAGGCCGTGGCCAGGCAACACCGTGAAGGCGATCTTACGCGGGTCACTGGGGTTGAGCAAAATCTCCGAGCGGCTGAAAGCGCCCTTGATGCCCTTGGCCTGTGCTTCGGTAGCGCAGGACACCAGGTAGTGATAGTACGGCGGGTCGAGCGGAACGTATTCCACCAGATCCGGGTTGAAGGCCTTCACGCCGCGGTGGCCGTGCAGCTTGGAACGCGCCACCGGCACTTCCGCCTTGACCTCGCCGCTCTGGATCTCGATCCACGGCAGCGGGCCATCCAAATCCATCATTTCCACGGCTTCGGAGGACGGTTTGTCGTTGCGCTTGCCATCCACATGGCGCACCTGAGCGCCGGCGCCATCCGGGCGCACGCCCACGATCAGCGCCAGGTCATCATCGGTGATGTTGCCTTTATCCACCGGGCGCGCGCTGCCGGTGATGGTGGCTACCAGCCCCTTTACCTTGGGGTCCCAGGTACCAAAGCAGCCTTCGCTGTATTGGCTGGCAATCGAGTCATTGACCGCCGGAACGGCCACCAGGTCTTCGATGCGCACCATCTCGGTAAAGAAGTTGCGCTTGCCCAGCTCACTACCCGCGCGGCGCATCGCCTCGGGGGTGCTCATCGCCTGCCAATCCTCGGCGGTTACCTTGGGCTCCAGCACCTGGTGGTTGGTGATCTCATGCGTGCTCTCCGTGGTCACCATGCGCAGGGCAATATCGGTGTAGAAGGCATCCGCGCTGGAATTTACTGAGGCAGGGAAAGCGCCCACCAGGTCAAAGTGGTAGACGCGCTCGGGGTGCTCGTCGCCCACGGTGAGCAGCACGCGAATGCTCTTGGCCTGCGCCTGCAGCAAACGCAGCAGCGACATGATCGGGCCGCCACGCATGCCCTGCTCCATCAGCACCCGCGGCGACTCGGGCGAGAGCCCTTCAAACTCAAAATCCTTCGGGTCCAGCGGCTGTTTCGCCAGTGCCGCGGTGAAGTGATCGATCTTTTCTTTGAATTCCTGCTCCGTCATGTGGATCATGGTGTAGATGACGGGGGATTCTTTCAAGCCAAACTGGCGGCGCGCCATGAACATGAAAGCCTTGCGCCAGGGGATCGGCTCGCCATATTTGGCGGTGGTGAGAATGACGTCCGTATTGTCCGTGGGGGCGTCCACTACGTTGTGGCCGAGTTGCTTGAACTTATCCAGCAGGCCATCGGCCACTTCTTCGATTGCCGAAGAGACGGGGGCCTCACCCGGCACAAACGTCACTTCGATCTGGCGCAACCACGCATGGACAGGGTTGGCCACTTTCAGGGCTTCTTGGGGTATTTCCATCGTTTAAACCTCTACAATGAGAGAATTACGCCACCATACGGCGTTTTTGTGCCTGGTTCGCACAGGCGCCACAGGCAGCACGGCACCGCAAAGCGGTGCGTGTGCGATAATGCTACCGCAGGGGTAATTATCACACACTATAAAGGTTAACACGGTATGTCTTATGAAGATACTCGTAACCAACGATGATGGCATCACCCACCCGGGGCTACTGGCCCTGGTGCAGGCGGTTAAACCGCTGGGAGACGTGACCGTCTTGGCGCCCGACCGCAACTGGAGCGCCTCGGGGCACGTAAAAACGCTGCACCGCCCGCTGCGTGTACGCCCCACCGAGCTACCCGATGGCACCCCCGCCCACATGAGCGATGGCGCCCCTTCCGATTGCATCGCCCTGGCGCTGCTGGGCTACTTTGACCACGCGTTCGATCTGGTGGTTTCGGGCATCAACCCCTACGCCAACATCGGCGATGATGTCACCTACTCCGGCACGGTGACCGCAGCGATGGAAGCCGCCATCGGCGGGCTGCCCGGCATCGCCTTCTCGCTCGATTCACCGATCGGCCTCAACGGCCAGCGCGATTTCAGCGCGGCCAGCGCGATCTGCCGCCGCGTGGCCACCCGGGTGGCGGCGGCCGGCTTGCCGCGCCAAACCCTGCTAAACGTCAATATCCCTTACCTGCCGCTGGAAGAGATCAAGGGTGTGCAAGTTACCCGGCTGGGGATGCGCGTCTACCGCGACGAGCTGGTGCGCCGCATCGATCCGCAGCACAACCCATATTACTGGATCGGCGGTGAGGCGCCCACTGGCCAGCCGGATGAAGGTACTGAGGTTGCCGCGCTGCAAGCCGGCTACGTCTCGGTGACACCTCTGCACATGGACATGACCTCATTCAACCTGATCCCCGAATTGGCGGGCTGGAGCTGGTAACTATTGCCCGCGTCGCTACGTTATTGATAAATGATTAACGCATTCGCAAAACCTTTGAATGCTAAAATCGTAGTTAATTGCACATCAAGTGCACTTTTAAGGAGAGAACGATAGAAAAATGGACGTACTGAGCGGTATCTTTTCTGCCTTTGGCCTTTCGGCGAGCGCGGGATTGAACGCCTACATCCCGTTATTGGTTGTCTCCCTGTTGGGGCGTTACACCTCGGTGATCCAACTCAACGCTCCCTGGGATACGCTGACCAATGGCTGGATCATTGGGCTTTTGGTAGCCCTCTCGGCAATCGAATTCTTTGCCGATAAGACCCCGTTGGTGAATCACCTCAATGACGCCATCCAAACCTTCATCCGCCCGGCGGCCGGCGCGATCGCTTTCGCCGCCAGCACGCAGGTGATCGATGGCATCAACCCGGTGATGGCGCTGGCGGCAGGTTTGCTGGTCGCCGGCACGGTGCATGTAGCCAAAGCCGGCGTGATGCGCCCGGCCGTCACCGGCGTGAGCGGCGGCACGGCCAACGTGGCCGTTGGCCTGGTGGAGGATGTGGCGGCGATCTCAATGTCGCTGGTGGCGGTACTCATCCCGGTAATCATTGGTATAGTGTTTATCCCTGTGTTGGCGCTGGTGATCTGGCTGGTGATACGCCGTGCCAGCCGCAACACGGCAACACAAACTAATTAGCTAAGTAAGGAAAGACATCATGACACTTCGAGGTTCATCCGGCAGCAACCGTGGCAAGTCCACGCGTTCCAGCTCCAGCCGCCCGGCGGGCGGCGGCAGCCGCAGTGGTAGTAGCCGCAGCAGCGGCAGTGGTTCTCGCAGCACCGGGCTGCCCAGCCGTGGCTCGGGCGCCGCGGGCGCGTCCCCGCGCCGTAGCGGCACTGGCCTGCCCGGCCGCGGCTCCGCCGGCGCAGCGCCGCGCCGCAGTGGTACCGGTCTGCCCAGCAGTGGTTCCGCCGGCGCCAGCCGCCGCGGCCTCTCTGGCGGCCAGGCGGGCGTGCAGCCCACCTACGGCAACAGCGGTGGGGGCGGCGGTGGCCGCATCACCTGGTTGGTGATCCTGGGCATCGTCATTTTGCTGCTGTGCTGCATCTTTACCTTCCTGGCCGCCTGGACCTTTGGCGACGGGATCATGGATATGCTGCGCAACTTCATGTAAGCGTGCATCGTATAAATAAAAAGCGCCGGCGTAGCCGGCGCTTTTTTTATCTGGCAAACTTTTCTCGAAAATAGGCTTGTACTTGCGCCAAGCCTTGCTGCGCCAACTGGCGCTCCTGCGCCGAACATTCCAAAGCAGCGAATTCGTCTTCGTCCAGCACCACCTGGCGCCCGTCCGGGTACACCAGTAGATCGAGGGCAAAATCACGAAAGCTGACCTGGTGGGCGGCGATGATTGCCGGGGCGCTAACATTGCAATACCACCCCTTGAGCCGGTCGTCATCTTTATCGCGGATCTCAAACACATTGAACCAACGATCATCGTAATAGGTCTCAATGAAGCGATCGCCCTGCTGCAATGCGATCTCTTCCATCATGCCGCTCTTGGCATTGAAGCGTGCTTCCACCAGGGCCTCAGGCGAGCGGTAGTGCAGTAACTGCCCGGCCCAACTGTACATCAGCTCGCCGGCAGGGTTCTGCTTGTATACGGTAATTTCAGTCATCAGCAAGGATTTGCACCGCCTCCGCGGGCTCGAAATGGATCGTTACCGGGGCGCCGAGTGGCGGCAACGCCATCGCCGACGACAATTCTAGTTCAATCGGCACGCCACGCACATCCACGCGGGCCAGCCACTGGCTGCCACGGAATTGCTTGTACGCCATGTGGCCGGCCAGGCTGGCCGGCCCGCCGCTGCCCAGCGAGAGCCGGTCAGGGCGCAGCAGCAGGGTGGCCGGGCCATCCGGCGCGGCCACTGGCAATAGGCCAAGCGGCGTGTGCGCCTGCTGGTTGGCGATTTCGGCGTGAAATACATTGTGCATGCCCAGAAAACGCGCCACAAACGCTGAGGCGGGCTGGCGATAGAGCTCCTGCGGCGGGCCGACCTGCACCAGGCGCCCGGCGTTCAAGATGGCGATGCGGTCAGCGATCGCATAGGCTTCTTCCTGGTCATGCGTCACGTAGAGGCTGGTCTGGCCGTGTTGGCGCAATACCGCGGTCAGCTCCGTCAGCAATTGGGTACGCAAGGCGCGATCCAGCGAGCCGAGCGGCTCATCCAGCATCAGCAGGCGCGGGCGTGGCGCCAGGGCGCGCGCCAGCGCCACGCGCTGCTGCTCCCCGCCCGAGAGGCTGGCTACCTCGCGTGGCTCAAAGCCCGCCAGGCCGAGCGATTGCAATACCTGGCTCACGCGCGCAGCCATCTGCGCATCAGGCTGCCGCGCCATTTGCAAACCGAAGGCTACATTGCCAAACACATTGCGATGCGGGAAGAGCGCGAAGTCCTGGAACATCAGCCCAAAGTTGCGCAGATGGGCCGGCGTATGGGTCAGCTCTGCGCCGTCCCACAACACCTGGCCGCCATCGGGTGCTTCCAAGCCAGCTACGATCGAGAGTAGGGTGGATTTGCCGCTGCCACTAGGACCCAGCAAGGCCAGTACCTCGCCAGTAGCCACCTGCAGGTCGATTTGATTCAGGATGGTGCGGCCAGCATACGATTTGGTGATCTTGCGTAGCTCCAACACTAGAACTCTCCTACCTCAGCAATGCGCACACGCTCGATCAGCAGCATGCCCGCGCCAGTGAACAGCATCAGCAAGGTGCTCAAGGCCATCGCCTGGCCATAGGTGACTGCGCCCGGCTGCGCCAGCAGGCGGTAGATCAGCACCGGCATGGTGGGGTATTCCGGCCGGGCGATCAACGCCGAAGCGCCGAATTCGCCCACCGAGATGGCAAAGGCAAACAAGGCCGCCGCCACCAAGGCCCGCCCGACCAGTGGCACATCGATACGGCGCACCACCTCAGCCGGGCTGGCGCCCAGCAGCGCGGCTGCCTGGCGCAGCCGCGGGCGGATGCTGCGCAGCGCGGGCACCAGGCTGCGCACCACAAAAGGCAGTGCCACCAGGGTATGCGCCAGGGGCACCAACAACGGAGAGGCACGCAGATCCAGCGGCGGCGTATCCAAGGCCACAATGAAACCCAACCCCAAGGTAAGCGCCGAGGTGCCCAAGGGCAGCATGAGCAGCGCATCAAGCCAGCGCATCAGGCGCGCTGGCCCCCTGGCCTGCTCGGGCTTGGCCAGCAGCCAGGAGGCGGGCAGGCCAACCAGCAGCGCCAGCACCACCGTGCTGCCCGCGTATACCAGTGAGGTTTGGATGGCACGCAAGGGCGAGGCGAAGAACAGATTGTTGCGTGGGTCTTCGCCCAGGGCACGGTAGTAATCCAGCGTGATGCCCGCCTGCGCCGCCTGGCGACGGTCCGTGTCCAGGCGGGTCAGCGAGCGCGCCGCCAGCCCACCCAATGGCGCCACAAAGAACAGGCCCAGCAGGGCGAGAAAGGCCGCACTGAGCCAGCGCTGCGGTTGTGCGCTCAGCGGGCGCAGGCGTGCAGCGCGCGACTCCAGCGGGCGCGAGAGGCGCGCCGCCAGCCGCGTGTACACGCTGGTGAGCGCCAGCGTGCACAACAGTTGGAGCAACGCCAACAAGGCGGCCGCCGGCAGGTTGAACAAAGCCACCGTTTGGTAATAGATCTCGGTCTCCAGGGTGGCAAAGCGCGGCCCGCCCAATACCAGGATCACGCCGAACGAAGTGAAGTTAAAGATAAACACCAGCAGGGCGGCCGCCGCCAGCGCCGGCGCCAGCATCGGCAAGCTGACTTTGGTGAAGAGCTGCCAGGGGCTGGCGCCCAGGCTGCGCGCGGCCTGCTCACTGCGCGGGCTGAGCCGCGCCCAGAAATCGCCCACCATGCGCAGCACAATGGTGGTGTTATAAAACACATGCGCCATCAGAATGGCGCCAAAACTGTTGATGAACTCCAGCGGCGCCACACCCAGCGCCTGCAGGCCTTGATTGACCCAGCCATGCGGCCCCAACAACGCGTTGAACGCCGCAGCCACCACCAGGGTGGGCAACACGAACGGGATGCTGCTGACGGCGCGTAGCCAGCGCTTACCAGGGAAGGTGTAGTGCGCCAGCAGGTAGGCTGCGGGCAGCCCCAAAGCCAGCGTGAGTGCGGTAGACAAGCTGGCCTGCCATAGCGTGAAGCCCAGCACACGATGAATAGCACCGTCACCAAGCAATTGCAGCAAGGCCGGCCGCCACCCCTCCGCCAGGCTGAGCGCCAAAACACTTCCCAGCGGGTAGAAGTAAAACAACGCCAGAAAGGCCAATGGCAGCAGGGCCAGCCAGGTTAACTTACGCATCGCTCAGCTTGCTTGCGCGCTAGCGCAACACCGTTTGCGTCCAGGCGTTGATCCATTCTTCACGGTGTGCGGCAATATCCGCCGGGCTCACCGGCGCGGTTTCATCCGGCACCTCGAGATAATCCACAAACTCGGCCTGCAACTGCGCATTGGGGTTGACCGGGAAGACGAACATCTGCAGGGGCATATCCTCCTGGAACGGAGTGGAGAGCATAAAGTCCACCCACGCCTCGGCCAACTCCCGATTGGCTGTGTTGCGCAAAATGCCCACGAATTCGATCTGGCGGAAGCAGGCGCCATCCGCCACTACCGCTGCGGTGGGCGGCTCGTCCAGCGGAGTTTCGGCGAAGACCAGCTCCACCGGCGGGCTGGAGGCGTACGAGACGATGACCGGCCGCGTGCCGCCCCATTGGCTAAACTCGGCGTAGTAGGCCGTCTCCCAATCGTTGACCACTTTGACGCCATTGGCCACCAAGCCCTGCCAATACTCCAGGTACCCTTGCGGGCCAAAGTGGCCGATGGTGGCGAGCAAGAAGGCCAGGCCCGGTGACGAAGTGGCCGGGTTTTCCACCGCCAGCAGGTCTTTGTATTCCGGCCGCAGCAAATCTTCCAGGTTGGCCGGCGGAGCGATGCCGGCTTCCGCAAAATAGGCTTTCTCGTAATTCAGGCACACATCGCCAAAATCCACCGGCAGTGCCCGCTGCTGCGGGTCGAGCTCGAACGCGTCAGGTATCTCGGCCAGCAAGGGCGAAGCGTAGGGTTCAAAGATGTTGCCATCCAGGGCGCGGCTGAGGAAGGTGTTGTCGACACCGTAGAACACATCCGCCAGCGGCTGTTCGCCAGCCAGGATGGCCGCATTGGTGGCCGAACCGGCATCACCCATTTTGAGGAAGGTGACCGTGGCGTTGTGCTCGGCCTCAAAGGCCGCCACCACCTCAGCGGATACCGCAAACGAATCGTGCACCATCACGGTGAGGGTGCGCGGCCCGCTGGGCTGCGCCGGGCGGCAGGCAGCCAAAGCCAGCATCAGCACCAGGGCCAGAGTATGTTGTTTTTTCATTTCCATTCTCCTAATCAAAATTGGCGGGGCTTACGACACACAAAAGCAGCCCGCCCTGCAAAGTCACTTGAGCTTCAGCCGCCGCCACCACATTGCTTACGCCGCGGCTGCTGCCAAAGGGGATGGTTTCGTCGTCCAGGGGGTACTCCAGCCCGCGCGTGCGCACGCCGTGCGCATCGCCGGCCAGCGGGATCAGCGAAATGCGGCTGCCGAGCGGGGCTGCCAAGCTGGCCTGCGAACGAATGGGGAAGAGCTGTTGCTCACCATGCAAGAAGGTGATCGGCAGCTGCGCAAAGCGCGCATCGGCGGCCAGCAGCAGGTTGGCCAGGCTATGATCCCAGCGGCGTCCCAGGCCGCCGATCACGCTGACCGTGCTGGCTCCGGCCGACTGGGCGTGCAACAGGGCCAGCTCAAAATCGGTCTCGTCTTTGCGAACCGGAAAGGGCAGCAGCTCGCTGCCATGGGCGCGCAGCTCCTGCTGCAACGGCGCCGGCAACGAATCCAGATCACCGATGACCACATGCGGGTAGAGGCCGAGGGTGCGGCAATGGCGCGAGCCGCCATCCGCCGCAATGTATAGCTCCGCGGCGGGCAGGCCGCGGGCAGGCAGCGCTAGTTCTCCATTGGCAAACACGAGTGCGTGCAAAACAAAAACCTCCTGCAAAGTGCCGGAGGTTGGTCGTTCAGCAAGTGCGCATTCCTCCGCCGGCATGATCCGGATCAGGTAGTACGGGTCGCAGACTGCGGTCTGCCTCTCAGCTCCGGCGGTGTAAAACACCGCAAAGCTCCCCGAGCGATTTCAGTTGTAGGTTTAGTATATCGCGGCGCTAGCGCTTTGGCTTTCCATTTTTGTAATTCGCCGCGTAGTAATCGCACAGATCCTTCACTGGGCAGGCCGGGCAATTGGGCTTGCGCGCCTGGCAGATCTCGCGCCCCAGGCGGATGATGTTGAGGTGGGCGGCGTAGTGCGTCTCCGGCGGGAACAGCGCCTCCAGCACCGGGTGCGCATCCTCCACGCTGATCTTGGCCGGACGCAAGCCCAGCCGCCCCGAAACGCGATAAATATGCGTATCCACCGGAAAGGCGGGCTTTTCCAGCGAGAATTGCAAGACGATCGCGGCGGTTTTGGGCCCCACGCCATTGAACTGCATCAGCCACTGGCGTGCTTCTTCCAAAGGATAGTCTTTAAGAAAATCCAATGTAAGCTCGCCGCGTGCCGCAGTGATCGCCTGCAGCACGGCTTTGATCCGCGGCCCCTTTTGATTGGCCAGCCCGGCGGGCCGGATGGCTTCGATGATCGCTTCTACCGGTGCATCGCGCACCGCTTCCCAGGTGGGGAAGGTGCTGGTGAGGGCGAAGAAGGCTACATCGCGATTCACATCGTTGGTATTTTGCGACAGGATGGTGGAGACCAGCTCATGCAGGGCGGGCAGCGGGGTGCGCCACTCCGGCTCGCCGAAGAATTCAAGCAATCGCTGGTGCATCGCCAGGGCGCGCCGGGCCAGCGCCTTCACGCCAGCTCCAGGGTAAAGCACGGCGCGGCCTGCCCCACCACCTGCCCGCTCCAGTTGGTGACCGGGCGTAGCGGCCCATAGTCAGCCAGCGCCGCCATGCGGCCCGCATCGAGCGCGCCCAATTGGCGCAGCACCTCCAGAGCCACCGCATGGCTGGCCCATTGGCGCGCGTCGCCATCGGCGATCTTGATCGCAATCCCCAGCGCGGGCGACTGCGGCCCAAGGAAGCCCGCCGGCAGCCCAAAGGCCTGAAAGCCCTCGGCGCCCAGTTTGGAGATCAAGCCGGGCAGGTGCTGCATGCAGGCGGTGTCAAAGCGCCGCGGGCCAGCCACCATATCCGGGTGGGCGCGCATCGCATCGGCGATCTGGCCGGCCGCCTGCGCCTGAGCCTCCGGCAAGCCCGCCGGATCGGCCAGGCGCGCATAGGCCCAGGCAGTGTGCGCCAGCGGGGCGGCCCAGTTGGGCGCCGAGCAGCCATCCACACCAATCGCCAACTGCTCCACACGCATTCCCGCTAGTTCCGCAAACAACGCCACGATCTCCTGCTGCAGCGGGTGCTGCGGATCAATGTAATCATCCAGGCGCCAGCCACGCAGTTTGGCGTAGGCCAGCATGCCGCAGTGTTTGCCGGAGCAATTATGGTGAGCTACATTGGGGGCTTCGCCGCGCGCACGTAATTCTTCTGCACTGGCCGCGTGATACGGCGGGTGCGTGCCACACAGCAATTGCTGTGCCTGCAAGCCAAATTTTTGCAACAAGCCTTCGAATACGGCCACATGCGCCGGCGTGCCAGAGTGCGAAGCGCACAGCAAGGCCAATTCCTGCGGAGTGAGCTGGTAGTGCGCCACTCCACCGGCGACCACAAAGGGCAGCGCCTGAAAGGGCTTGGCGGCCGAGCGCAAAAACGCCGCCTGCTGCGGATCGCCCAGCCAGGCGCGCAGCGCGCCGTGAACATCCACAACGGCCACGGCACCATAGTGCAGCGATTCAAGGTGTTCGCCGCGGTGCAGGGCGAAGATCGGCTGGTATCCGGGCGGCATCATGGCTAGCTGCGGCGAGCGCCAGCCTGGCGTTCTACGTATTCCTGCATGCCAAAACGCAAACGCTGCACATACTGGGTGCGCAGGCGTGCGCTGAGCTTGTAGCGCTCCGCATAGCGCACGGCCAACTTGTCAATTTCGGCCACGCGGTTTTTGCTGCGGCTCAGGCTGCGCAGCTTGACCTGCAGGTCCTTCAACAAGCTGTGCATTTGTTTGATGTCGCGCCCCTCGGCCTTGCCGCCGCGCCCCGCCACTACCGTGAAATTCTTATAGGCACGGCTTTGCAACAATTCCAATTGCTCCAGCCAGGCAGGGATATCGGCCTGGGCCAGAAAAGGCGGCTCACCCAAGGTCAGCGCATCGCCCACGAAAACAACCTCGGCCTGCGGCAATGCCAGCCAACTGGCACCGGGGCCGGGGCCGGCATGTGGTTCAACGAGCGCCAGCAGGCCATCCAAATGAAGTTGCATCGTTGCTGAAAAAGTAAGCCGCGGTAGGGCAAAACGCAGGCCGGTGAGCCCCGGCGTGATCTCCCACTCCGAGCCATGCTCTTGCGCTTGGGTCTTGAATACCGCGGCCCGCCGGCCGACGTGGTGCGCTACTTCGACCTGCGCGAGGGTATCCGCTTCCAGCGCCTGGGCGCCCAGCGTGCGATCTGGGTGGGCATCCAGGCACACCAGGCTGCGTTGGCGGCTGGCGCCAGCCGCCGCCAGGCTATCCAGCCAGGCACGCCCGTCTTCGGGGCGCAAAGGAGCATCGATGAGTAGCGTGTGGTCAGGGGAAAGTACGGCGCCGAGCGTGACGCCTTTGTAACCGTCTTCGTAAAAAATTGCCGGTTTTATCTTCCTCATTGTTTTAATTCGCCCGTACGCGCGATGGGCAATGTGAAGATAAAACGAGAGCCCTTACCCAATTCGCTTTCCACCCAAATTTTGCCGCCGTGGCCTTCAACCGCCAGCTTGCAGTAAGCCAGCCCCAGCCCCAACCCCTTGGTGTTGCCAGTGGCGCCTACTTGCACGCGGGCAAACTTCTCAAAGATGCGCTCCAGGTCTCCCTTGGGGATACCGCGCCCCTGGTCCTGCACCGACATTTCAACAAAATCGCCGTTGCGCTTGGCCGCCACGGTCACCGTTTGGTCTTTGGCGGAATACTTCAGTGCGTTTTCGATCAGATTGATCAGCACGCGCCGGATCATCTCCGCGTCCACCATCGCTTTGGGCAGGCCCTTGACCACCGCCGCCTTCAGTTGGATCTCCTTGGCCTGGGCGCCAGGCGCGGTGGCATCCAGCGCGGCCTGCACAATATCGGCCACCGCGGTGGGCTCGGGGTTGCCGATGCGCTGGCCCGCTTCCATGCGCGAGGTATCCAGTAGCGAGTTGGCCAGGCGCTGCACGCGCTCGGTGGAGCGCATGGCAATATCCAGCACCGAACGGATCGTAGGATCCTGGTCTTCGGGCAACATCATCTGCAGCACATCCAAGCCAGAGACCACGTTGGCCAGCGGAGAGCGCAGGTCATGGTAGATCATCGAGGCCAGGTCTTCACGCAACTGGTCAAGGCGTTTGCGCTCGGTAATATCGCGCAAGATCCACTGCAATTGCTCCTGGCCCTCTACAACGATCGAGTGCACAAACACTTCCACCGCGATCTGCGTATTGCCTTGCCCTTGCAGCACCGATTCGTAAGAGACACTGCGGCCATCTTGCAGTTGCGCCATGTCCGTGCCCAGCGCCTTGTAATCTGCCTGGTGAAAATGGTGCACGTTCATGCTGTGCAGGCTTTCTTCGTCGAAGCCGATCCACAGTTCCGCCTGGCGGTTGGCCTCAGCAATGTTGCCTTGCAGATCGGTGACAAAGATGGCATCGATGCTGTCTTCGAAGAGTTCGCGGTAACGCGTGCGGGCCGATTCCATCTGCGCAAACAATTGCGCATGCTCGATGGCCGTGCCCGCCAGGGTACCGATGCCATCCAGCACCGGCAGGTCAGTGGCATCGAAGTGACCATCGCGCGGGTTGAGCGCCTCGATCACGCCGATCACGCGGCCGCGCGCCAGGATCGGCACGCAGGCCACCGCCTGGGTACGGTACCCGGTAAGCTCATCGACCATAGGGTAGAAACGCGCATCGGCCTGAGCATCAACGACCAGCACGCCTTTGCCCTGCTGCGCCACCCAGCCGGCGATGCCCTGCCCTAACTGGATCTGCAAGCCGATCACCTGCTTGCTGCGCTGGCCCGTGGCCTCGCGGAAGGTGAGCGTCTGGCCGCCGCTATCGATAAGCGCCAGCGAGACGGCCTCCACATCCAGAGCCTGCGTAGTCTGCTCCAGAATGGTTTGCAACACTTGGTCGAGCTGCAAACTGGCGTTGATCACCGAGGCACTCTCAGCAATCGCAGTCATAATGCCAGCATTGCGTTGGCTTTCGGCATACAGGCGCCCATTGAGCACGGCGAAGGCGGCCTGCTCACCGATGATCTTTACCAGGGCGAGGTGCTCTTCACTAAACAGGCCGGGTTGCCCGTGAGTCAGGGTCAACACGCCAACCAGCTTTTCGCGCACCAGCAGGGGCGCCGCCACGACTGACTTGGGGCCAGTTTGCCGGCCCGAGGGCGCGGCTTGCCAGCGCGCATCGACGCTGGTATCAGTAACTAAGGCAGGTTGGCGGTGGTTGCGCACCCAGCCAGCCAGCCCGTTTTGCAAAGTGAATTTAAGTTGTTCGGTGGTTTCTTGGATGACTTTGTCTTCCACCACGATGATGGAATCGAGCGGCGCGCCTTGATCGTCCAACACGATGATGCTGCCGCTGCTGCCGCCCACATTGTGCAGGCACAGCTTGATCACGCGTTCGAGCACCAGGCGCAGATCGAGCGCAGAGGCCAGCTCGCGGCTGACATGGACTAAAAGGTCCAGCGAGGATTGCGGCCGTTCGTCTCGAACGGCGTCGCCCTTAGAGGCGGCGGGGAGTGCGGCCATGGGGTTTCACATAGGGGGTTGGCATCGGAACTGCCAAAGTCAGGCTATTAAGCCAGTATAGCATGCAGCCCCCTTTCCTTGCTCATGCCAGCGTAGGCAATTCCAATAACAACACTTCCAGAGCCAGGCGGGCATTGCTATTGGTCTCCAACTGCGCCAGGGTGCGCTCCACCGCCTGCAGTGCGGCCGCCGCGGGCGCCAGCCCCAGTGCGCCCGCTAGGTGCTGCACCTGGGCTTGGCGATCATAGTTGTGCAAGGGTAGCTGCGCCCCGGCTGCGGCCACCATCACATCACGCCAGAACGATAGCCATACCAGCAGTAGCTGCTTAAGCTCCTGGCGATCTTTGCTGGCCTTTTCGGCGAAGGCAAACCGTTCCACCCGGCCAGCCGGCAACAAGGCCTCGGCCGTTGCCAGCCACTCGCGGCGCTGCTCCAACAGGGCGCCATGCGCCTGCAGCCGCAACGCCAGCCCTGGCACGCCCTGGCTGGTGGCGGCCAGCAACTGCGCTTCGGCAGCCTGCAAGCCCAGCCGGGCTTGCAGGGCCACGGCCAGCGCCTCCAGCGGCAGCGGGCGCAAGCGCACATGCTCGCAGCGCGAGACCACCGTGGCCGGCAGGCTGTCGGCATCGCGCGCCGTCAGGCACAAGATCACCGAAGGGCCGGGCTCTTCCAGCGTTTTGAGCAAGGCATTGGCGGCTTCTTCGCTGGCCTCGTGGAAATCGAGCAGCAAGGCGATCTGGTAGCGAGCTTCCAGCGGAGTACGCGACAGCGAGCGGGTCAGGCTGCGCAGCGCATCGATCTTAATTTCGCGGTCGCCTTCCTGGCGTTCCACCAGCAACAGGTCAGGGTGCTGGGCGCGGCCAAAGCCGCGGCAAGCACGGCACTGCCCGCAAAACTGGCCGGGCGCAGGCGGCTGGGTGCAGTTAAGCGCCTGCGCCAGATGCAGCGCCAGGCTGCGCCGCCCGATGCCGGGTGGCCCGGTGAAGAGGTACGCATGGCGTTGGCGGCCTTCTGCCACTTGGCGGCGCAACAGATCCACAGCCCAAGCATGCCCGATGAGACCCCAGTTGGTTAAAAAATCAATGGGTGCTTCCATTGGAAGCACCCATTCTACTCTTTGGTCAGCAAACGCTTAGCGCCGGGTCTTCTTTTTAGGCGCGCTACTCTTTTTGGTCTTGGCTTTGGCCTTTGTCACCGTCTTCTTGGCAACTTTTGTCTTGGCTTTGGCCTTAGCTACCGTCTTCGTCTTAGCTTTGGCCTTAGTCTTGGCCTTGGCTACTGCCTTTGTCGCAGACTTCTTAACAACTTTCGGCTTGGCTTTAGCTTTAGCTTTAGCTACCGACTTCGGCTTGGCTTTAACCTTGGTAGCTACTTTAGCTTTTGATTTCGGTGCAGCTTTGCTCTTTGTTGCCGCCTTAGTCTTAGGCTTCACCTTGGGCTTGGCCTTTGTGGCCGCTTTGGCCTTCGGCTTAGCAGCAGCTTTCGCCGTGGATTTTGCCGGAGGCGCTTTGGGCGCGCTGGGTGTAGCCGCCGGCGCGGGCGGGCTCACCGCGGCCATCGCCGCCGAGGGCGTCGCCATCGTTTCTGGCTTGGGTTCGGGCGCGGGCTTCACTGCGTCAGACGGCGCATCCCACGGGCGCGCCGGGCTGGGCATGCTGCTGGCCGGCTGCGGCACCGGAAGATTGCTGGCCGGTTCATCGCCAGCATCCATACCTGTGTCATCTGCCTCGGCGGCGGCGGCAAAGCCAACCGCTTCCGCCTGGCGCAGGTAGACTTCGTCGCCAGCCCGCACGGGGGCGCTCACCAAGATGGCCACATCGTCTCCCGGGAACGCCTCGGAGACACTAGTGTGCTCAATTTGCATCGAGCGTACTTCTTCCACTAACTCTGTGCTGAAGCCGGCAATATGGATCTCATCACCCACTTTAAGCGGTGCACTGAGGCTCAACACTGCCGCACTGGGACCGCCGAAGAAATGAGTGACAACGCCAATCTTCTTCTCGTTCATCTCCATTGCTCTTCCTCCACAGCTGCTGGAATGTTTAAATACTATACAGCATGTGCCATGGGCTTACAACGCCAAGAATCGCTACAGGTACAATCACGTTATGCTAGACCTTGCCGTGGGCCTGAATCCACAACAACAACAAGCCCTGCTGGCCAGCGCCGGCCCGGTGCTCGTACTGGCCGGCCCCGGCTCGGGGAAAACTCGGGTACTCACCCATCGCATCGCCTACCTGATCAGCGAGCTGGGGGTCAATCCCTACAACATCCTCGCGGTGACTTTCACAAACAAAGCCGCCAAGGAGATGAATACCCGCGTAGAGAATCTGCTCGGCGGGCGCCCGCGCGGCCTGACCCTGGGCACCTTTCACTCGATCTGCGCGCGCTTGCTACGCCAGGAAGCCGAGCACCTGCCGGTCAATCAGAATTTCGTCATCTACGATAGCGACGACCAGCTCGCCATCGTGCGCCAGGCGCTCAAGGACCTCAACATTGACGAGAAGATGCACCGTGCCGGCGGGGTGCATGCCAGCATCTCCGCCGCCAAGAATGAGCTGGCCCTGCCCGAAGATATGCCCGTCAACAGCTATCGCGACGAGGTGGTGGCGCGCGTCTACCAACGCTACCAGCAGGCGCTGCTAGCCAACAACGCCATGGATTTTGACGACCTGCTGCTATGGACGGCCTACCTGCTGGACACCAACCCCACCGTGCGCCAAAAGTATGCCCAGCGCTACGAGCACATCCTGGTGGATGAATTTCAAGACACCAATCAGGCGCAATACAGCCTGCTAAAGCATTTGGCCTCAGTGCACCGCAATCTCTATGTAGTCGGCGATACTGACCAATCGATCTACCGTTGGCGCGGCGCCGATTACCGCAACGTGATCCGCTTCGAAGAAGATTATCCCGACGCCCAGGTCATTCTGCTGGAGCAAAATTACCGCTCCACCCAGCGCATTCTGGATGCGGCGATGGCGGTGATCGATCGCAACCCGCACCGCACGCGCAAGCAGCTCTTCACCCAGCGCGGCGGCGGGGACAAGGTGATCTACCAGCAAACGCTCAACGAGCAAGAGACTGGCAAATTTATCGTGGAGACGATTGCCAGCCGCGTGGCCGAGGGCGCCCGCCTAGGCGACTTCGCCGTGATGTACCGCACCAACGCCCAATCGCGCCTGATCGAAGAAGCCTTCTTGTACGCCAACCTGCCCTATAAGCTGGTAGGCGCCCAACGCTTCTATGGCCGGCGCGAGGTGAAAGATGTCTTGTGCTATCTGCGCCTGGTGTTCAACCCCAATGACGAAGTCAGCCTTAACCGCGTGATCAACGTGCCCACCCGGCGCATCGGCATCAAGGGCCAGGCGGTTTTGCGCACCCTGGCGCTGCAGCACAAAACCACCCCTGGCGATCTACTGATGCAATTGGGCGCCGCGCCCGAAGACCCGCGCTTCGCCCCGCTGCCTTCCCCCACCGCGCAAGCCATGGCGAAGTTCGGCACCTTGCTGGCCCACTGGCACGCCCTCGCCGAGGCGGGCAGCGAGCCAATGCAACTGATGGATCGCATCCTCCACGATGTGGATTACCACGGCTACCTGATGGCGGATGATGGGCCGGATGACGAAGCCCAGGACCGTTGGGACAACGTGCAAGAGCTGCGCCGCCTGGCCGCCGAATACAGCGGCAAAACCCTGCCAGAGTTTTTGGAGAACATCGCCCTGGTGTCAGATCAGGATACGCTGGATGAAGCCGCCGAGGTGCCCACCCTGCTGACCCTGCACGCGGCCAAGGGTCTCGAGTTCCCCACCGTGTTCATCACCGGCCTGAATGATGGCACCCTGCCGCACCAGCGCGCCCTCGACGACCCCGAAGAAATGCAGGAAGAGCGCCGCCTGTTTTACGTGGGCATTACCCGCGCCAAGGACCAACTGATCCTGCTGCACAACATGTACAAGAGCAGTTACGGCTACGCCGAAGGCACCCTGCCCTCGCGCTTTCTAGATGATCTGCCCGATGAATTGGTGGAAGGCGGCAACCAAACCCGCCGGGAGCACCCTAACCGCCCTGACCGTTGGCAAAATCCCCGCCAGCCCAGCGCGCCGATCTTGCAGCCCAAGTTCACGCCCGGCATGAACGTTCTGCACCCTACCTGGGGCGAGGGCATGGTGTTGAACAGCCGCATCCAGGATGATGATGAGCTGGTGGATATCTTCTTCCAGGGCGTGGGCCTCAAAAAAGTGATGGCGGCCTTCGCCAATTTACAACCACTCCCTAAAGGGAAATAGCTATGCACATTTTCGTCACTGGCGGCGCCGGATATATCGGTTCAGCCGTTGCCACCCAACTCCTCGCCGCCGGCCACCAGGTCACCATCTACGACTCGCTGGTAACCGGCCACCGCGCCGCCCTGCCCGCCGCGGCGCACTTCATCCAGGCCGATCTGGCCGATCGGTCCGCACTTCAGGCCGCGCTGGCTGCGCAGCCTTATGAAGCAGTGCTGCACTTCGCCGGCTTCATTGAAGCCGGGGAGAGCATGCAAAACCCCGGCAAGTACTTTGACAATAATGTCAGTGCCTCTTTTGCTCTTCTGCAGGCCGCCCAACAAGCGGGAGTAAAACGCTTCGTCTTCTCCTCCACTGCTGCGGTCTACCGCAGCAGCGATACCCCGCTGAGCGAAGCCTCGCCACTGGGGCCGGAGAACGCCTACGGGCAAACCAAGCTGATGGTGGAAGAAGCCTTGGAATGGTATCGCCGCGCCCACGGCATGCATTTCGCCGCGCTGCGCTACTTCAACGCCGCCGGCGCCATGCCAGGGCACGGCGAAGGCCACCAGCCGGAGAGCCATCTGATCCCGCTGATCCTGCAGGTGGCGCTGGGCCAGCGCGAGCAGATTGCCATCTATGGCGAGGATTACGCCACGCCAGATGGCACCTGCATTCGCGATTACATCCATCTACAGGATCTGGCTGCCGCCCACCTGCTGGCACTCGACGCGCTGGGGGCGCGCGATCGTATGATCTACAACATCGGCAGCGGGGAGGGCTTCTCCGTGCGCCAGGTGATCGAGATGGCCCGCCAGGTCACCGGCCACCCGATCCCGGCGATCGACAGCCCGCGCCGCCCAGGTGATGCCGCGCGCCTGGTGGCCTCCCCTGCCCTGATTCAAAGCGAACTGGGCTGGAAGGCTGTACACTCCAGTTTGGAAAGCATCGTGGGCAGTGCGTGGGCCTGGCACCAAAGCCACCCACACGGATACGAAGAATGAGAATCTATTTCGCATGTTCCATTGTAGGCGGCCGGCAGGATGAGGCGATCTATCGCCATATCGTGCAGGCCCTGCTTGACGATGGCCACACCGTGCCCACCGCCGCGAACGCGGGTGTGTTGGCCGCGGGCGAGCCCGGCATGGAAATCGACCTGGCTCCGCAGGAAGTCTACAGCCGCGACATTGGCTGGATCGATGATAGTGACGCCCTGATCGCCGAAGTCAGCACGCCCTCCCACGGGGTCGGCTATGAGATCGGCTACGCGCTAGAGTATCAAAAACCGGTGCTGTGTATCTTCCGCCAAGGGGTGCGCGTCTCCAAGATGATCACGGGCAACACCAAGCCCGGCCTGACCCTGGCAGACTACGCCAATGAGCAGGAAGCGATTGAGGATGTGCGCAACTTCCTGGCCAATTTGAGCTAGGGCTTCGCCAGCGGCAGCACCACGGTAAAAATACTGCCCTCCCCCACTTTGGAATCCACCCAGATGCGCCCGCGGTGGTTCTCCACGATCGTCTTCACGATCGCCAAGCCCAACCCGGTACCGGGAATGCTCGGCAGCGCATTCGTAGCGCGGTAGAAGCGATCAAAGATCTTGCCCTGCTCCTCAAGCGGGATGCCCGGCCCGCTATCGGCCACATGCAGGATCAGTTGGTTTTGCTCACGGCGCAGCAGCACGCGCACTTCGCCGCCCGCCGGTGTGTACTTCACCGCATTGCCGATCAAGTTGGCGGCCACCTGCCCCAATTGTGTATGGCTGCCCAGCACCGCCGGGACATCCTGCGGCACGGCCAGCTTCACTGTCAGCTGCTTGTTTTCAATCTGGCCTTGTAAGGCATCCAGGCTGGCCTGCACGATCGCCGGCATGTCTACAGGCGCCAGCTCGTCGATCAGGCCCACCTCCACGCGCCCCAGATCCAGCAGATCATCGATCAACTCGGTGGTGGTATACACACTGGTCTTGACGCGCTTGATGAATTCGGCCTGCTGCGGGTTTACCGGCCCGGCACGCTCGATCAGCTCCACATAGCCGAGGATAGCGGTCAGTGGCGAGCGCAGATCATGCGAAACGGTGTTGACAAAGTCTTTGCGTAAATGGTCCAGCTCGATCAGATTGGTAATATCCAGCAGGCTGATCGCCGTGCCGATCCCAGCGATCAGTGAAAGGCGCACATCGTAGCTGCGCCCCGCCGGGCTCTTGATCTCAATATGAGCAGTCTCCGCCGGTGGTTTGCGCAGCAGCTCATGCAGCTCACGATTGGGGATTACGTCTTGCACCGGGCGGCCCACCGGGTCACGGCTGCCCAGCGAGAAGGCTTTGCGCATGGCCCGGTTGACCATGAGCACCTTGTGCTCGCGGTCCACCAACATCACGCCATCATTGACTTGTTGCAGAATGCTTTCGAGTTCGGCCAGGCGCCGGGTGAGCGTGCCTGTAACGCGGCCGGTTTCCTTGCGCAGCCAGCCTTCCCAACGCCGCTTGCGCTCCAGCCCGCGGCTGGCCGCTTCCAGCAGCACCAACGGCTCGACCGGCAGGGTGAGGTAATCGACGAAGCCGAGCTGCACACCGCGCAACAACTGCTCCTGCGAGGCGTGCGCGGCCAGGAACACCACCGGCAGCGTGGGCTGTTCAGCCTTGATGCGTTCGGCCAGCTCAAACGCATCCGCGCCGGCCAATTCACCAAGGAACAATACATCGGGTTGGCTGGCCGCCAATGCCGCCTGCAATGCTGCTGTATCGAGCGCTACCTGCACGGTATACCCCGCAGGCTCCAGCACATGCTGGGCCATATGGGCAGCCAGTGGCGCTTGAGAAAGAGAGAGCAGGACTTGCTTGGGCACTGTTTTGACATCATAGCATGATGCCTGTTTCTAACAATGCTCTTATTGACTCGGCGCACGGCGGTCATAGAATACACAAGAACGACCCGAGCGTAGTAACCCTATGGAATACAAAGACTATTACAAAGTGCTGGGCGTAGGCCGGGATGCCAGCGCGGATGAGATCAAAAAAGCCTATCGCAAGCTGGCCCTGCAATACCACCCCGACCGTAACCCGGATGACAAAAGCGCGGAAGACAAGTTCAAAGAGGTTAACGAAGCCCATCAAGTGCTGAGTGACCCCGAAAAACGTGCCAAGTATGACCAATTGGGCAGCGCCTACACGCAATGGGAACGCGGCGGCCAACCCGGCGGGTTCAACTGGGGCCAATGGGCCAACCGCGGCGGCAACGAGCAATATGCTGACCCGGCCGACGTGTTTGGTGGCCGCATGGGCGGCTTCTCTGATTTCTTTGAGCAGATCTTTGGTGGCGGTTTCACCCAAACCGCCACGCGCCAAAGCCGCCGCGCCCAACCCGCGCCTGCTTACGAACAAGCCATCGGCATCAGTCTCGAAGAAGCTTTTCGCGGCGGCACGCGCCTGCTGCAACTGGATGGCAAGCGGCTGGAGGTAAAGATCCCCGCTGGCGCCCAGACGGGCACCAAGATTCGCATGGCCGGCGCCGCCAATGGCAGCGACTTGTACCTGGTGGTGGAGGTTGGCGCGGATGCGCGCTTCAGCCGTGAAGGGGATAACCTGCGCTGCGAAATCACGCTGGATCTGGCCACCGCGGCCGCGGGTGGCGAGGTGCGCGTACCCACCATGGACGGCGAAGTAGTGCTGACCGTGCCGGCGGGCACGCAGCCGGGGCAATCCTTCCGGCTGAAGGGCAAGGGCATGCCCAAATTGCGCCAACCCAGCCAGCGCGGTGATCTGTTTGCGCAGGTACGCGTGCGCATTCCTAAAGTAACCAATCCTGACGAGAAGGCTTTTCTCGAAAATCTCACTCAGTAATACCGTAGAGGACCTATGCAACCAAAGCGCACACGTTCGTTTGTAGCCGCCATCAGCGTGCTGGTGCTGGCTACGCTGGCCTGTGGCACGATCCGCCTGCCGGATGCTTCCCAAGCCCTGCAAAACTTCAGTGAGCAGGTGCAAGAGCAGATGGAGAACATGCAGTTGCCGCAGATACAAAGCAACCCGCAGATCCAGGTCTCCAGTGACATGCTCTCGCAGCAGGAGGCGCTGGTTTCGTTGTATGAAGCCGTGAGCCCGGGCGTGGTTTCGATCGCCGTGGCCACGCAGCAAGGCAGTGGCCAAGGCTCTGGTTTTGTGTACGATGTGCAAGGCCACATCGTCACCAATTTCCATGTCGTCGAAAACGCCCAATACATCGAAGTGACTTTTCCGTCTGGCTTTCAGGCGATTGGCAAAGTCATCGGCGAGGACCGCGATTCGGATCTGGCCGTGCTCAAGATCGAGGCCCCGGCCAGCGAGCTGACCCCCTTGGTGATCGGCGATTCGGATACGCTGCATGTGGGCCAGTATGTGGTGGCGATCGGCAACCCGTTCGGGTTGAGTGGCAGCATGAGCCTGGGCGTGATCTCCAGCAAAGGGCGCTCGCTGGAATCGCTGAACTTTGCCCCTGATACCAACCAATACTTTAGTGCCGGCGATATTTTGCAAACCGACGCGGCGATCAACCCCGGCAATTCCGGCGGGCCGCTGCTCAACCTGTACGGCGAAGTCATCGGCGTCAACCGGGCGATCCGTTCGTTCAGCTTCAACGATTCGGGCGATGCGTTGAACTCCGGCGTGGGCTTCGCCATCTCCTCGAATATCGTGAAGCGCGTTGTGCCCAGCTTGATCGCCACCGGCCACTATGAATATCCCTACCTGGGGCTGAGCAGCACCAGCAACCTCAGCCTGGCGGCGGCGCGCGAACTGGGCCTGCAGGATACCAAAGGCGCCCTGGTGGCCAATGTGGTGGCCGGCGGCCCCTCGGACAAAGCCGGCCTGCGCCAGGGCGATATGATCGTGGCGATCGATGGCCGGCACGTCAAAAATTTTGACGAGCTGATCTCTTACTTGTTCAGCCATGCCAGCCCCGGAGATGTAGTGCAACTGGACGTGCTGCGTGAGGGCCAACCGCAACAAATTGAGCTTACGCTGGGGGCGCGCCCCGTTTCTCCGTAAGTGTTGGTGCCAAGCGAAACAAAAAGCGGCCATATGGCCGCTTTTTTTGTTTCGCTTCAGAATGTGAGCCGCATGATGAGCTCATCTTCATCTACTTCCCCCGTATCTACAAAGCCGAGCTTCTTATAAAAGGGCTGTGGGCTGTGCTCATCAGGCACGTAGCTCAAGGTCATCTCGGTGGCCTTGGGCAACTGCTTTACGCGCTCGATCAGTAATTGCATTGCCTGATAGCCATAGCCCTTCCCCTGGTGCTCGGCGCCGATCAAAAAGCGCCACAAGTAGTATCTGCCTTGCTCCGGGTCTTCTTCCATCATCATAAAGCCTACGGGCGTTTCGCCGGCATAGACCGCACGATACCAGGCCTTTGGCTGGAACAACGCCTCGGCCAGCGAGTAGGCGTTAGAGGCCACAAACTTCTCTTGCGCGGCAGCCACACGCAATTTCAGAATGGCGTGCACATTCTCCGCGGTGATGGGACGCAAAGTGACTGCGGCCATTTACTCGCCCACTGGCGGAGCGTCGCCGCCGCCGTAATCCAACACCTCGCGATGCTGGGCGCCGGGCTTCTGCGGCCCGATGATGCCGCGCGCTTCCATCTGCTCGATGATGCGCGCCGAGCGCGTGTAGCCGATGCGCAAACGGCGCTGCAGCATCGAGATCGAGGCGCGGCCACGGCGGCGCACCAGGTCTACGGCTTCATCGAAAATGCTGTCTTGCTCATCTTGATTCTGAATTTCTTCGATCTCTTCCCAAATAGGGATCTGTTTGAGCGGCAGATCGCGCGCCAGGGTTTCTTCGCCTTCGTGGTCAGTGGTGAGGCGCGGCGCGCCCGGGTGCACCTGCTCGGCGCTACCGGCAAAGCTGCGCCAGTGAGTGGTGATGCGCGTGATCTCGCTCTCGGCCAGGAAGGCGCCTTGCAAGCGCACCGCGGCGGGCGCATCTGGCGGTTGGAAGAGCATGTCACCCTTGCCCAGTAGGCGTTCGGCGCCGGGCTGGTCAAGGATCACGCGGCTATCGGTGGTGCTGGCCACGGCGAAGGCAATACGCGCCGGGAAGTTGGCTTTGATCAGGCCGGTGACCACGTCCACCGAGGGGCGTTGGGTGGCCAGCACCAAATGGATGCCGGTGGCACGCGCTAATTGAGCTACACGTGTGATCAGCTTCTCGGTTTGGTCTGGCGCCACCATCATCAGGTCTGCCAGTTCATCAATGATGACGACCAGATAGGGCAACTTGTCGCTCGCGGGTTGGACGCGTTGGTTGTAATCCGTGATGTGGCGCGCCCCCACTTTGGAAAACTTCTGGTAGCGCTTGTCCATCTCATGCGTGACCCACTGCAGAATACCGACGACGCGATCGATCTCGACCACTACCGGAGTGAGCAAATGCGGGATGCCGTTGTAGCCGGTCAGCTCGACGCGCTTAGGGTCGATCATGATCAGGCGCAGTGTTTCCGGCGTGTTGTTGAGCAGCAGGCAGCAGATCAGCGCGTTGACGCACACGGATTTACCGGAGCCGGTGGCGCCGGCGATCAGCAGGTGCGGCATGGCGGCCAGATCCGCCGAGACGGCATTGCCAGCTACATCCTGCCCGAGGGCGAAGCGCAGTGGCGAGCGCAAGCGGTTGAACGCTTCGCTCTCGACCACATCGCGCAGCGCCACGCGGCCGATCTGCTCATTGGGCACCTCGATGCCGACATAGCCTTTGCCCGGTACGGGCGCCTGCACGCGAATGCGTGAGGCGGCCAGGGCGAGGGCCAGATCATCCGCCAGGGCAGCGATCTTGCCGACGCGTACACGCGTGCGGCCACCGCGCGTCTCAACAAATTCTGGCTCTACGCCAAACTGGGTGATGGTGGGGCCGCGGTTGATCTCGACCACGCGGGCCGGCGCGCCGAAGGAGTGCAAGGTTTCTTCGATGAGTTCACCGCGTTGGCGGTCGGCGTCGGCACTGAAGGTAAGTACATCGCCGGGGTCGAGCATATCAGCCAGCGCGGGCAATTCCCACACGGGGGCTGCCGCCGGGGCTGCTTCGGCGATCTCTTCCTCAATTTGTTCAGCCAGTTGCTGCATCTCGGCTTGTTGTTGCGGGCTCACCACCGCCGGCGCCGCTGGGCTGGCCACGGGCAGCTCAGGCTCGGCGGGGTAATCAGGCTCCAACGGAGGATAGACCTCCCACTCGGGTGGGGCCGCGCTGGTGGGCTGGCGGCGCAGTGTGGCCAGCAAGGGTGGCAGCCAGGCCACCAGGCTACTGGCGGGCAGATCAAAGCTGAGCAGTACGGCGATCACCAGCCAGGTGAGCGCGCTGACCCACATGCCCGCCGGGCCAAGGCCGGCCAGCAGGGCGTTGTACAGCCCGGCGCCCACGCGCCCGCCGCCCATGCCTTGCTCGGCGATCTGCAGCGCCGCGCCAGCATCCAGCGGAAAGAGGAAGGCGTGCAGCAGGAACAGTACGTTGCCCAGTAGCAGGCCGATGCCGAGCAGGCGGCGCAGGCGCAGTGGAGGGATGCGCTCAAAGTGGCGCAGCACCAGCCACCCGCCGAGGACGATCAGCGCCAGCGGGAAGAGGTAGAGCCCCCAGCCGAAGCCGGCACGCAGCAAGCGCACCCAGGCCGCCCCGAGGTTGCCGGGCGAATCGGAAAAGACCAGCAACAAGGTGAGGATGCCCAGCCCGGCCAGCAGGATGCCGAGCGCATCCAGCTTGCGGTCTGGCGAGATGCTGTTCCAGAACGATTCGAGAGCCGGCAGGATTTGCGGCTCATAGGCGCTTTGGTTGCGCGAGCTTTTTTTGGTGGTGCGTTTCTTTTTAGCCATTGTTAAATTCAGTTGAGTATACCTACCAGTCGGCTAGTCAGTTAGTCGACCGGTCAACCAGTTGACTACCCGACTAGCTCATTGCTGAGTCAAGTACAATCCCCTCATAAACGAGGAATTTTGTTCGAGATCACTTTTCTAGGCACCTCTGCCTCGGCGCCGTCTGTGCACCGCGGGCTCTCCGCCCACATCATCAAGCATGATGAGTATCGCTTTCTGGTGGATTGTGGCGAGGGGACGCAGCGCCAGATCCTCAAATCTGGCTTGGGCTTCAAACGCCTCAATCACATCCTGATCACCCACGGCCACCTGGACCATATTTTGGGTTTGGCTGGCTTGTTCTCCACCTTCACCCGCTGGGAGACGCTGGAGGATATTGAGATCATGGCGGGGAGCTGGACGCTGGAGCGCATTGAGGCGCTGCTGTACGGCGTGCGCGTGATCCCCAAGGGCAAACAGAACCCGGTCAACGTCAGCCTGAAAGCGGTGGCGCCGGGGGTGATCTTTGAAACTGAAGATTTTGACATCCGTGCCTTTGCGGTGAGCCATCGTGGGCCAGACTGTCTGGGCTTTGTGTTTGAGGAGCCCGCCCGCCGCCCGTTCCTGCCCGAGAAGGCCGAGGCGCTGGGTGTGCCGAATGGCCCGCTGCGCCGCGACCTGGTGCTGGGCAAGACGGTTACATTGCCTGATGGCCACACAGTGCAGCCGCACGAAGTGCTGGGCGAAGAAGTGAAGGGCGCCAAACTGGTGCACATTGGCGACACCGGCCGCACGGATGATGTCGTGGAGCACTGCCGCGCCGCAGACGCGCTGGTGATCGAGGCGACCTATTTGGAATCGGAGCGGGATATGGCGCGCGATTTTGCGCACCTGACGGCGCGCCAAGCGGCCGAGCTGGCCGCCGAGGCGGGCGTGGGCAAACTACTGCTCACGCATATCTCACGCCGCTATCGCGAGAGCGATGTGTTGGCCGAGGCGCGGGCGATCTTCCCCAATGTGGTTGTGGCGCGTGATTTTGATACGTTCCAGGTAAAGCGGGGCGAGGTGGTGAAGGTGGAGGATTGACCAATCGATGATCGATAATCAAAATCGTCGATTGGTCGATTAGTTGATTTGTCATCACATCCGCTAGACACACGTATTGAATTGAAGCAGCCTAAAAGAGCTTGAAGTTCAGCATAGATACTTCTTGGGCAGTTTGACACTGCCCCCCGCTGGCGATATACTCACCTCCAATTGAATAGGCGAACACGCTTTCGTTCGCCGCGCTGCGCAGCAGCGCACTCATCCAGAGAGGTGGAGGGAATCGGCCCTTTGAAGCCTCGGCAACCCCCTGAAACGGACGGTGCCAAATCCGACAGACGAATTCTGGGAGATGAGGCGATGAAGTCTAGTTTTCGGTCGCCTCTTGTATAGAGGCGTTTCGTTTTTAAAGCATCTGTTAATCAGTTAATCAACCAATCGATTAACTGATTAAGCAATTAGGAGATTCTTTTGAGCACACACCGCACTTACACCCGCCGTGGCTTTTTGGATGCGCTGGCCAAGCGCGTACTGGTCTATGACGGCGCCATGGGCACCAGCCTGCAAAAGCTCAACCTGACCGCTGAACACTACGGCGGCGAGCAGTACAACGGCTGCCCGGATTACCTCAACATCACCTACCCCGAGGCGCCTGCCAGCGTGCACCGCTCCTTCCTGGAAGTGGGCGTCGATGTGATCGAGACCAACACCTTCCGCAGCAACCGCCTGACACTGGGTGAATACGGCCTGGGCGAGCGCACCATCGAGATCAACATGACCGCGGCGCAGTTGGCGCGCAAACTGTGTGACGAATTTAGCACGCCGGAGCAACCGCGCTTCGTGGCCGGCTCGATCGGCCCCAGCGGCAAGCTGCCCAGCGCCGACGACCCGACCCTTTCGGACATCACCTATGACCAACTGGTCGAGCTGTTCCGCGAGCAGGCCGTGGGCCTGATCCAGGGCGGCGTGGATGTGCTGCTGATCGAGACTTCGCAAGACATTCTGGAAGTCAAAGCGGTGATCAACGGCATCCAGAAAGCCTTTGAGGACACCGGCGAGGTCTTGCCGATCCAATGCCAGGTGACGATGGATGTTACCGGGCGCATGCTGCTGGGCACGGACATCGCCGCGGCGCTGACCATTCTGGAGGGCATGCCCATCGATGTCATCGGCCTGAACTGCTCCACCGGGCCGGAACACATGCGCCAGCCAATCAGCTACCTGGGCGAGCACACCCATTTGCCCGTCTCAGCCATCCCCAACGCCGGCCTGCCGCTCAACGTCAACGGCGAAGCGGTGTACCCGCTGGAGCCGGCGCCGTATGCCGAAGCGATGGCTGAATTTGTCAGCAAGCACCACGTCAGCGTCGTGGGTGGCTGTTGTGGCACTACGCCTGAGCATCTTAAGTTGCTGATCGAAACGCTCAACCACCAAAGCGCGCCGGCCCGCCCCACGGAACCGCTGGCGCGTTTGTCGTCTTCGATGCAGGCCACCAGCATGATCCAGGAGCCGCCGCCGCTGTTGATCGGCGAACGGCTGAACGCCACCGGCAGCCGCTTGTTCAAGCGCCTGCTGATGGAAGAAGATTTTGACGGCATTCTGGAAATGGCCCGCGAGCAGATCGCCGGCGGCGCCCACACGCTGGATGTCAGCGTGGCGCTGACCGAGCGCCCCGACGAAGCCTACTTGATGAGCAAGGTGGTCAAGAAACTGGCGATGGGTATCGAAGCCCCGCTGGTGATCGACTCCACCGAGCCGGATGTAATGGAAGTGGCGCTCAAGATCGCCCCGGGGCGCTGCCTGCTGAACTCCACACATCTGGAAGCCGGCCGCCCCAAGATGGACCGCGTGCTCAAGCTGGCCAAGGAACACAACGCCGCCGTGCTGGCGCTGACGATCGACGAAACCGGCATGGGCAAAACCGCCGAACGCAAGATCGAGATCGCCAGGCGCATTCATGATATTGCCGTGAATGAATTCGGCTTCCGCCCGCAAGACCTGGTGTTCGATGTGCTCACCTTCCCGCTGAGCACCGGCCAGGAAGAATTTGCCAACAGCGCGGTGGAGACGATCAACGCCATCCGCGAGATCAAAACTCAGTTGCCTGGCGTATTCACCTCGCTGGGCGTCAGCAACGTCAGCTTTGGCCTCAGCAAGGCCGCCCGCCCGGTGCTTAACAGCATGATGCTGCACTTCTGCGTGCAGGCCGGGCTGGATATGGCCATCGTACATGCCAGCAAGGTCAAGCCCTACGCCGAGATCCCCGAAGAAGAGCGCGTGCTGATGGAAGATCTCATCTTCAACAAGCGCCCGGATGCGCTGCAGAAGGTGATCGAATTTTACGAAAACCGCGCCCCCAGCGAAGAAGAAGGCGCGGCGGACCCCACCGAAGGTATGACCTCGGAGGAGAAGCTGCACTGGAGCATTCTGCACCGCCACAAAGAAGGCGTGGAAGATGCGATTGACGAAGTGATCGGCCGCAAGGAACACGAAAGCGACCACATCACCGCGGTGGGCTTGCTCAACAACACACTGCTGCCGGCGATGAAGGAAGTGGGCGACAAGTTTGGCGCCGGCGAGCTGATCCTGCCCTTCGTGCTGCAATCGGCCGAAGTCATGAAGAAATCAGTCAACCATCTTGAGAACTATCTCGAAAAGGTGGAAGGTGTGAGCAAGGGCAAGGTGGTGCTGGCCACCGTGTACGGAGACGTGCACGACATCGGCAAGAACCTGACCAAGACGATCCTGGTCAACAATGGCTACGAGGTATTCGACCTGGGCAAGCAAGTGCCCGCTGAGACGATCATCAGCAAAGCGGAGGAAGTGGGCGCCACGGCGATCGGCCTCAGCGCACTGCTGGTGAGCACCAGCAAGCAGATGCCGCTCATCGTCAACGAACTGCAGCGCCGCGGCCTGAAGTACCCGGTGCTGGTGGGCGGCGCGGCGATCAACCGCCGCTTCGGCTGGCGCATCCTATACACCGAGGGCGGCGCGCCCTACCAACCCGGCGTCTTCTACTGCCAGGATGCGTTTGAGGGCCTGGAAACGATGGATAAGCTCATCGACGAGCCCAAGCGCAGTGAGCTGATCGAAGACATCTTCACCAAGGCCGCCAAGGAGCTGGAGCGCGAGAGCAAGCCGCGGCCGGTGGCACGCGTCACCGGCCGCTCAGCGGTTGGCCCCGCCGCCAAGATCCCCACGCCGCCGAAGTGGGGCGTGCACGTAGTGAAGGAAATGCCGCTCGATCTGGTGTTCGAGTGCCTGTACAAAAACGAACTGTATCGCCTCTCCTGGGGCGCCAAGAACAAGCAGGGCGCCGAGTGGGAGCAGATCTCCAAGGAATTTGACGAGCGCCTGGCGCGCATGGAAAAGCACGCCAAGCAAACCGGCTGGCTGAAACCGCAGGCGGTCTACGGCTACTGGCCGGCGCAGGCCCAGGGCGACGAGCTGCTGGTCTACGACCCGGCCAGCCTGGGCTCCGCCAAGCCGACTGAGCTGACCCGCTTCGGCTTCCCACGCCAACCCAGCGGCGAGCTGCTGTGCCTGGCGGATTACTTCGCCCCGGTGGAGAGCGGCATCATGGATGTGGTCATCTTCCAGATCGTCACCGTGGGCCAGCGTGCCACCGCCGAGATGGAAAAGCTGCAAGCCGCCGGCGATTACACCGAGGCCTACTTCATGCACGGCCTGGGCGTGCAAAGCGCCGAGGCCACGGCCGAGTTCTTACACCGCCACATCAAGCGCGAGCTGGGGCTGGAGCCCAAACAAGGCAAGCGCTATTCGTGGGGCTACCCGGCGATCCCCGAAGTAGACGACCACGCCAAGGTGTTCGCCCTGTTGCCGGCCGAGAAAGAGCTGGGCATGCAGCTCACCGATGGCTTCCAATTGATGCCTGAGCAATCCACCGCGGCGATCGTACTGCACCACCCTGAGGCCAAGTACTACAGCGTGGGCGAGAGCCGCGTGGAACAACTGCTGCGCGAGCGGGGATAGATGACGGCGCGCGCCCGCACGCACCGCCCGCATAGCGCAAGCACCCGAACACCGCCCGAAGGGCTGGTGCTCGGGTGCTTGCTGTTGGGCTTGGCGCTGCTGGCGGCACGGCTGGCCGGTGATTATGGCATCACCATCGATGATCCCGGGCTGTGGGCTTATGGCAAGCATGTTGTGCTGCTGTATCAAGAGGCGTTGCACGGCCAGTTCAGTTTTGACCCTGGCCCTGAGAACCTGCGCTTTTACGGGCCGGCCTTTGTAACGCTGGCCAGCCTGGCCGAGAGGGCGCTTGTGGCGCTACAACCCACCTGGGAGCGTGTGGCGGCCTGGCACTTCTCCATCTTTGTAAGCTTCCTGGCGGGCATCCCGGCGTTGTACGCCCTCGCCCGGCGTCTGTTTGCACCGCGCCCGGCAGTAGCCCTGACCCTGCTGTACACCAGCCAGCCCTTGCTGTGGGGGCATGCCTTCATCAATGGCAAAGATATTCCGTTTCTTAGCGCCTTCCTGATCAGCGTGGCTGCCGGGTTGCGGCTGAGCGAACAAGTGCCTGCGGCGGGCGCGCGCCGCCAGCCGCCGCGCCCCGCCGGCGTTGCGGCACTGGCACAGGACCTGGGCCAATGGCCGGCAGCGCTTAAGACACGCATGGGGCTGGCGCTGGCCGGCCTGGGCACGCTGAGCGTGCTGCTGCGCAGCTTCCCGCAATGGTCGCAGCCCGCGGTACGCGGGCTGCTGACTCAGGCGGCTACGCAAGGCGAAACATGGCTGGGGCGCTGGTTCGCGGCGCTGGCCGAGCACAGCACAACGCTGCCACTGGAAAGCTACATTAACAAGGGGGTAGCGTTGGTGCAGGCAGCCAGTGGCGGGCTGCTGGCGCTGGCCTGGCTGGGCTTGTTGTTGAGTGTGCTGCGGGCCCTGCCGCGCAGCCGCCAGGCGCTACTTTACGCGGTGCAGCAACTGCCCTGGCGCGCCAGCGTGCAGGCCTTGAAGGCGCCAGCGTTTTGGCTGGCCAGCCTGGCACTCGGTGTGACCTTTGCGATCCGTGTGGTGGGGCCGTTTGCCGGGGTGCTGGTGGCGGGCTATGTGCTGGCGCACAAAGGTCGCCGGGCGTTGCCGCTACTGCTCTTGTATGCGGGCGTGGCCTGCCTGGCCGGCTACCTCTTGTGGCCCTACCTGTGGCCGGCGCCGCTGGCGCATCTCATCGGCAGCCTGCGCACAATGACCGATTTTCCGCAGGAGAACCTGCAACTGCTTAACGGGCAGTTTTTAAGCGGCAGTGCATTGCCGTGGTATTTTGTGCCTGAGCTGCTCTTGTTGCAACTGAGCCTGCCAACCTGGCTATTGCTCGCTGTGGGGTTGTGGCAGGCGTTCCGCCGCCAGCCCAGCGATGCGCGGCTGCGCACGCTGTTGGCGCTGTGGGCCGGGCTGCCGTTGCTATATTGCGTTGTTTTTACGCCCACGATGTACAACAATTTCCGTCAATGGTTATTCATCCTGCCGCCCTTGTTTATTTTTTGCGGTTTCGCTTTCGAAGCCCTGGCGCGCCGGCCGTGGGCGTTTGCCAGCGCACTGCTCATCGTGCTGGCAGTCCACGTCAGCAGCCTGGTGCGGCTGCACCCCTACCAGTATCTGTACTACAACGAATGGGTGGGCGGCGTTAGCGGGGCGGCGGGACGCTTCGAAATGGATTATTGGGGCACGGCGATGCAACCAGCGATGCAGCAGTTGAATACGTTTGCGCCGCCGCAGAGCCGCGTGGTGGTCTGGTCAGCCAGCTCTGAAACCGCCAGCACCGCCGCCCGGCCGGACCTCTTGGTGGAAGGTGAGCAAGGCGGCACCTATGACCTCGAAAGCGGTTACCACTACGCCATCATTCAGTTAGGCTCCACACGCAGTTTGTATTCACCCTACCCGGCCGCGCCGGTGGTCGCCAGTGTGGATCTGCTTGGGGTACCGCTGGCGATCGTCAAGCAAATCATCCCGAACGGAGCGCAGCCATGAGCCTATCGCCAAACCGCAGGCCCAAAGGATTGGATATCGTGTTGCTGGCGCTACTGCTCGGCGGTAGTTTGCTGCAACTGGGCCAATTGGCCAGCCGTTACAGCACGCGGGTCAGCGAGATCTATCACGCTATCGGCCAACACGGGTTGTGGCGCAGCGCCAACTTTACCTTTGGCCAGCGCACGGCCAATTTTTACGCCTTCTTGAACGAACACGTAGCGCCAGAGGCAAGCATTGTGGTGCCGGTGCGCGTGCAGAGCCCGCTGCCCTTGATGCAGCAGGCCTATGTGGAATTTTTCATCCAGCCGCGCCAGCTGATCTATTGTGAAGATCGCCCAGCGGAGTGCGTGGCGCAGTATGCCGCCGTGCCGGATGCGGCCGTGCTGTTGGTGGATTGGCCGGCACTGCCTGCGGATGCCGCCGGGAGCGCGCGGCTCGAAAAGTTTGATGACGAGTGGGCGCTGCTGCTACCGGTGGATGGCGCGCCTGGCCAGGCCTGGCCAGGCTACAGTTCCATCGGCGAGATCGTGCGCAGCAGCCTGCCAGCCCTGCTCTTCCTGGCGGCGCTGATCACGCCAGCCAGCTTGTTGGCGCGGCGCAGCCTGCCGCACGCCAGCGCCTGGCTACACGCCGCGCTGGGCAGCGGTGGGGCGGTTGCCTGGCTGACCTTGAGCCTGTGCATCGCCCTGTTATTGGGCCTGCCCCTCACGGCTGGCTTGCTGTGGAGCCTGGTAGCGGCAGCCTGGGGGGTCTGGCTGCTGGTGGCCTGGCGCCTACCGGCCGCGGCGCACGCGCACACCGCGCCTAGCCGCCATGCCTGGCTGCTGCCAGCCTTGCTGGCCTTGCCGCTGGGGCTGGCCTGGGTGCTGGCGCTGGGCAACGGCTTCACCGAAACAGACGAGCTGATCCTGTGGGGCGCTAAGGGGGTGGGCATCTCGGTGCTGGGGCTCAGTGAGGGAGCGAGTTTGCGCGGCACACTCACCACCTGGTATCCACTGAATGTGCCGCTGGTGGTGAGTAGTATGCTGACCCTGTTCGGGGAGCGTTTGCCGGCCAGCAAACTGGTCTTCCCGCTGTTTCTGGCGGGCAGCGCCGCGGTGGTATATGCCTACCTGCGCCAGCACACCCAGGCTTGGGCGGCCGCGCTGGGGGCGCTGCTGTTGGTGACCACGCCAACCATCTTTTACATGGGCACCCTGGCCCACGCCAACGTGCCGATCATGTTCTACATTCTCGCCGCGGTGGTGCTGTATGAGCTCGCCTACACTGCCGAGCCGGCGTTACGCCTGCGCTACTGGGGATGGGCCAGCCTGGCGGTGGTCTGCGCCGCCTGGACGCGCCCCGAAGGCCTGCATCTGGCCTGGGCGCTGACCCTGATGGCGCTGGTGCTGTATTGCCGCGAGGTGCGCCGCGCCCGGGCACAGATTGCGATCAGCCTGGGCAGTTTGCTGGCGTATACGCTGTTTTGGCAATGGGCCTCCCCGCAGATCTACTCGCACGCCGGGTTTACCGATTCGGCCTTTGCCACCGCCTTTGCGCAGATCCTGCGCGGGGATCTGAATCTGTACGAGCTGGGCTACATCGCCTCCTCACTGGTAAGGAAGCTGCTCTACCTGCCTGAGTGGGGAGTGCTGGGCCTGGTGATGCTGGCCGGGCTGCTGGTGTGGGCGGTGCGTCACCCGGCCGGGCCACGCCGCGTGCTGTGGCTGGGGCTGGCCCTGCTGTTGGCCGTGACTGGCGGCTTCTGGCTCAATACCTACACGTTCTACGAGGGGATGGATCTGAGTGTGTGGGTGAATTCAAGCTACATCCGCCTGGTGCTGCCCGGGGTGGCGGTGCTATGGCTGTTTCTGTTTAATTTATTGGCGCATATATTGTGGCCGAAGGATACTGACGAATGACTGGTTTTGCACAACACCTGAAACAAACTACGCGGCCGCTGCTGGCCGATGGTGCCATGGGCACCGTGCTGCACGAGCGCGGCGTGGCCTTTGCACGCAGCTTTGACGAGCTCAACCTGACCGACCCGGCGCTGGTGACCAGCATCCATGCCGAGTACATCGCCGCTGGCGCCGAGATCGTGATGACCAATACCTTCGGGGCCAATCGCTATCGCTTGGCCGAGCACGGGCTCGAAGAGCAGGTGGCGCAGATCAACCAGCGCGGCGTGGAGCTGGCGCGAGCCGCGGCCCAAGCCGCCAGCCACCCGGTGTGGGTGGCCGGCGACATCGGACCGCTGGGCGTGCGCCTGGCGCCGTTCGGGCGCGTGCAGCCGGAGGACGCCCGCGCGGCCTTTGACGAGCAGGTGCGCGGCCTGCTGCTGGGCCAGCCAGACCTGCTGCTCATCGAAACGATGACCGACCTGTATGAAGCGCGCGAAGCGGTGCAAGCCGCCAAGGCGCTGACTGAGCTACCGGTGCTGGCCTCGATGACCTTTACGCGCGATGACCGCACACTGCTGGGCGACACGCCCAGCAAAGTAGCCACCACGCTGCACGAAGCCGGCGCCGACATCATCGGCATTAACTGCTCGGGCGGCCCGGCACAGTTGCTACGCATCCTCAAGCAGATGAAAGAGGCCGTACCGGGCGCCACGTTCTCGGTGATGCCCAATGCGGGTTGGCCGGAGCAGGCCGCCGGCCGCATTCTGTACCCGGCCGGGCCGGAATACTTCGGCCAGTATGCCCAGGCCTTTGCCCGCGCCGGGGCCAGCATCGTGGGCGGCTGCTGCGGTAGCACACCGGCGCACATCGCCGCCATGCGCGCCGCGCTGGACAACCCAGAATCGGTAGAGCCAGTCGAGAACGGCCAGATGCGCATCATTGAGCGCACCGAAAAGGTGACCGGCACGGACAAGGGCTCTGAGTTGGCCGAGAAGTTTGCCCGCGGGCGCTTTGTGGTGGCAGTGGAGATGGACCCGCCGCGCGGCCTCTCGACCAGCAAGCTACGCCGTGGCGCAGAGCTGTTGGAGGAGGCTGGCGCAGACGTGATCAACGTAGCAGATAGCCCGATGGCACGCATGCGTATGAGCCCCTGGGCGGTGTGCGAACTGCTGCAGCGCGAGGTGCAGATCGACACCACGCTGCACTTCCCCACGCGTGGGCGCAACTTGCTGCGCGTGCAGGGCGACCTGCTAGCGGCGCACGTGCTCGGCATCCGCAACGTCTTCGTGGTGATGGGTGACCCCACCGCCATCGGTGACTATCCCGATGCGATGGACAACTATGACCTGGCCCCCACTGGCCTGATCAAGCTCATCAAGCAAGGCTTCAACTCGGGTGTGGACCACGCCGGGGCGGAGATCGGCCAGCCGACCTCGTTCTTCGTCGGCGCGGCACTTAACCTGGCCCCGCCCGACCCCGAACGCGAGATAAAGCTGCTCAAACGCAAGCTAGCCAATGGCGCAGATTTCTTCTTGACCCAGCCGGTCTACGAACCGGCCAAGGCGCGTAAATTTTTGCAGATGTTGGCCGACAGCGGCCAGCCGCTGCAAAAACCGCTATTGGTGGGCGTGCTACCTTTGTTTAGCGCGCGCCACAGCACCTTCTTGAACAATGAAGTGCCAGGCATCTCCATTCCAGAAAGCATCCATGCGCGCATTGAGAAAGCCGGCGATAAGGAGCAGACCGCGGCGGAAGGCATCAAGATCGCGGCCGAGATCATCGAAGAAATTAAAGAATGGGGACAGGGCGTGTACCTGATGCCACCCTTCAGCCGCTACGACCTGGCGGCCGAGCTGATAGACAAAATAAGAGCTAGCGATCGCTAGCTCTTATTTTTTATACGTGTGATGTATTGTTTCGCGTCAGGCACGCAACTGGGCGCCCAGCTCCTGCGTGATGCGGCGGATGATGCGATCACGCAGCTTGGCCACTTCATCATCAGTGAGCGTGCGCTCCGCATGCTGGTAGGTGAGCTGATAGGCCAGGCTCTTCTTGCCCGCACCGATCTTATCACCACGGAAGACGTCAAACAGCGTCACCGCGGCCAGCAGGCTGCCACCCGTTTGGGCGATCATCGCCTCGACCTTACCGGCCGGCAAACTCTCGTCTACCACCACGGCCAAATCTTCGATCACCGGCGGGTATTGCGGTACGGGGCGCGAGTCGAAGCGCTCGGGCACCAACTCGCCCAGCACATCGAGATTGAGCGTGATGGCTTGCAGGGTGTGTGCGCCCAGATCGTACTGGCTTTGTACCTGCGGGTGCAGCTCGCCGAAGACGGCCAGCTGGCGCTCGCCGGCCAGCACGCGGGCGCACTTGCCCGGGTGGAAGCTGGGATGCTCGCCCGGTTCATATTTCAGGTTGTGCAGGCCCAGGCCTGCCAATAGCTCAGTGACAACACCCTTGGCGGCGTAGAAATCATAGGCGGCGCTGTCTGCAGCCTGCCAATCGGCGGGCTGCTGCTGGCCGCCGAGGATCACGACCAGGCGCTGAAGCTCATCTGGCAGCGTTTCTTCGGAGGCATGGAACACCGGCCCGACTTCAAACAGGGCAATACGCTGGCGCAACCGTGCGTTGCGCTCGGCAATCTCCAGCACCGAGGCGAGCAGGCTCTTGCGCAGCACGGTACGCTCCTGCGAGATGATGTTGGCGAGCTTGACGTAGGGCTTATCATCCGGCGGGGTGCCGGGTGGCAAGCGGCGCGCCTCGATCTCGGGAGCGGTCAGGCGATAGGTCATCACTTCCTGAATGCCCATGCGCGCCAGCAGATCCTTGATGCGCTCCTCCAATTCCAGCTTGGGGTTGCCGTGCTGCGGTGGCAGCGGGTCTGCCAGGCGCGTGGCGGGGATGTTGTCGTAGCCGTAGATACGCGCCACTTCTTCCATCACGTTAGCCTTGCCCACTACGCCCGTTTCAATGTCGAGACGGTGATCGGGCACGGTGACCTGCAAGCCATCGCCTTGCGGCGCAACCTCAAAGCCGAGCTGAGTGAGGATCTTGCTCATCGCTTCATTGCTGAGCGCAACACCCAGCCAACGCTTGGCATCCGCGGGGCTGATCTGGACCTGCACCACTTCAGCGGGCTGGGGGTATTCGTCTACTAAGCCAGCATCCACCACCCCACCCGACCATTGGCGCATGAGCTCTAGGCCGCGGCTGACGCCGCGCGGCGCCATGGCAGGGTGCACACCGCGCGAGAAACGATAGGCGGCCTCAGACGACATGCGCTGGGCGACCAGCGTCTTGCGCACATTGATGAAGTTCCACGCCGCGCCTTCCAGCAGCACGTTACGTGTGGTTTCGGTGACTTCGGATTCGAGGCCGCCCATGATGCCGCCGATGGACAGCGAGCCGGCGGTATCGCACACCAGCACGGTGAAATCATCCAGCCTGTGTTCCACGCCATCCAGCGTGGTGAGCGTTTCGCCCTGTTTAGCTGGGCGCGTGATGATGGTGGGCGGCTTGCCGCCGGCGCGCTGCACGAGCACGTCGTAATCGAAGGCGTGCAATGGCTCGCCGAGCTCGAGCATGGCGTAATTGGTGGCATCCACAATGTTGTTGATCGGGCGCATGCCCGCCAGGCGCAGGCGCTGCTGCACCCAATCTGGGCTAGGCTTGATCTCTACGTTGCGCAGCATACCGAGCACAAAGCGCGGGTTGAGCTCACTGTCCTGGATGTCAATCTTGACCGCGCCATCGATCTTAGGGCCATCCGCCTGCACATCAGTGGGCATGGGCTTGAGAGCGCGGCCGGTGAGGGCAGCAATCTCGCGCGCCACGCCGTAGATATTGGCATCACGCGCAATGTTGGGCGTGATAGCAATGGTGAGCACCGCATCGCCGAGCAGGTCAGCCAGCGGCGCACCGGGCTTGGCATCCGCGGGCAGGAAGATGATGCCCTCATGTTCCTCGGAAATGCCCAGCTCTTTGGCGGAGCACACCATCGAGTACGAATCCACGCCGCGGATCTTGGTGCGCTTCAGCACCGTCTTGTGCATGCCTTCCTGGTGGCCGTCATAGATCTCAGCGCCTTCTTTGGCATAGGCCACTTTGAGGGGCGGCTTGAGCTCGCCTTTGTCTTTGTAGTCATACAGGTTCGGCGCACCCGTGAGCACGGTGTGCTCCTGCTCGCCATCGAAGAGACGGCACAACACGAGGCGATCGGCGTTGGGGTGTGGGCCGACCTCGCGAACCTCGGCGACCACCAGCTTCTCAGGATCCCAGGAAAGGCCGCTGACCTTGGTCTGCTGCAAGCCACTGGGCATAGGCAGGCCGATGTAGTGAATCTCTTCGACCTCGAGGCCGGCCACCGTTAAGGTGTGAGCTAATTCCTCGAGATTAATGCCCTCAAGATCAACAAAATCTTTGAGCCAGGAAAGGGGCGTTTTCATTTAGAACTGCTCCAAAAAGCGCATGTCATTGCGCCAGAAATAGCGAATGTCTTCAATACGGTAGCGCAGCATCGTCAGGCGTTCTGGCCCCATGCCGAAGGCGAAGCCAGAATACTTCTCAGGGTCGTAACCGCCGTTGCGCAGCACGTTGGGGTGCACCATGCCGCTGCCCAAGATCTCGAGCCAGCCGCTGTGCTTGCACACCGAGCAGCCTTTGCCGCCACACACGAAGCACTCCACATCCATCTCGGCGCTGGGCTCAGTGAAGGGGAAGTGCGACGCGCGGAAGCGCGTGCGCACATTGGCGTTGAAGAAGCGCTGGGCAAAATCGGTGAGCGTACCCTTGAGATCACCAAAGGTGATGTTCTCGCCCACGGCCAACCCTTCCACCTGGGTGAATTGCACCTCGGAACGCGAGGAGACCTGCTCAAAGCGATAGCACATGCCCGGCAGCACGATACGGATCGGCGGCGGGCTGGCAGGGTCCTTGGCGGCGTATTCACGCATGGCGTGAATTTGCCCAGCGGAGGTGTGGGTGCGCATCAGGGTCGGGTTATCCGGCGCGCCGCCCTCTACATAGAAAGAGTCTTGCATTTCACGCGCCGGATGGTTGGGCGGAAAGTTGAGCAGCAGGAAGTTGTACTCATCCGTCTCTACGTCGCGCGAGCGGTAAACCTGAAAGCCCATTTGGGCAAAGATGGCATTGATGCGGCGCAGGGTCTGCGTGATCGGGTGCAGGCGGCCCAGCGCAATCGAGCGGCCTGGCAGGGTCACGTCCAACTTCTCACTACTGAGCGCTTGGCGCAGGCGCGCGCCTTCCAGCGCGCTGCGCTTTTCGTCAAAGGCGGCTTCGAGCGCCAGCTTGACCTCGTTGGCTTGTTTGCCGGCCAGCGGGCGCTCCTCAGCGCTGAGTTGGCCCAGGCCTTTCAGCGCCTGGGTGAGCGCAGCGTTGCGGCCGAGCTGGGCCACCTTCCACTGCTCCAGCGCGTCCAGATCCTGCACGGCATTGAGCGCCGCCAGCGCCTGCTCACGTATTGTTTGCAAATTCTCCATGCGTCTTCCTCCAAAAAAAACAAAAAGCTCCAGTCCACTCAAAGGGACGGGAGCTCCGCGGTACCACCCAAATTGCAGCCGCCGTGCGGCTACCACTCAACCAACGGCCACACAGTGGCCCATGGTTTTCCCGGTATCGTGGGAGTACGGCTGGCTCTAGTAGCGGCTGCCGGCGGCAGTAGCATTCAAGCGAGCAACTCGAGAGGGAACTTCAGCGCAGGATACTGGGCGGGCTTGCAGTCTGGGCCACGCCTCCCTGAACAGTACGGAACTACGCTTACTTTCCTCTGTCAACGTTGTGTATTCGTGATGTGCGCCTATTATGCGCCAAAGAAACGCAATGTCAAGCCACCGCCGCGGCGGGCTGTTCGGCCGCCGGCTGAGCCGCCTGCTCGGCGAGCAGCTCTTTCAAGCGCGGGTGATCGGCATAGTAGCCGCGGTACTTCTCGGGCAGCATCACCGCAATGCGGCACATGATCTCATCCGTGCCACGTGCCAACTCTTCCTGGCGATTGCCCGGGGTGAAGGGCGGCAAGGTGAAAGGATCGCCGATGGTGGCGGTGAGCACCGGCTTGCGCAGGTGCAGCCACTCGTTGGCCGAATCCTCGGTGCCGGTGACCGCCATCGGGTAGATCGGCGCGCCGCTGGAGATCGCCAGGTACGAGGCGCCCTCCTTGGCTTTGAGCATAGCGTGGGTGGGGCTGCGCGTACCTTCAGGGGCCAGGCCAAAGATGCGGCCTTCCTTCAATGCCTGCAGCGCTTTGCGTAGCGCGTTCATATCCACATGCTCACGGTCAAGCCAGATGCCATCGGCGGCTTTGATGAAGAAGGAGTACAGTGGATTCTTCTTGTGCTTATCGGCCACCCAACCGGTCAGGTCCGGGCGGCGGATGCACACCAGGCCTAGGGCGGGATCCAGGAAGCCGAGGTGATTAATGGCAACGATGGCGGCGCCGCGGCGCGGCAGCTTCTCCACCCCCTTGAGGGTGACATCGCACAGGTGCTTGAGCGCAAAATCCACAAAACGAAGTAATCGTGAGTAATCCATAGGGAATGTGAGCGCATTTTATCAAGGAAACCACCGCTCACCGAGCCGTTCGTGATAGCGGCGGGCTTGTATAATCGATGCCTCATGCGAAAACTTGTCTTTCTCAGTCTCCTGCTCCTGGCAGCCTGCACCCCCAAATCTCCCACCCCGCAAGCCAGCCTACCAGTTCCCGAAACCGCCACAGCCACCCCGCAACACAACGTGGCCGTGGTGAATGGCGAAGGCATTCTGGCTGAGAGTTACAACCTCAATATGCGCATGTTCCAGGAAGCGCAGAGCGAAACTGGCACGCTTCTGGCAACGCAAGAAGCCAAGCAGACGGTGCTGGATGCGCTGGTTGACCGCATGCTGTTGGCCCAGGCCGCCCGCACCGCAGGCTTTGTAGCCGATGATGCGCTGCTGGATGAGCGCATCGCCAGCATCACCGAGCAGGCCGGCGGGGCCGACGCCTTTGCCGGCTGGCTGGCTACCTTTGGGCTGACCGAGGCGCAATACCGCCAGGAATTGCGCCTGGAGCTGGAAGCCGCGCAACAGGTGGCAGCCCTCAGCGCCGCCGTGCCGGCCAGCGCCGAACAAGTGGAGGCGCGCCAGGTGCTGTTGCCCGATCAGGCCTCAGCAGAGCGTTTGCTGGCGCAACTGGAAGGCGGGGCCAGCTTTGAGAGCGTGGTGCAGAATAACGACCCACGCCGCCTGGGCACCTTAGGTTGGTTTCCGCGCGGCTATCTGCTGCAGCCCGAAGTGGAAGACGCCGCCTTTGCGCTGCAGCCCGGGCAGTACAGCCAGGTGATCGAGAGCGCCCTGGGCTTTCACCTCATCGAGGTGCTGGCCCACGAGCCCGCTCGCCCGCTTAGCCCGCAGGCCTACCGTGTGCTGCAAAGCCAGGCGGTGGCCGCCTGGCTGGCCGCACAGCGGGCCAACGCGGCGATTGAACTGAGCCTGCCCTAAACACCCTGCGGGCCGCAGGCGCATATAGAATGCAGAGGTGGCCGTGCCACCTTGCACCAGGAGCGAAAATGGACGAGTTCGATTTCAAAGAAGAGAAGCCCAAGGGCAGCACACGCACGCTGAGCTCCGCCTTATTGAATCTTGGCAGCCTGGTAGCCCTACTGGCTACGCTGTGCTCCGGGGGCTTCTTTTGGGAGATCTTCAACAATCCCGATAGCGATTGGAACCCGCTGCCGCCGCTCACCGCTACCGTAGCCCCCAGCAGCACCGCGGAGCTACCCACCGCCACGCTACAGCCCACGTTGGCGCCGACGCTAGCCCCCAGTGCGACCCCGCAGCCCAGCGCTACGCTGCCAGCGCTGATCTACCAATTGCAGGAAGGCAGCCCGGCCTATCTGGAGGCGGCCTTGTTCCGCCCAGAGCAAGCCTGCAACTTCCTGGGCGTGTTCGGCCTGGTGTTCGGGCTCGACGATAGCTCGCGGCCGGGGATCCGCGTGCAAGTGAGCGGCACGCTGAACGGCCAGCCAGTAGATAAGCTCGGCTTGACCGGCGCGGCGATGCAATATGGCGCCGGGGCCTATTACGAAATCCAACTGGCGGATAAGGCGCTGGCTTCAGACAACAGCTTGCAAATCGTCTTGCTGAACGAAGCAGGGCTGCCGCTTTCAGCGCCGGTGAGCTTCAGCACGCGCAGTGAATGCAATCAGAATCTGATCATGATCAATTTCCGCGAGCAGCCCTAGAGGCTGGTCTGCGAGAGTAAAAAAGCCCGGCGTTGCCGGGCTTTTTTTGTTGAGGGGGATCAGGCCAGCACGGCGCGCTGCAGCGCGGCGCACACCTGGCTCACCTGCGCTTCGGTCATCACGCTGGAGAAGGGCAGCGCCAGGCTGCGCGCCCCCAAGTCCTCGGTGATCGGGAAATCGCCGGGCTGGTAACCAAAACGTTCACGCATGTATTTTTGCAAATGGATCGGGGCGAAGTACGGGCGCACCGGGATGTTGGCTTCGGCCAGGCGGGCGATCACGGCCTGGCGGTCGATCTGCGCGGCCAGGCGCACCACATAGACGAACCAGCTCATGCGCGTGGTGGCTGGCACCACCTGCGGGGTTTCCACCAGTTCAAATTCGCTGAGCTGCTGGGTATACCACGCGGCCACCTGGGCACGGCGTGCCATCATTTCATCCAGGCGCTGCAATTGCACCTGGCCGAGGGCGGCGCTCATTTCATTGATGCGATAGTTGTAGCCCAGGTGGGTGTGCTCCAGCCAGGTATCGCCGACGGCACGGCCCTGATTGCGCAGAGCGCGCATCAGATCCGCAGCGGCGGCGTCATCGGTGACGATCATGCCGCCTTCGCCGGTGGTCATTTGCTTATTGGGGTAAAAGGCGAACACCGCGCTATGGCCCAAGCGGCCGGCGGAGCGCTGCTTGTACTCGGCGCCTAGCGCCTCACACGAATCTTCAATGATGTGCAGCTGCTGCGCATCGGCCAGCGCCTGAATGGCATCGTAATCCGCAGGCTGGCCAAACACGTCCACGGCCAGGATCGCTTTCAGCGGGCGGGCGTTGGCGGCGCCGTGGCGCGGCAACCAGCGCGCCGCAGCCGCGCCGCCCTGCGCCAGATCCTGGGCGGCGGCCTGCAATTGGTGCACATCGATATTGCCCGTCTGCGGGTCCACATCGACAAAAACGGGAATGGCCTGCTCGAACAGGAGCACGTTGGTGGAGGCTACGAAGGAGAACGGCGTAGTCAGCACGACATCGGCCGCGCCGATGCCGGCAGCACGCACGCACAGGTGCAGGCCGGCGGTGCCGGAATTCACGGCGATGGCGTGCTGGCTGCCCACATAGCTGCGCATGGCCTCTTCAAAGGCGCTGGTATGGGCGCCCATGCTCAGCACGGGCGATTCGAGCACCTGGCGCACCGCCTCGCGTTCAGCCGCGGTCAGGTCAGGCGAAGACATGGGAATGTGTGGTTGGTTCATCGGCGCGGCGATTATCTCACAGCCAGAAATGGGTTGTAGCCAACAATACCAGCAGCGCACACAGGGCGCTGAGCAGGTTCACCCAGTCGTTATTGAGCCAGGCCCAGCCGCGCTGCAAACGCGTGGGCGTGCCACAGGTGTGCTGCGGATGCTGCTCGGTCTCTTTTTTGCAGTTGGGGCAATAGTAGATCGCCTGCCGGGTGGCACCCAGGAGGGAATCGAAGAAGGCGCCCAGCCTGCCCGCCAGCGCAATGCTGGCGATCACCCGCCCGCCGCCGGCGCCAAGCAGCCCGGCCAGGCCGGCGATGAACACTGCCCCGGCGGCAGCCGCCAGGCTGCCCACCGCCGACACCGCCCCAGAGCTGCCCTTGGGAACCCGCCGGCCGGTGGTGATCAGCCGCGGCTGGCTGCGGCTCAATACACCCAGCTCAGTAGCCCAGGTATCGGCGGTGACGCTGGCCAAGACAGCGGCAAACGCCGGCCAGGCCAGCCGGGCGGGCCAGCCCAGCAGGGCACTGAGTAATAGGACCAGCAGCGCCGGGCCACCGTTGGCCAACACCTGGGCAGCATCGCGCTGCCCACCCTTTGAGTACGTTCCGGCCACCACGCGTTTGCGGCGGGTGAACAAACGCGTCAGCAAGCTGGAGGAGACGAAAAAGGCCACCAGCAGAATCGCCGCGGGCAAGCCGCCCAGTGCATAGACGGCCCCGCCCAGCAGGCAGGCGGCAATCGCACCGCTGCGGGCCAGGAGGCCCAGGCGCCAGGCTACCCCAGCCACCAGCGCGGCCAGAAGCAACCCAATACCCAACTGGAGCGCACTCAATTGCAAGGAAATCGGGAACATGTGGATAACTTACCTGATTGTGTGGATAACCCTAGAGGATGCTCACAATAACCGCCCCCAGAAAGAGGGCACTGCTCGCCAGGCTGCTGCCCCACAGCAGCGTGGAGAGGTTTTCGCCCTGCGGCTCACGAAAGAACAACAGCCCCAGTAGCAGATTGCCCACATAGAAGAGCAAATTGAGCGCCGGTAGCAGCAAAAGCTGGCTACCCGCTACCGCGGGCAGCGGCGACCCATCGCCGGCGAAGCCCAGGTTGACCGCAGGCAGCCCCGGGGCCAGGAAGCCCACCAGCAGCAGCAGCGCCAGGGCCAGGGCGGCTCCGCTGGCAATTAGGCGGCGGGCGTGGCGCTGGCCCCAGGCCTCCACCAGCACGAAGCTGGGGGCGAAGGAACGCGCCGCCAGCGGCCGCAGGCTGCCGCGCAAGGCCTCGCGCTTCAAGGCGGCCACAAACTGGGCCTCGCGCTCGGGGGAGAGCACATACACGCGCTCGGCGGTGCCCAGTAGCACCAGGCGGGTTTTGTCGGCGGCGAGGTATTCCACCGTGCCCAGCTCAGCATCGCGCACCTGGCCCACTACGGCCCCGGGCCAGATGGCGCGTGGCAAGGCCGGCGGGGCTTCGAGCTCACTCCAGCGGGCAATATCCACGATGGCACTGTAGGGCAAATCCACCGCGCGCAAGCCCCAGCGCAGGCGCAAACCATCGCGGCTGATCCAGTAGCCAGATTTATGCAGGCAATACAGCTTATAGAAGAGGAACGGCAGGGCCAGCGCCACCAGCGAGGCCAGGACCACCAGTACGATAGCCGCCAAGCCTGGCGGCTGAGCCAGTGCCAGCAAATAGAGCACGGCGACGATGCTGGCAACTAAGGCAGCCGCAGAGAGATGCAGCCCCGTGCCGCGGCGACGCGGAGGCTCGAACAACAAGCTGGCGGGCTCAGCAGAGGCCATGCCTCTATATTAATCCAAGCCGGGCACAGTTTGCAGATCAAGGTGCTGTCTCGCTTGACCCTGCGAATTGCGACATATACAATCCACCTGTGCCATCCTCCATCTCGCCTGCACCTCCTCACAATCCGGTGGTTCAAAAAATTCAGCAGCTAGGCCTGGGCTCACTGGCCGCGGCCGTGCTGGAAACCCACGCTGTGTTTGCGTTGCTGGCCGCACAAGGCCTCTACCTGGCCGAGCCACTGCTGGCCAGTTGGTGGCCGCGCCCCAGCCTGCAGGTGCTGGCGCGCCAACTGGAAGACCCGCAGCAACGCCACACCCTGGCGCGGGCTTTGCGAGCGGCCCAATGAACTCCCCCTCCCCATTGGCCATCCTGGGCTTGATCGCCGCCCTGATCGTGCTGTTCTCTGTATGGAAGGGCGGTAAAAAGCGCGCCCTGCGCCAAATCCCCGCTTTCCAACGTTTGCAGCGCAGCATTGAGCTCTCGGTGGAAGACGGCTCGCGCCTGCAGGTCAACCTGGGTCACGGCGGCCTGCTGAGTGCGCACAGCGCGGCTGGCCTGGCCGGGCTGACCCTGCTGCAACAACTGGCCGAAGTGGCCGCCGATAGCGACCAGCCCCCGGTGGCCACCAGCGGCGATGGCACCTTGATGGTGCTGGCACAGGATACGCTGCGCAGCACCTACCGGCGCCTGGGAATCAGTGAGCACTTCACGCTGGAGCTGGCGCAAACCACCGGGCTGACGCCGTTTGCCTACGCTGCCAGCGCATTGCCCTCGGTGCTGGATCGCACGGCGCTCTCCAGCGCCATGCTGGGCTTGTTCGGCCCTGAAGCCGGGCTGATCGCCGATGCCGCTCAGCGCCGCGCCGGCTTCAGCCTGGGCGGCAGCCCAGCGTTGAGCGCCCAGGCGGTGCTGTTCGCCGCGGCGCACGAGCCGTTGCTGGGTGAAGAAGTCTACGCCGCGGGCGCATATACGCAAGCCAACGCGGCCCACGCCGCCAGCCTGCACACGCAAGATGTGTTGCGCTGGGTGATCATTGTGCTGATCGTGATCCTGGCGCTGGCACCCCTGTTCGGAGGCGGGCAATGAAAATGCGTGCGCCGCTATCCACCGCGCTGGCGATCGCCTTTGGCTTGCTGGTGCTGGTGGGCCTGTTCGTGCCGGATCTGGCCGATCTGCGTAATCGCATTCTCAACTGGGCGATGTTGCTGGCCGCTACTGCACTGCTGTTGGGCCTGCTCAATTTACTGCAAGTGCATTACCAGCGCATCCGCAACCGAGAGCATGGGCTTTACAGCGCGGTGCTGATCGCCGCGCTGGTGATCACGTTTGTGATCACGCTGCTGCAAGGCAGCGACAGCCAAACCGCCGAATGGATCTTCAATTATTTGATCGTGCCGGTGGAAACCAGCTTGCTGGCAGTGCTGGCGATCAGCTTGACCTTGGCAGCGGCACGCAGCCTGCAGCAACGCACTGATTTGATGAACATGGTCTTCATTGCTACTCTGGTGGTCTTATTGCTGGGCGCCGGGCCACTGTTTGGCATGGAGCTACCCTACTTCACGCGGGTGCTGGCGCCCTACATCAACAACGTGCTGGCCCTGGGGGCGATGCGCGGTTTGTTGATCGGCGTGGCCTTGGGCACGATCACCACCGGCGTGCGCATCCTGCTGGGGGCCGACCGCCCCTATGGCGCTTAACGGCTGACGATGAGTACCCCGCATCACGACCCCGACGAGAATCTGCCCGAGTGGCTTAAGGACCTGCGCCGCAAGCAGAATGACCCTGAGCCGCCCGCCGCGCCGGAGGATGCCGCTGCTCACGCTGCCGCAGAGCCCGAGGCTGAGCCCGATTGGCTGGCTGATATTCGCCGCCGCCATCGCGAAGAGGGCGGCCTGGACGCCGAGCGCTCCCTCTCCGATACGCAGCCCAACAAACCCTTCCGGCTGGAGAGCCGGCGCTTGCAAACACCTGAAGCCGAAGCCGCTGCCTTCGCAGCCGAGCCAGAAACGCACGGCGAAGTGCCTGACTGGCTGGAAGACGACGAACCGCCCGCGCCGGCCACAACGCCCGCATTTAGTGAGTTGCCTGACGACGAGGAGGCCCCGCTGGAGCTGCCCAGCTGGCTGCAAGCACCCGCCAGCAGCACGCCAGCCTTTTACGCGGGCGAAGAAGACGACCTGCTGCCCCCCGCAGACATGGAAAATGCCGGGCCGCTGGCCGGTCTGAGCGGCATCCTGCCTGCCGAGCCCGAAGTAGCCAAGATCGGCAAAGCGCCGGTGTTCTCCACGCGGCTGGAAGTGAGCGAGGCGCAGCAGCGCCACGCCACGGTTCTGCAGGCGCTGATCGCCAGTGAAGCACAGCCAGCCAGCGATAGCGCGGCGCAGCAACGCCGCCCGGCGCGGCTACTCACCCTGCTGCTTTCCGCCGGATTGCTGTTGGCGGCGCTGTGGCCGCTGCTGGGCCGCGGCCTGCAAGCGCCGCGCCCGGAGCCGGAGGCGCTGCCCGAAGGCACGGCGATGTTCAACAGCATCGATGTATTGCCCAGCGGAGCCGCGGTGCTAGTGATCTTTGATGTACAGCCCGCCTTTTACGGCGAAGTGCGCGCCGCGGCCAGCCCGGTGATCGGCCACCTGCTTGATCGCCAGGCACGCCTGGTATTTGTTTCCACGCAGCCCAGTGGCCCGGCGCTGGCCGAGCGCTTATTGCAGCAGGATTTTGCACAGTTGCCGCTGATCGCCACGCAGGATTACATCTCACTGGGGTATTTACCAGGGGGTATGGCCGGCATGCGCAGCTTTGCCAGCAACCCAGCCCTCACCTTGCTCTCCGCCCCGGCTATGTTTGTCAACCCCTGGAGCCGCCCGGCGCTGCAGAACATTACTACGCTGGATGATTTCGCATTGGTGTTGCTGGTGGTGAGCGAAGCTGAAGATGGCCGCGCCTGGGTGGAGCAAGCCACGCCGGAATTGAGTGAAGGTTTATACGTGGTCAGCAGCGCCCAGGCCGCGCCGCTATTGCATGCCTATCTGGATACGCAGCCAGCCCAGATCGCCGCGCTGGTGGCCGGGGTGCGCGGTGGGGCGCATTACGAACGCTTGCGCGCCCGCGATAGCTTGAGCCAGCGCTACTGGGATTCGTATAGCTACCAATTGGGCGCCGCCCTGATGGTGATCGTACTCGGCGGGCTGTATGGGCGCGTAATCCACAGCCAGGCCGAGAAACCGCAGGGGAGCAGCGTATGAGCGGCGAGTGGCTTGGATTGACGGGCAGCCTATTGGCCGGGGTACTAACCCTGGTGACCCTCTCTTACATTTTTGGCGATCATCCCGTCTTTCGCATCGCGCTCAATCTCTTCATCGGTGCCGCCGCCGGCTATGCCGGTGCACTGGTGGTCCAAGATGTGCTGTTGCCCCAGCTGGTCTTCCCCCTGGTGGAATTGGCCAGTGGCGTCACCCCCAGCATCGATGGGCTCGAACTTGGCATTCGCCTGGGGCTCACGCTACTGCTGCTCACCAAGCTCTCGCCGCGCACTGCGCGCCTGGGCAACCCGGCCAGCGCCATCCTGGTCGGCGTGGGCGCGGCGCTGGCGATCGCCGGCGCGCTGCAAGGCACATTACTGCCGCAGATCAACGCCAGCGCCACCATTTTTGACGTGAGTAATTTTGATCTGGCTTTGCAAGGCGGCTACTACGGCGAAAGCCTGAGCATCATTCTGCAAGGCATGCTGACCCTGCTGGCCATCGCCAGCACCTTGGCCTATTTCCACTTCGGGGCGCGCGGGCGCGGCAAACAGGCGCCGCAGCGCAACATTCTGGTGGACGTGCTGGCCTGGGCGGGCAGTGTGTTCATCGCCATTACGCTGGCCACGCTGTTCAGTGGGGTTCTGCTGGCGGCGATGGGCGCGCTGACCGAACGGCTGGATTTCTTGTACACCCTATTCACGCAATGGGTGGCACGGTGAACATGACCCCCGGTTCGCACCCCATGGTTACGATCGATCTAGGCAGCGTGAACACACGCGCCCAGTTTTTTGATGTGGTGGAAGGGCGCTATCGTTTCATCGCCGCCGGCGAAGCGCTGACCACCGCCGGCGCACCCGCGTTTGACGTCAACCGCGGCGTGCAAGACGCGCTGGCGCAATTGCAAGAGATCACCGGGCGGCCGCTGCTCAGCACCCGGGGCCAACTGCTGGCCGCGGACGCGGAGGCTAACGCCGGCGCGCACGCACTAACCGCCACTTTCTCCGCGGGGCCGGCACTACGCGTCGTCACCGTGGGCCTGCTGGATGCGGTTTCACTGCGCAGCGTCAACAACCTGGTTGATTCCTTCCACTGCGAGATCGTAGAAAGCTTCAGCCTGAGCGACCGGCGCCGGCCCGAAAACATCGTAGACGCGATCTCACAAACCCTGCCGGATCTCATCGTCATCGCCGGCGGCACCGATCGCGGCGCTTCGCGCTCAGTGGTGCGCCTGGCAAACTATTTAGCGTTGGCGCTCAAACTCCTGCCTGCCAGCGCGCGCCCGCCGGTGTTGTTCGTAGGCAATGAGACCCTGCACAGCGAGATGGATGCTTTGCTGGCGCCGCTGACCTCGCTCTACAAGAGCGCCAACATTCGCCCCAGCCTGGATGAGGAGAATCTCGGCCCGGCTGAGGCGGCGCTAACGCAATTGTTGTTTGAAATTCAAGCCCGCAAGCTCAACGGGCTGGCGGCGCTCAATCAACTGGCCGAAACCCGGCTGATGCCCAGCGCCCAGGCGTTCGGGCGCACCGTGCGCTTCCTCAGCACCGTGATCGATGCGCCCAAGGGGATGCTCGGCGTAGACCTCGGCGCGGCGAGCACGACGGTGGCCGCGGCCTTCAGTGGCCAGTTGGAGGTGCGCAACTTTGCGCACATCGGGATGGGCAGCGGCTTGAAGGGCATGCTGGCCGAGACACAACTGCAGCAGATCACGCGCTGGCTGGCGCACGACGTGCCCGATGAGTTCGTGCTCGATTATCTCTACAACAAGCCGTTGCACCCGCAGACCCTGCCCGCCACGCCCCACGAACTGGATATTGAGTTGGCCGCAGCACGGCAAGCGCTCCGCCTGGCAATCGGCAAGAGCTTGCCGATGTTCCCTAGCGATGCGATCTACCCGCTGAGTGGTACGGTGCCGTGGTTTGATCGCATCCTGGCGGCGGGCAGCACCCTGGCACAGCACCCCCGCCCTGAGCAAAGCCTGCTGGCAATTTTGGATGCGGTGCAGCCGGTGGGCATCGTCACCATCATTCTGGATCAGAACAATGTAGCCAGCTCGCTGGGCGCCGCCGCGGCGATCGACCCGCTGCTGGCAGTGCAGGTGCTGGAATCCAACGCGTTCATGAACCTGGGCACGGTGATCGTGCCGGTGGGCGCAGCGCGCAGCGGCAGCACGGTGCTGCGGGTGCAAATGGTGCGCGAGGGGCAGAAGGATGCTGTGGTGGAGATCAGCGAGGGCGGCATTCTTACCTTGCCATTGGCACCAGGCAAAGCCGCCGATATTTACGTGCAGCCACTGCAGAACATGAACATCGGGTTGGGGCCGGGGCGCGGCGGTTGGATCCGCCGCGTGGTGGGCGGCGCCTTCGGTTTGATCTTTGATACGCGCGGCCGCCCAGTGCAAATGCCGATGTCGTTCAACAAGCGCCAGGAGCAATTACGCGCCTGGGAAGCGGCCCTGACAGGAGCGGCATAATGCTAGCCCCGATCACCTACATCCAGCCGCTCACCACCCTGCGGCGCACGCGCCAACTGCCGGTAGAGGGCACGATCAGTGTTGGCCTGGGTGACCGCCTGCGTGCCAGTGATGTGATTGGCAAGACCGAGCTGCACAAGCAGCACCTGATGCTGGATGCGGCGCGCGCCCTGGGGGTGGCGGCCAACCGGGCCGATAAATTCATCCGGCGTGAAATCGGCGAAGAAGTGGAAGAGGGCGCCATTCTGGCGGGCAGCCGCGGCCTGGCGCAGCGCCAACTACGCGCCCCGGCGGCAGGCCGCATCGCGGCGATCAGCGAAGGCCACATCCTGCTGCAAGTCAGCGATGAGGCGCATTCCCAGGTGTTGGCACGCGTGCCCGGCCAGGTCATCGATATTGACCCGGGCCTAAGTGTCACCATCGAATGCGTGTGTGCCTGGATGCAAGGGGTGTGGGGCAACGGCCTCAGCGGTGAGGGTCACCTGCAAATGGTAGCCGACAGCCCGCAACACCAATTGACCGCCGACCAAATTGATATGAGCTTGCGCGGCGCGATCTTGATTGCCGGGCACTGCAGCCAACGCCAGGCACTCGAACTCGCCGGCCAGGTGCCGATCCGTGGCCTGCTGCTGGGCAGCCTGGCCACGCGGCTGCTGCCCCTGGCTGAGGCGATGGAGTATCCCATCGTGGTGCTGGAAGGCTTTGGCCAACTGGCGATCAATGCGGATGCATACAAATTGCTGAGTTTGCACGCGGGCGCCGCGGCAGCGATCAATGCTCAGACCAATGATCCCTATCGTGGGGAGCGGCCCGAGCTGATAATCCCGCTGACCGAAGCCGGGCGCCCCCCTCTCCCCGTGGAAATGCAAAGTTTTCGCATCGGGCAAACCGTGCGGGTGCTCTCCGGGCGCTATAAAGGTGCGCTGGGCGAGATCCTCGAGTTGCGCCAAAATGTGATCTATGAAAGCCAGCTGCGCGGCCCGGCCGCCGAACTAGCGCTCAGCAGCGGCGGGCAGGCGCGCGTGCCGCTGGCAAACCTGGAACTTCTGGGGTAAAAATAAGCGTTAATGTTAGACGACGCCGATCTCGATTTGCCTTCTGAGCCGAATTCTGGCCCACCCAAGCGCTCGGGCAGCCCATTCTTGCTGGTTGCCGGCCTGCTGGGCGGATTAATGCTGCTGGCGCTGATCGCGCTTGCGGTGTACGCCCTGGTGATCCTGCCGCAGCAGCAACGCGCCGCGGCCGAAGACGGCGCAGCGCAGGCCACCGCCACGCAAGCCTTTACCGCCACCTCCAGCCTGGCGCCAACAAATACGATAGCCCCGACACGCACGGCCACGGCCACGCGCACTCCCGTGCCGGCCACCGCTACCCATACACCGGTGACACCGCTGTTTACCACCAACCCCGAGGCCACGCAAACCGTGGAAGCGCTGCTGACGCAGGCTGCACTGGCGCAAGCGCAGGCCGCGGCTACCACTGACCCCAACGCCACGCCCACCTCGGCGCCGACGGCAACACCCAGCGCCCTGCCGCAAAGCGGCCTGGCGGATGATCTTGGCGGCCCCGGCCTGCTGACGCTCGGCGCGGCGCTGTTACTGGCGATCATCATCACCGCACGCAGATTGCGTAACGCACACGAATAAAAAAAGCCCCGCAAAATTGCGGGGCTTTTTTACTTTAACAGTGCGGCTACTTTTTCGAGCACCTTGTATGCCACTTCGTATTTGCTCATCAGCGGCAGCTCGTCTTGCGCGCCGTCTTTGCTCAGCAAGATCACACGGTTGGTATCCACTTCAAAGCCGGCATCTTGTGCGCTGACATCATTGGCCACGATCATATCCAGGCCCTTGCTGGCGAGCTTACCCTGCGCGTTGGAGAGCAGATCGTTGCTTTCGGCGGCAAAGCCCACCAGTACGCGCGGCTTCTGCGCTAGCTGGCCAACCTCTTTCAGAATATCCGGATTGGCAGCCAGCTCCACCGTGGGCACGCCTTCGGCGCGCTTGATCTTTTTATCGGAGGCGTTGCTGGGGCGGAAGTCTGCCACGGCGGCGGCCATCAGCAGCGCGTCGGTTGCACCGGCGCGGGCCAGCACGGCATCGCGCATCTCGACGGCGGTCTGCACGCGCAGCAGCTCAGCGCCAACTGGCGCGCTGAGCGCGCTTGGGCCAGAGACTAACGTCACCTCTGCACCCAGATCCAGCGCGGCTTGAGCCAACGCATACCCCTGCTTGCCCGAGGAGCGGTTGGCGATGACGCGCACCGGGTCAATCGGCTCTTGCGTGCCGCCGGCCGTCACCAGTATGCGACGGCCTGATAGCGCACCGCCCGCACCCAACGCTACACGCGCGTAGCCGGCCAGCTCAGCCGGTTCCAGCATGCGGCCCACGCCGCTCAGGCCGGAGGCCAGGTGGCCGCTGACGGGGCCGTGAATATACGCTCCGCGTGCATGTAAGGTCTCCAAGCTGGCCTGGGTGGCCGGATGGTCATACATGCCGCCGTCCATCGCCGGGGCGAGCATCAGCGGTGCAGTGGCGGCCAGGATGGTGAGGGTGAGCAGGTTATCGGCCTGCCCGGCGGCCAGCTTGGCAAGCGTATTGGCCGTAGCGGGCGCAACCAGCACCAAGTCTGCGTCTTTGCCCAGTTTCACGTGTAACACGTGCCCTTCCGGCCCCCACAGGTCTTGGTCCACATAGGCGCGGCGGCCAGTCACCGATTGGAAGGTGAGCGGCTTGATGAAATGCTCGGCGGCAGTGGTGAGAATGACATCCACCTCGGCACCGAGTTGCGTGAGCTTGGAGGCCAGATCAGCGGCTTTATAGCAAGCAATCGACCCCGTGACGCCAAGGACGATACGTTTGGATGCGAGTGGTAGCACTATCCCTCCAGACACGCCAGCAGGGCGCGGGCAAACTGTTGTGCCGAGCCCGGGCTGCATTCCAAGAACAAGTGGGGCTCAATGAGCTCCAACTCCATTAAGTAAAACAGGCCATCACGCAGAATGCCATCTACCCGCGCATAGGCCAGGCGTTGGTCCACCGCCGCCAGCACCTGCTGCGCCTGAGCGATCCAGCCCGGCTCAGCCTCTACGGCGCGGGCGGTGGCGCCGTAGCCTGCCTGCGTGCGAAAATCGCCATCCTTGGGCGTTTTCAGCACGCAATGGCTGAACTGGCCATCAAAGAAGATAAACGAGTGCTCGCCTGCCGTTTGCACCTCAGGCATGAAAGCTTGCACCACACCGTCTGTCTCTGCCAGCACTTCGGGCTGGTATGTATCCCAGGCCTGCTGGTTGTCAATGATCCAGGTCTTGTACGAATCAGCCGATACCAGCGGCTTCAGCACGGCGCGCTCCCAGCCTTGCGCCTGCACATCGGCATAGGGGATGGGCTGGCCCTGCTTCAGCCATAGCGAGGGCACGATGCGCACGCCTTTGGCTTCAAGTTCAGCCAGATAGCCCTTGTGCATGTTCCAGCGCTGAATTGCAATCGGATTCCAGACTGCTACACCCGCCGCCTCCAACCCATCGAGCCAAGCGCTGTATTCAGCGGCGCGCACATGGTAATCCCAGGGGGAGCGGATGACGACGGCGCGGTACTGCGCCCAGTCCTGCGGCACATCCCAGCGGGCGGGTTGCACGCGGACGCCTAGCTCAGCGAGGGCGGCAGCAGCCAGCTGGTCTGATGGTGTGAGTTGCGGCCACTCGGCATCTGTAGCAAAAGCGATGGGTTTGGTCATCTTAGTTGTTCAGCCCCCAAATGATACGCAAACCATCCAACGTCAGCCAGGGCGCAAGGAACTGGATTACATCCGTCTCTTTGGCAATGATCTCGGCCAGGCCACCGGTACCGATGACTTTCATGTCTGGCCCAAGCTCGGCACGGAAACGCGCCACCAGGCCTTCTACCAGGCCCACATAGCCAAACAACAGGCCGGATTGCATAGCATGCGTGGTGTTGCGGCCAATGGGGCCGGGCGGGCGCTGCAGGTCAACACGCGAGAGCTTGGCGGCACGCGAGAACAGCGCCTCGGCGGCAATGCCGATGCCGGGGGCAATAGCCCCGCCAAGGTATTCGCCGTTGGCGGTGATGGCGTCAAACGTGGTGCCCGTGCCGAAGTCCACTACGCAGGCGGGGCCGCCATAGAGATGCTGCACGGCGGCCGCATCTACAATGCGGTCTGCACCTACGGCACGCGGGTCTTCGTAGAGCACGCGCACGCCAGTCTTCACGCCAGCATCCACCACCAGCGGGTCTTTCTGTAGATAGGTACGGCAGGCTTCAACGATCTTGCCGGTGAGCGGCGGCACCACGGAAGCCAGGCAGATGCCAGTGAGCTGCTCTACCGGGATGCCCGCATGGCGGAACATGCCGATGAATTGCAAACCGTACTCATCCGGCATGCTGCTGTGGTTGGTGGCCACACGCCAGCGCGGGCCGAGCGTATCGCCATCGTACAGACCTAAGGTGACGTTGGTGTTACCAATATCTACGGCGAGTAGCATAGATGCCCTTTCTATTCCAGAACCATGTTATCGATCAAACGTGTTTTGCCAAAATACACAGCCATTGAGAGCAATGCGCCCTCAGTGATGGTGTCGAGCTCTTGCAGGGTCAGCGGATGGGCGCAGGAGACGTATTGAAGGCGCGCTAGCGGCTCCGCTTCAATGGTGCGCTGCATGAGGGAGCGCAAGGCAGCCGCGCTGCGCTCGCCAGCGGCATACGCAGCTTGCGCTGCCTGCAAAGCGCGTTGCAACACGGGGGCGGCGGCGCGTTCGGCATCGTTCAAATATTTGTTGCGGCTGGACAGCGCCAGGCCATCTGCCTCGCGCTGCGTGGGGCCAACCACAACCTCGAGCGGGAAGTTAAGATCGAGCGCCATGCGCTTGATGACGGCGACCTGCTGGGCATCCTTCTGCCCGAAGTAGGCTTTATCTGGCCCCACGGCGTTGAACAGCTTGGCCACTACGGTGGCGACACCGCGGAAGTGGCCCGGGCGCATGCCGCCCTCAAGCGGCTGGGTGATCTCTTCGAGATCGATCCAGGTTTGAAAGCCGGGCGGATACATCACCTCCGGCGTGGGCAGCCAGACCAGATCCACGCCGGCTTCTTCCAGCATGTGCAAATCACGCGGAATATCGCGCGGATAGGCAGCCAAGTCTTCGTTGGGGCCAAACTGCGCCGGATTGACGAAGATGCTGACGATGACTGAGGCGCAGTCTCGCTTGGCGAGTTGCACCAGAGAGATGTGCCCGGCGTGCAGATAGCCCATGGTGGGCACGAAGCCCAGCGTGCCGGGCAACTCGGCGCGGGCGGCACGCAGCTCGCTAAGCGTGGTGACGGTTTTCATGCAGGGGTCAGAGCCTCCACTAGTTTCCATAGGGTTTCATTGGCGGGCGTGGGTACACCCAGCGGCAGCCCGGCACGCACGATAGCGCCGCAAATGGCCTCAATCTCGGTAGGCGCGCCGCGCAACACATCTTGCAGCATCGAGGAGTGGTTGGCCGCCGTGCGACGTGCCACGTCTTGGGCCGCAGCGACGGGGTCGGCAAAGGTAAGCGGAACATCGAGAGCAGCGGCAACAGCTGCTGCTTCCTGCGCCAGTTGGGCACTGAGTGCCGCGGCGGCCGGGCGGGTGAGCAGCTCCCCGTTGGGGATATTGAGCAGCGCGGTGAGCGGATTGATGGCAGCGTTGATGACCAGCTTGCTCCACTGTACCGCGGCAACGCTTTCTGCCAGATGGACCTGAAAGCCAGCCTGCTCAAAGAGCGCGGCAAAACTGGCCTGCTGGGCATGCGCGCCGAGGGTGATGATGCCATCCCCACCCCAGCGCACCACGCCCGGCCCCAGCAGCGTGGCACCCGTTGTGATGACCCCCACGGCGACGCGCGGCGCGCCTAGCGCTGCTTCCAGCGTTTCCTGATTGCCGAGGCCATTTTGTAATGTGAGCGCTACGCCACCCGGCGCCAGGCAGGCTTGCAGCTGCTCAGCGGCGCGCGCCGTCTGCCAGCTTTTGACCAGCACGAGCGCACGCGCCGCGCCGGCAAAATCTTGGGGGTTGCTGCTGGCGCGCACAGGAAAGATACTGCGCGTGCCGTCGTGCTCCAGCGTGACGCCAGTCTCCTGCAGGGCGCGCAGCCCCTCAGGCCACGTGGCGAGCATGTTCACCGGCTCGCCGATGGCGGCCAGGCGGGCGGCGAACAGACAGGCCAGCGCGCCGCTGCCGACGATGAGCGTGGACACTTAGTCTCCCAGCTCCTTGAGCAAGGCGTCCCACGCTTCGTCTTTGATACTTACGCTGTGTTCATCGGTGGGGAAGCTGCGCGCTTGCACTTCCTGAATGTAGATGCCAAAAGCATCCACCATGGTGGTGTGCAGGTCTGCATATTTTTTGACAAATTTGGGGGTGAAGCGGTCAAACAAACCGAGCAGGTCATGCGTGACGAGCACCTGACCATCACACCCTACCCCGGCGCCAATCCCAATCGTAGGGATACTGAGCTTTTTGGAGATCCATTCGGCCAGGCGGTCTGGCACCGATTCGAGCACCACACTGAAGGCGCCGGCGTCTTGCAGGGCCAGGGCATCATCGATCAGCTTGCGCGCCGCAGACTTGGTGCGCGCTTGCGGGCGAAAGCCGCCGAGCGTGTTCACGCTCTGCGGGGTGAGCCCCAGGTGGCCCATGACGGGAATACCGGCGGCCACGATCTGGCGTACGGCTTCGGCGCGCTCCTGGCCGCCTTCGAGCTTGACGGCATCCATGCCAGCTTCTTGCAAAAAGCGGCCGGCATTGCTCACGGCTTGTTGCACCGAGACCTGATACGACATGAAGGGTAAGTCACCAATCAGCATGGGGGTCTGCGCGCCGCGCGAGACAGCCTTGCAATGGTGCAGCATATCCTCCATGGTGACCGGCAGCGTGTTGGGATAACCCAACACCACCATGCCGAGCGAATCGCCCACGAGAATCGCATCCACACCGGCACGCTCCTGGGCCAGTGCAGTCGGATAGTCATAGGCGGTCAGCATGGTGATGGGCTGGCCGTCTTTCTTCATTTGCCGGAAGGTGCGCGTGGTGACTTTGGGGCGCGCCGCAGTAGCGCTGTTGGGTTTAGGTGCTTCTGTGGACATTCAACCTCCGCACAGTAACAGCCGGGCACAAAAAATGCCGCCCAGCGTGGAAAGGCGGCAGACAGCTGCGCTATGCAGCATCGTGTGAATTTATCTACCGTCTCGGCCCCGAAAGGGGTCCAAGCAGTAGCTTAATTATAGCGTGAGAGCGGCTTACGCAAGTAGTAGCACCACCCGTGGCTCGTTATAATTAGTCAAGGTGAAACAAGGAGACGGACGATGAGGCAATTTTTTGCTTTTCTTTTGGGTGTGGTGAGCGGCGCGTTGATCGGCAGCAGCATTGCCATTCTGGCGGCGCCGAGCTCTGGCGAGGACCTGCGCGGGCAACTGCGTGACCGCTGGAGCCGGGTACGCGATGAGCTCAGCGAGGCCGCCGGCGAGCGCCGCGAAGAGCTGGAACGCCAACTGAGTAGCATGCGCAACCCAGTGCGCGAGATCCCATTGGAAGACCGCTAAACGCTTGCATGTAAAACAAAAAGGCCGCCCCTATGGGCGGCCTTTTTAGTTTGTAGCGCAGGCTTACTCGAACCAGAAGCGGTAGACCGCAGTCTGGCGGGTGAAGCGTGTGGTGCCCAGCACCACCAGGGTGACATCGTCGTCCCCGGCAATGTCAATCGCCAGGCGGTTATCGGCGGGCACATCGAGGATCTCAACAGTGGTGTCAGCCCCGTGGCGAATGAGCGCCAGGCGGAAGTTCTGCGGCAGCAGATTCTCCACACGGGCAAAGCCGTCGGCTACCCAGCCGCCATCACCCTGCTCAAAGTCTTCGAAGTAGTCGATCGCCGGGATGGCAATGTCATCCACCATGAAGCCTTCGCCGTTGACGGCGGCATCGGTGATGTATTCGAAGCGCAGTTGCACTTCCTGCCCGGCATAGGCGGAGAGGTCCACGCGCTCCTGGATCCAGTTGCCCGGCTCCGCGCCACCAGAAAAACCGGTATAGCCCCAGCCAAAGTTGCCGCCGGTGGGATTGCTATCGGTGCCATTGGCGGTCTGCAAAAAGTCCCAAGTGACGCCATTGGTGGAGGCGAGCAGGTAACCGTAATCCCAATCTTCTTCGATGTTGTACCAAATCGAATATTCCAGACTTAGCGGGGCGCTCACGCCGCGCAGATCGAAGCTGCGCGTCAGGGTCATGTCCGATTCGTCGCCCTTGTTGGACCAGAAGGCATACTCGCCGGAGTAGGCATCCTGCGGGATGAGTTTGGTAGAGGTGGCACCCTCAAACACCAGGGTGCTACCGGGGCAGCTCAGGTTGATGTAATCCACGCCATATTGGTTGACATCACGGGTTTGCTTCTCCGTGGAGCAGGTGGAGACGTATTCCGTGGGATAGGTCTGCACATAGATCTGGTCACCATACTGCGGGAAGCTATAGCGGCCATCGGCAATGTTGGCATCGTCCCCCAGGTAGTTGGTGATCACCCAGTCCAGCACCACATCATCGGCCAGCACCGGGGCACCGCTGAGCCCATCCGTGGCGGCCTCAGCCCGCAAGACATTGTCCACCGAGTCGAGCCCGTTGGCCGGGTCAGCCACCAGCGCCTGGGTAGCCTCGGGGCCGAAGCGTTCGAGGAAGTAGGTGACGAAGGAGAAGGCCGCGCCGTAGTAGGGTGTGGTGTTGTCGTGATTGGGCCAGTCATTCAACTGATGGTCAGGATTGCTGGCGTATTGGTAGATAAAGCCCGTGTGTACGTAGCCATTGAGCAGGGTAGCCAATTCCGACAGGCCTTCGTTGATCCAACTCGATTCGTTGCGATCGGTGTTCCAGTGGATCATGTGCTGGAATTCATGCGCCAGCACACCATAGGTGTACTCATCATCCAACGGGCTGTTGTCGGCGTTGATCAGGAACATCTCGTGCGCGTTGGAATCGGCGCGGGCGATGGGGTGGATCTCATCGGCGGAGGAGAAGTAGCCGGCGACATTGAAACCCATACCGGTGGTGTAGAGGATGTAGATGTGCGGATCGTTGTCGATGCCCGGGCTCCACTCGCTGCCGAAGAAATTGCGGTTGATCGGGTACATCTCATTCTCAAACGCTTTCGCCAGGCGCTCCAGATCGGCCTGATCGTAGCTGACGCCGTTCTCGATCCAGAAGTAGACCACCTCACCCGCGTAGCGCAGGGTGGCATTGTGCAAGGCACTTTCGTCCGTATCGCTGTTGGTTACCCAAAAGCTCTTTTGGTCACCCACGCGGGCCGGGCCAGCATAGGGCACCGATTCGGGGATGTTGAGAATGCCCTGCAAACGTGTGGCAATCTCGGCCGGGTTGTTCTCGGGCACGATGGTTTGCTCCAGCACGCGCAGCGTGGCGTCACTGACCGTGGTGACGCTTTCGATGAACTGCGGCGTGGGTTGCGAGCTGCCGCCTGAGCCGTTCAGGCTGGAGGGGTAGTCCTGGCCGTTCTCCCAAAACCACAGGAAGCCCAGACCGCCGATGGCAAAACAGGCGATGCAGGCGATCAGCAGTGTGACGGCCACAATGGCGAGGATGAGGAGGGTTCGTTTATTCATGTAGACCTTTCAAGTGCGTGGCTTGGGAAGGAAGCATCCCAGCCAAGATGCCAAATAGTACCCACATTAGCGGGAAGGTAAATGAATCCTGGGTAAAGTTGCGCAGCAGGGTTGCCAGCCAGGCAAATAACCCTGCCACAGCCACAAAACGATAAAACCCATCTTTTGCTACCCACAGTTGGCGCACAAAGGCCAAATGGGAGAGGAAGAATACGCTGAAGAACCAAAACCCGGGCAAGCCGGTTTCGGCCAGCAGGCGTACATGCAAATTCTTGATATTGGGGATGATGTCCGAATCCGGGCTGAGCTGACGAGCGATCTCCGGGATGGTGTAGGACCAATCCGGGAAGTGCGCAAAGAGATACAGGCCGCTGCCACCCAGCCCCACCCCGGTAAGCGGGGCCGCTTCAAACACCTGATAGCCCGCCACGGCGTAGGCCAGGCGCGGCCCGGCGCTGATGTCGATGACGTATTCGACGAGATTGCGCTCTTCGTTTTCGCTAGGCTCCCATAACTTGGTGATGTAATCGTAGCTGGCCAGGAAACGGCCCGCGGCAGCCAGCACCAGCAGCGCGCCCAGCGCCAACCCCAGCCGCACGGCGATGGCCGCGGGCTGCGGCAGGCCCGAACGGCGGGTGCACTTGTGTGCAAACGGCTGGCGATACCAGCCCCAGGCGCGCCCCAGCGCACCACGGCCCGCCAGCACGGTCACCAGGCCAGCACACACCAGCGCCATCGCCAGGCCACCCCGCGAATAGGTGAGCAGCAAGACGCCCAGGCTGAGCAGCAAGAGCAGTGGCTCCAGCCAGCGCCAGCGCGTAAGGGCGCTGCGGGTGAGCACGGCGGCAAACAGCCACGGCAGATACAGGCCAACGAGTTGGTCAGCCAGCCAGGAAGGCTCATAGGCTAGGCCACTAACACGGCGGTCAAACAGCGGGTGCTCAGACACTAGGCGCTGCAGCGCATTGACCCAACTGGTGTTGACCAGCTCGGTATGGATCGCCAGGGCCTGCACCAGGCTCCATAGCAGCGTGAGCACCAAGCCGACATACAACCAGCGCAGCGTGAAGTGCAGCGCGGGGCGGTTGCGGTTCATCCAGAAGGTGGCGAAGAAGAAGGCCAGACCGACAGATAAGGATACCCAGCCGCGCAAGAGGCGCCCTGCCAGCCCGGCGCCGCGCAACGGCTCCGGCGCATACAGGAGGGCGATGGCGCCACTGGCGGCGGCAAACAGCAGGAAGACCAGCAGAGGGCGCAGATTGGCGGGCAGCTCCAGACGCTTCTGGCGTACCTGCCGCCACAACAACAAGGGCAACAAAATGGCCAGCGGCAGCATGGAGAAGGGCTTGATCTGCGCTGAGCCTAATGGCCCGGGGATGTAAGGGAAACTGGTGATCGGCAGGCCGACCAAGGCGATCGCCCACAACAGCTTGGTGAGGCGCGCAATGGCGCGGTCTACTGCGGGGGCCTTCATGCGCGGGCACGGCGCAAGCGCGCCGGGATCAGGAGCACGTACAAGGGTGCCGCCAGCGCGCCAACCAGTGAGCCAACCAGCATGTAGCTGGCGGTGCTGACCGCATGCTGCACGGGCAATTCCGCGGCCTGGCTGACGTATAGCTCGGTATACATGGAGATGCCCTGCGTGTGCTCGGCTAAGTATTCGAGTTCGCTCATGATGGCGTACAACTCAGCGGGGTCTGGCTCGCCCTCCGCCAGCAGCGCGGCGCTCATGCGCGCCCGGGCGGCCTGCAGCTCCGGTGCGGCGCTGGCGGCGGCCTGCACGGCGCTGACGAAAGCTTGCGCCCAACTGGAGGCCAGCGCCTGGGCTACGCCCGGCTCGCTGGCGTTGGCATAAAAGTGCCAGCCGCCATCCGAGGGGTGGCTGAGGCGCAGGGCGCCGCGGCGCAACGCGTGCACGTTATAAGCCGGCACACGTTCGGCGACAACACGCAACACGCCATCAGACCAGGCCAGCTCTTCCATACGTTCCGTTTCGCGGAACAGAAAGTGGAACAGGTCGCGCTCAGGGAAGTATTGCCAGGCTTCTTCGAGGTTTGCGTCCACCACCACGGTGGCGCGTGCTCGGTAAGCGGGCGGGAAGAGTTGATAGACGCCCCAAGCCAGCAGCGCGCCCAGCAGGGCGCCCAGCAGCCACAGGCGCCAGGCGGCCAGAATTTCGGCCAGCGGGTCAGCGGGAAGGGATGCTCGTTTTTGGGTCATAGATGATTAGTCAGCAAGGCCCGCCTGGCGTTGGCGGCGGGCGCGGATCAGAGGAAATAATAGCTTACGCAGCCAGTATTTGAGGCGCATCGCCGAGAGGTAGCTGCCGCCCTGGCGCTGGTGCACGCGCAGCATATCCTCCCAGGCGCGCATGTCGTTCTGCAGGGTCTTGGAATCGGCGTGCAGGCGGAACTGCGCCCACAGCCGCGGCAAGTAGTGCAACTGGCTCACCTTGGCGATATGCACCCATAGGTCGTAATCCATGGCAAATTGCAAGCCCGCATCCAGCGGGCGCCACAGATCCGCGCGCCACACGGTGGCCTGCTGCGGAATGTGCACGTAGCCGCGCAGCATGCGCGCATAGTCTGTTTGGGCGGCAGGGAAGCGGCCACGTGGGCGGCCCTGCGCGTCGATGAATTCGGTGTCGCCATACACCAAGCCCACCGCAGGGTGCTGCTCCAAAAACTCCACCGCTTCACGGATGGCGTGCGGCAGCAAAATATCATCGGCATTGATCCAGGCCTGGTGCATGCCGCGGGCGCGGGCGAAACCTTTGTTGATCGCATCTGCCTGGCCGGCATCAGGCTCTGACACCCACCAGTCCAGCTTGGCTGCGTATCTCTTGATGATGTCTACGCTGCCGTCAGTAGAACCGCCATCCACAATGATGTACTGGATGTTGGCATACTCCTGCGCCAGCACGGATTCAATTGTGCGCTCCAGGTATTGCGCCTGGTTGTACGAGGGTGTGACGATGGTGACGAGTGGTTGGGCCAACTCAATACTCCCGGCGTTGCAGCCAACGGCGCAAACCGCCCAACCCCAGCAGGCTGAGCAGCGCGAAGAGGATACGCGGCAGGTGGCGCAGCAAGCGCTGCGGCTGCAAGCTGGCTACGCGCCCATAGGCGCGCAGGGCCGCTGCCGGCTGGCCACCATCCAGCAGGTAGCGTGCATCGAAAAGATGGGCGCCCGCCAGCACCTGGCGGTGGTGCGCGGCGATCAGCTTACGCATGGCCGGCTGCGTGCCGGCCCAGGCGAGGATACGCATCGCCTCGCGGCCGAAGCCGGCCGCCTCGCCCACGTTTTTGGCGCTGGCGTGGTGGCGGGCGGCGGCCCACACCCGCGGCACATACACCGCCGGGGCGAGCTGGAACATACGCAACCACAGCTGGTGATCCAGCAGGTAGCGGTACTCAGCATCCAGCACGCCGGCCTGCTGTAGCACGGCGCGGCGCATGAACACGGTAGGCTGGCCGATAATCTCGAATGAAAGTAGATCCAGTAAAGAAAACTGGCGATAGTGGATGGTGTTGAAGACGCGACCGGTGCGGTCGACCGAATCAAGATCGGCATAGACTAGCCCGGCGTCAGGCTGCTGGTGTAGCGTAGACACGGCTTGCTGGATGGCTCCGGGGCGATAGAGGTCATCCGAATTGAGCCAGGCCACGATCTCGCCGTTGGCGCGCGCCAAGCCCTTGTTGATCGCATCGGCCTGGCCAGCATCAGGCTCGGATACCCACCAAGCGAGCTTATCGGCATATTTTTTGATGATCTCAACGCTGCCATCCGTCGAGCCCCCATCCACCACAATGTATTCGAGGTTGGGATAGCCCTGGGCGAACACGGAGCGCAGCGTATCTTCCAGAAAGGCGGCCTGGTTATAGGACGGCGTGATGATCGATACCAGTGGTGGCTGCATGCTAACCACCACTGGGAGCTTTCGCAGAGTTAGAACAGCGAAGCATAGTCAACCTTAGGGAAGACGGTGAGCTTACCGCCGATGGTGGCGTCCAGCACCTGGCGGCCGTCGGCTTCGTAGGCCTGGCGCGCCATGGCGTACGAGATTTCAGAGGTGTCCAGGTCGGGCAACTGCCAGCGGAACCCGGCGCCGAAGTAGCCCGCATTGAAATGATCTTTGTCTTCGCCTTGGGAAACCACCGTCGTGTTGGGGGAGCCCTTGGCGCTGAAGTTGTGATCTACGCCAATCAGGATCACGGTTTCAAAGCCCATGTAGTAGGCCAACTGCAAACTAACGTAGGTGACCGTGGCGCCTTCCCATATACGGCGGCGCGCATCGGTGGCGAAGGTTGGCCCGTCATAGGTGCTGTGCAGGAACATGGTGTGCTGGTCTGGCTCAATAAAGCGGCGCGAGCGCCACGAGAGGAACTTGGGCATCTGCAATGCCTGAATTTCAGGCACGGTTTGTTCGATGACCAAGTCATTGACGCATACAAAGTAGCTAGTGGCAAAACCCCACTCTGGAAAGGCCAGATAAACGCGGTTCATGCCAAAGGTGAGCTCATCTTTGAGCTTGCTGACATCTGTGGTGCGCAGACTAGGCCCATTGCCGAGGATAAAAGCGCGTTTGCCGCGCTGGCTGTCTTTGAGGGCCGCCAAACGGGCCATGCTCTCGCGGCGCCAGGGATGCAAGTACGCGGCCGGCCACGCTGCGGCATGGCGCATGGCCAATAGGCCGGCGCTACCCGCCTGCCACAGCGGCTGCGGAGTCAGTTGTTTGATGCGCTGTTTGAGGGAGCTCATTCTGTGCTGAGGCGCGCCAACGCGCCGCCATCCACCACCAGAGATTGCCCCGTGATATAGCCTGAGGCTTCGCCATCCCCCAGGAAATAGATGCTGCGCGCAATCTCGTGCGGCGTGGCCAGGCGCTTCAGCACCACCTTGCTGGCCAGGTCATCCTTGCGATGCTGCACACCCTCGCCCTGCACATGGCCGCGGCTGAGCCCAGCTTGCAGCATAGGCGTATCGGTAGCGCCGGGCAGGATGGCATTGGCGCGCACACCGTCCTTGGCGAACTCGATCGCCATGGCACGCGTCAGCGCCAGCAAACCGCCTTTGGAGCTGGCATAGGCGCCAATATCCGCGGAGGTGGCGAGTGCGTGCACTGAGCTGACGTTGACCACCGCCCCCTGGGCTGCAGCCAACGCGGCATACAAGCCGCGCGCCAGCAGGAAGGGTGCGCGCAGGTTGATGGCATGCACGCGGTCCCACTCGTCTACGCTGGTGTCCTGCAGGGACTTGGCTACTTGCAGTGCGGCGTTATTGACCAGCACATGCAGCTGGCCGCCCAGTTGCTGGGTGAGCTCATCCACAACGGCATCCACTTCGCCAGCGGCGGCGAGGTCAGCTTGAATAAAGGTCACACCGTCTGGCAAAGGAGATTCAGGCTGAGCCTGGTCTATAGCCCAGACGCGGTAGCCCTGCTGGTGGTAAAGCTCTACACAGGCGCGGCCGATACCGCCTGCAGCCCCAGTGATTACGACGTTACGAGTGCTTGCCATAGCGTGATTTTAGCGGGGCGGATAGTCTGCCGGGTCTAAATCAGCGGCGGGAATTCCCAGCCCATCTAGGAGATTGCGAATGGTATTCCAGTGCACGCGTTCCCAGGAGAAGGGGCTGGCGTTGGAGTTATGCGGGGCGAGGAGCACATTGTCCATTGTGCGCAGCGGGCTGTCAGCGGGCAGCGGTTCATACTCGAAGACATCCAGCATGGCGCCGGCCAGCCTGCCCGCCTGCAGGGCCGCCACGAGGGCCGGCTCATCCACCAGCGGGCCGCGCGCGGTGTTGATCACCACGGCATGCGGCTGCAGTTGAGCAATCGTCTCAGCGTTGAGGATGTGATAGCTGGTGGGGTTGAGATCAGCATTCAAGCTGACAAAATCAGCTTGGGCCAGCAGTTCCTCCAGCGAGACCATGTCTACACCGGTCTCTGCCAGGAAGCTGGCGGGCACCTCGGCAGTATCGTAGCCCAGCAGGCGCATGCCGAAGCCACGCGCACGGCGGATGACGGCTTTGCCGATGCGCCCGACGCCGATGACGCCCAGTGTGCACTCGAACAGCGAGCGGCCGGGCAGCTTGCGCCATTCGCCGGCCTTGATGGCCTTGTCTAGCCAGGGGGTCTGGCGCGCAAAGCTGAGCACACCAGCCATCACTGAATCGGCCACCGGGTCGGTGAAGGCATCCGGTGTGTTGCGGATCTGGATACCCAGTTCGGCCGCGGCCACCCGGTCGAGCGAATCAATGCCGGTGCCCCACTTGGAGATCACTTTCAGACGCGGGGCGCAGGCGGCCAGTACCTCGGCGGTGTAGCGGTCATCGCCGCACACCGCGCCATCAAACTGGCCGGCGTACAGCAGAATCTGCTCGGCTTCCATGCGCTCTTCAACCTCGGGCACGATGAGCTCCAGGCCGTACTTGGCGAAGACGGGGCGAAAGCGCTCCACGGTGGGGAGCATGTAGGGGGCGGAAAGCAAAATGGTTTTGGTCATGACGTCTTTTGTCTCTGTTGCATCAAAAAGTCAGCAATTTGGAAATCCAGCTCTTCGTCAATATCCCAGGCTTCATTGCGCGGGATGGGGAACATCAGCGGGGCTGCGCCAATGCGGTGGCCGTGCTCGGCCAGGCTGGCGCGGCTGAAGATGTAGATGCACGAATTCTCTTCGTAGATGGGCGGCAGGTCTTGCGTACGCAGCAGCTCTTTAGGATTGTGATTGACCGCCTTGCCATCGGCATCGTAGAAACGCGTCTGCAAACCGGTGACACTGAACAGTGAGTCTACGCCCGGCAAGGCTTTCACGAAAGCATCTATGGCGCGGTCGATCGTCTCGGCGCGTAGCAGCGGATTGGTGCTGTGGGTCTGCAAGTAATACTCGGCAGGAATCTGGGCCGTGTCATGCAACAAAATTTCGTTCATGGGCACTTCGCCAGCGCGCAGATGTTCCGGGCGCTCGATAACGCGTACCGCGGGGAAATACTCGGCCAGCCCAGCTTTAATGCTGGGGCTGTCCGTATCCACGGCGATCTCGGCAATGCCAGTGCAAGCTTGCAGTGCGTGCAGGATGTGATGGAAGAGCGGCGCGCCAGCCAGCGTGCGGTAGTTCTTACCGGGCACGCGCTCAGACTGGTCACGCATGGGAACGAGGGCAACGATTCGGGGTGTGCTCATAGGCTAGGCTGACTTATTGCGGGCTTTGTGGCGGCCCGTTGGAGCTGGCTGCGGCTCCAACGAATCTGGTGGATAGTAGAAGACTCGCTTGAGCTGGCTGCTGGGCTGAGCCGGGTCACGGTAGCCGCGGTAGGTGCCCCAGTATTGCAGAAAACGAAAGCGCGGAATGTTGATGAGCTGGCGCAAAAACTGGCCTTGGCGCAGCGCAGCGGCGTAATCCGAGAGCGTGGTGCGCACGAAGAGGCTCAAGAAGTTGAGGAAGCTGAAGGTACTCGCAGGCAGGATTTGGCGCAGGGCTATCGCCTCACGGCGGTGACGATTGATGATCTGGGCGGCGGTCTCATTGTGGATGTGATACACGCCCGCTTCGGCCACATAGGCAATCGTGTAGCCTTCGGCGTGCGCCCAACTGGCCCAGGCCAGGTCTTCCAGCCCGGTCAGCTCTTCATCAAAGGGCATGGCGCGCCATAGGCTCTTGCGCACGGCGGAGTTGGCGTTGTTGGCAAAGCCATGCGGCTGCTGCAAGTTGGAGTGTTCGGGGAACCATTTGCGGAAGTGCTGGTTCTCAGAAAATTGGCTCTCATCGGTGCCGCGCTGCTTGCCATAGGTCATCGCCACCTGCTTATCGGCAAAGGGAGCGACGAGCTTGGCGAGCCAATCATCATGTTCAGGAAAGACATGTGCGCTGGCCAGCACCATCACATCCCCGCTGGCCTTGCTAATACCCAAATTGAGCGAGCGGCCAAAAGTGAAATCCTGCGGCTTGATGTGCACAATTTTGGCCTTATGCTGGCGCGCAATCGCCAGCGTGCGGTCTGTGGAACCAGAATCGACCAGGATCACTTCGGGATTACGCAGGCTTTGGCGCGCAATGGCGCTCAGCAGGCGGCCGAGGTGCTTCTCTTCATTGAGGGCACGGATGATGATGGAGACGCGCAGCGTCTTTGAGTTGCCTTTGGGTTTGCCTGAGGGCATTTAAGAATCTTACCAGCGCACTCAGGGTAGATGCGAGCCGCCAGAGTGCGGGTCTGTGGGCTGCGGCGTATCGCTGAGGGATACCAGCCCTTTTTCAATCAACAAGGCAATCACCTGCCACACATCCTGAAAACTGATGTGCAGCTCATCGGCAATATCGGCTACACGGCGTGTGCCGTCACAGCGATCCATGATCTCAAAACGGCGCTTATGCCCGGCGGCATCGCTCTTGTAGTCCACCCACAAGCCGTAGCCGGAGGCGAAGACCTCGCCCTTGAAATGATTGACTACGTAGCGATTGTGTTGGAAGGCCTGAATGAGCTCCAGCACCAACTCCACGGACTGCTCCAGACGCGTGTGCGAAACAATGGCAGGTGTATCCAGGCTGGAGTGGTATTCGGGGTACGGGGCAAAGCGCGAGGTGGGCAAATGCGGATTGACCACGCGCGAAAGTGACAACATGGGCACGCGCACGCCGGGGGCGTTGAACTGGCGCTCGTCATTGTCAATCACGGTGCGGAAGCCGCCCACATAAGCGCCGGGCTCGTGCCCTGCCAGCGCATTCACCAGCGCGCGGTCGGGCGCGCTGAGCGGCTGGAAGGATTGCTGCAGCGCGTGGGGTGCATCATTGCCCAGCATCTCCAGGAACAGGCCGCCGAGCATGTTGGGGATTTCGTCCTCGTGTTGGCTGAGGTAGGCAATGGAGCCTTGCGTCTCCGGGAAGATGAGTAGGCGCACGCCGTAATATGGCTTTTCGCCGCCAGCCGCGGCCGCCAACAGGCGGCGGGCCACTTCGACGCCAACCACCACGCCGCTGAGGTCATCATTCACCATAGCGGGATGGTCAAGATGCGCCGCCAGCACAAAGTTCTCCGGGCGCTGGCCGGGAATATATACTTCGCCAATTTTTAGAGAGCCGGGCGTAAATTCTGAACGAATAACGACGCGGTACTTCTCATCCGTCAGCGCATCGCGCAGAGTCTGGGTAGCACACAGGCCCCAGTCACGTTGGTAATACTTGAAGACATAGGGAATCGCGTCGGGGTTGGTTGCATGCACATGCAAGTGCGCCAGCAATTCATCACGGCTGACCTCGCCTTCAAATGGCAACGAATACGAGACAACGTGCAAGGGGTGGTTTGCGTAATCCAGCAGGCGGCGGCCATCCAGCGTTTCGATGTAGGCCTCGTGACAGGTCCACTTCTCGGGCACGGTCCAGCTCCACACCTTGGTGCCGCTGGGCACGGCGTGGATGGTCATGGGCACTTCCTGCGCCAGGCGCTCCAGGGCGCGGTCGTAATCATCCGAGAGGAGATCACGCTTGAGGAACCACAGCTCCTCGATGAGCTGCATCATGCTGGCCATTAAACTGTCTCCGGGCGGTTGGCTACCAGCGCCCACGGGTCAACACGCAGCAGCGCGTCAGTAGCGGTGACGAAATCCTGCAGGCGGCAAACAGCAAGCGAACCGTGATTGAGCTGCACAGACTGCCAATCCGCCGAAGCCTGCAAGGCGGCCTGAATAGGTGCCAGATGCAACTGCGGATTGATGTCCATATCGCGCACAAACATGCGGTAGCTGCGCGGCTGCCATTCGCCACCCACATTGACCTGGCCAGGGAACTCTTTCCAGTAGCGATACGGCACCGCGGCGCGTTGCTCGCTGTAGTGCACCATTGAAGCAGCCTGAATATCGGCGCCGAGCAACAGCAGCTTGAAGTCCGCCTGCAGCATGTGGTCAAAGGCTGAGCCATCGTCAAAGGCGGAGGGTGTATCGCGGTCAGCCAGTGTATCGGCGGCAGCGCCCAGCGCGGCTAACGATTGCATCGGGTGCAGCGTGCGGCGGGCAGCGGGTTGCTGGCGCACGAATTCGGAGAACACGCCCATGCCTTGCGAGGGGGTGCTGGCAGGGTCGTATTGGCCAGTCTTGGCGAATTCAAACGAGAAGGTGGGGACTACTAACGTGCCGTGCGGGCCAATCAGCGCCTGCAACGAATCGAGATATAGGCTCAAGCCGCCATCAGGCTTACCGAGGAACTGCACGGCGGAGTGCACCAGCACGCCGTCTCCGGCTTGCACGCCAAGCGCATGCAGCGCGCCATCGAGCTGCTGGCGGTTAAGCGTAGCCAGCGCCATCACAGCCTCTTGCGCACCAGAGTGAGGTCGGTAGCGAAGCCTTGTTTGTGCCAGAAGGCCAGCCCGTCATCATTGCCGGCCTGCACCTGCACTTCTACCGAATGCACCTGCAGCTCGGCAAATTTTTGCATGGCGGCCTGTACCAATTGTGCTGCCGCTCCCGCACCGCGGGCGGCGGGCTGTACGAAAAGGTCGCTGATCTCGCCGATTTGCTTGCCACCCAAATAGGCCGGGCTTTGCTTAACACGCGCCATCAGGAAGCCCACTGCGTCACTACCCTGCTCCGCCAGCCATAGAAAACTAAAACGCCCTAGGGTGCGCTGAAAATTCTCAGCCCACAACTGTGGCGCATTATCTACTTCAGGAAACATGAGCCCCAAGCTGCGGTGATACGCATCCAGCTGCTGCCACAGGGCGGCGGCGGCGGGCAGGTCTTCTGCGCCCGCGTGGCGGATGCCTACTCCCATGCACGCGCCTCGCGCACGATGGCGGGCCACTGCGCCGGGTCAAGGCCGTATTGCGCCAGGAAGGCGTAGGCCATGCGCTCCAAGCCGAAAGCCACGCAGCCGGTGTGCGCCGGCTTGCCATCCGGCAGCGTGATGTTCAGGTGGCGGCCGAAGAAATCCTGGTGATAGTTGTACGAGCCCACGGCCAGCGTGCTGTCTTTGAACGGCAGGCGGGCGCGAATTTCATATTTCAGTTGGAAGGCATTTTGGAAGGCGGCTTGCTTGCGGAATTCGCCAACAAAGAAGGGGTCATTGGCGCTCTCTACCATGTAGGCCAAGCCCAGCTCTTGCAGCCAGGGGGTTACTTTCTTGCGTGCCGCCTCGCGGTTATCGAGCACGTATTCCCGCGGGCCAACAAAGATCACTTCACGCATGGTGAAGTCCCACAGGCGCTCCAGGCTATTGAGGTTGCTCGACTCGTAACGGAAGCAGTGGCCCACGGCGGTAGCGGCCAACTGGCCGCCCGGCAACGGCTTATCCGCCAGGCCGAAGTAGAGGTGGTAGCACACGGCGGGTGAGAGTAATGCCTGAATTTTGGAGAACGACTCCAGCGAGGCGCTCAGGCCGGCCGGTTCGTAGACGGTGTTCTCAGCAAAGTCACTGATGATGTGCAGGTCTTCGCGCAAATGGGTGGCAAAAGTAAGTGAGTGCGGGAAGGCGCGGAAGTAATTCACGCGCCCCAGCATCTGCGCCGAAATCAGGGTCGGGAAACGCTGCGGCTGGGCGCCAAATTCGGCAGCCAGCTCCAGAAAATAGTCTTCAAAGACGCCAATTAGGTTGGCCAACAGCGGGCCAAAACTATAGACGCCGTTGGTCTGCTGGTGCACCTCGCCGCGCTGCTCCAGCTCAGGCATGGGGTCGGCCGCATAGGGCACGGCGCGCTGCAAGTGATCCTCCAGCACCTCCACTTTGGGCTTGGAGGCGCCGCTGGCCATGTCTTGCACCACGCTCTGCACTTTGGCTTCCAGGTCAGCGGGGGCCGTCGCACGCAGCTGCAGGTCAATGCGGCTGCCATCGGCGGCAATGCTGGCCGAGGCGATGGCTTCATCTACATAGGCCAGCTTGGCCTGCACCTGACCCACGAGATGGGCGGGGATGGGAATGACCGGTGTAAGGGTCAGTTGCTCAGCCATGCTTGCTCTGGATGTGCTCGAGGATGGCCGGCACGCTGATGAGGGCACTGATGGTCTCGGCGGTGATCTCGATACCGAAGGCGGTTTCGAGCGCCACCATGAGGTCCATATGCCCCATCGAATCCCAGGCGGGCAACTCGCCAAACTGGGTGTCTGCGGTCACCTCTTCAGGCGCTAGCTTGAAAACATCCGCAAAAACGGATTGAAGTTTTGTGAAATGTGCGTCTTGCATGCCTGTCTTATACCAGAAAGGGCTTGTGTTCCACCACGCCCTCATAGATGGCGCGGATGGCAGGTACATTGGCCGCGCGCAGCGCATCCACATCAAAGTCAGCCAGGTTCACATAGCCCATGCTGGTGGGCTGCACGAAGCGCTCAAAGGGCAGGCTGGTTTTGAAGAGCTGGAAATACAGCACACGCCGTGCCTCGTGCACAAAAGCGGCTGGCTGCGGCACTTCGGCGGCGGCCAGGAAGCGCTGTGCCTGCTGCTGGTACTCGGCCAGGCTGGCCGGGAAATACAGCGTGGGGTATTGCGTGTAACGCGCCGCCCCCGCGCACAGCGCGGCCTTGCCCATGATGGAGGCTTCCAAGCCGATCGAGGAGTTGTACAGCATCACGAAGTGGGCCTTCTCGATTAACGCGTACGAGTCAACAAATTCTGTAGGCGGAATGAAGACCACATTGGGCAGCGCTTCCAAACCGCGGGCGGCCACCCACTCGGCTACGCTCTGGCGGCTCTGCTTGGTGGAGCCGGGGCGCATTTCGTCTGGGTGAGCGCGCAGGACGAACAGGGTGCGCGGGTTGGCACGGATCAGCTCTTCTACATAGGCCAACCAGGCGAACATGTCTGCGAACAGCACATTGGCATGCACCTGGCTGGTGTCAAAGATCACATTGGTAAAGACCGGCACCAGCTTATCAAACTGCGCCGCTTTAGCGAGAAAGCTTTCGTCGAGGGCCTGAATATCACGCCAGAAACGGATGCCTGCCATGCTGAAGTCGCCCTTGAAGCGGCGGCTGAGATACGCATCCAATTTTTGATTTTCAGCATCGCTGAGCTGGAACTCAGCAGGGATATCCATCGGGTAGGCAGTGGCTTCGCCATCGGTGAAGAAGGCGGTCAGTGGCTGCAGGCCCACCTCATGGGTGATGACGCGCAAACCGCGGCGTATGGCTATCTGGCGCGCCACGGCCTCGGGGAACATGATGCCGTTGAACACCACCGCTGCTTGTAAGTCCTTGCCTTTGATAAAAGCGCTGAATTCACGCGCTACGTTGTTAGCCGAAAGGATGTACTCGCGCAGCAAAGTGCGCGTGGTGTCATCGTCTACCAGATCGTGTCTACGCAGCGCCCAGCGCAGCGAAGGCAACACCAGCTGCCCCAGCGGCAAACCGCCGTGCTCCACGACTAGCAACTCTTCGAGGGTCAGGCTTTGCAAGTGTGCGTGCAACTGACTGTCTGCTGCGTACCCAAACCAGCGTGCATCGGCACCAGCGTACATGCGGCGAGACTGCGCCACGCAGGCCGCGCACGGCGGCGCCTGCCCTGCATTATCTGGATCAGTGCCCAGCACGCAGCGGCTCATGCCGGCGTTGCACACAAAATGCAGAATGGGCACACCTTCCAGACGCAAGCCCCATGAAGCCAACAGCGAGAAAGCCGCATTCTGGCTGAGGTGGCCTAAACGTGTAGAAGCGTTGAAGAATACGACGGGTTTGTGGGCGCGGTGCTCCGCCGCAGCCACGGCGCGCGCGCTACGCGCCAAGCGCACTCGGCTGTTTAGCGTGTGGAGTTTGTTGACTATTCGCTTGAGCACAATGAACCCAGCCGCCACTGGCGGCACATGCTATTTGGCGCGGCGTAGCTTCTCGCGTGAGGGTAATTCACTATCGTACACACGCTTGACGCCATCACCCAGCGCCTGCTCGGTGACACGGATGTACTTCACCAGCTTCTGCAGCCCACCGGGCTCCACCGAGGCGGCCTGGTCGCTGCCCCACATGGCACGGTCAAGGGTGATGTGGCGTTCAATGAAGCAGGAGCCCAGCGCCACGGCCACGGCGGAGAGCACCAGGCCCACTTCGTGGCCGGAGTAGCCTACCGGGCACGGGAACTTGCTGCGCAGGGTTTCAATCATGCGCAGGTTGAGCTCTTCTGGCTCGCATGGGTAGGTGCTGGTGGTGTGGGTGAGCATCGTATTGCTCATGTCCACATGGGGAATGGCCTTGTCAATCTCTTCCATGGTGGACATGCCAGTTGAGAGCACCACCGGGCGGCCAGTCTTGCGCACATGGTCGAGCAGCGCATGGTCGGTCAGTGAGGCTGAGGGAATCTTGTAGCAGGGCGTGTCAAACTTCTCCATGAAGTCAACGGCTGGCTCATCCCACACGGACACGAACCAGTCAATGCCTTTTTCCTTGCAGTGAGCATCGATTTCAGCATACTCTTTCTCGCCGAACTCGACCTTGTTGCGGTACTCCATGTAGCTGATATACCCCCAGGGGGTCTCACGCATCTTGTCGCGCTGGTCTGGCGGCACGGCCAATTCAGGCGTGCGTTTTTGGAACTTGATGGCATCCGCACCGGCCCATTTGGCCAGGTCGATCAACTGCTTGGCCGCTTCCAGGCTGCCGTTGTGGTTGATGCCAATTTCACCGACGATATACACCGGGTGGCCATCCCCCACCATGCGATTGCCAAGCTTCAATTCTCGAGTCATTCGTTAGTCCTTTTTGGCGTTTATCGCCATGATTAAATCACAAAGCTCACGCACTGCGCCATGCCCGCCTTGCTGGCTCAGGCGTTGGTCAGCCTGCTGCAGCACCGCCGGGTGCGAATCGGCTACGGCCACCGCACAGCCGGCGATGGGGAAGCATGGCAGGTCATTGGTGTCATTGCCGAGGAACACCGTGTGCTCGGCAGCAATATTGAGTTCGGATAGCAGTTGGCGCAGGGCCTCACCTTTTGCTTTGATGCCCTGGCGGTGGGCGATGCCCAGCTTCTCGCAGCGGCGCGCCACCACCGGGTTTTCCTCACGCGAGAGCACAAACACTTTCACGCCGGTCTCTTGCAGTTGGCGCAGGCCCAAACCGTCGCTGCGGTTGGCGGCAATCGATTCTTTGCCGTTCTCATCCACCCAGACGCGATTATCGCTGAGCACACCGTCAAAATCCAGCACCAGCAGCTTGACCTGCTTGGGGTACGGGCGCGGCAACGGGCCGGGCCACACGGCATCCAGCTCGCCGGAGGTAGCCAGCCACTCGCCGCGCTGCCAGTCACTCATCGTGTCAATATCCACGGTGTAGGCCGGGTCTACCATCACAGGCAAGATCACATCCCCACTCATGGAGTGCTTCTTGAGGATGACCGAGCTGCGAATGGCATCCACATGGCCGGTCTGCCAGTAGGTGGCCGGCAGCTGTTGGCGCGGCGCGTTGTAAGGCTCAGCGATGCCCCTGACCTTCAGCAGTGGCTGCATCACGCCATCGGCATCCACGCGCCACATCTTGTGGGGGTTTTGTCCGCTGGGCACTACGCCGCGGGCCGAATCGGCCTTGGGATTCTTGAGCAGCAACTGCACGGCCTCATCCACTAGGCCACGCGGGCGCAATGGGGATGTGGGGCGCAGCTGCACAACGATGTCTGGCTTATAGCCCTCGTTCTTGGCGAGCCAGGTCAGGGCATGCTCAAACACGGGCAGGTCTAGCGTATTGTCCTGGGCGTGCTCTGCGGGGCGGATGAAAGGTGCCTCGGCGCCTAAGCCGCGCGCAATCGCCGCCATCTCTTCATCATCAGTAGAGATGATCGTACGTGTGACGGTTTCTGCCTGCAGGGCGGCGGCGATGCTGAAGGCCAGCAACGGGTGCCCAGCGAACAAGCGCACATTCTTGCGCGGGATGCTCTTGGAGCCGCCGCGGGCGGGAATGATGGCAAGGACTTGAGGCTTCTTGGATTTCATACTTACCACGCCGTCCAGCCACCATCTACAACCAGATTGGCGCCCGTCATGTAGCTGGAGGCATCCGAAGCCAGGAACAGCAGCGCGCCGTTCATTTCATCCTGATTGGCCATGCGGCCCATGGCGGCGCGAGCGGAATAGGCTTTGACGAATTCTTCATCTTGCGTGTTGCGTACCCCACCGGGGGTGAGGGCATTGACGCGGATATTTTGTGTGCCGTAATACGTAGCCAGGTATTTGGTGAGCCCGAGGATGCCCGCCTTGGTGACGGTGTAATCCACCGGCTTGAAGGAAGGCGGCTGGCCCTCGCGCTGGTAAATGCGCTGGTCTGGCCCACCCAGGCCATAGGTGGAGCAGATATTGATGATGGCGCCGCGGCCCTGCGAGAGCATGTGCGGCACGCTGGCCTGGCTGAATAGGAAGGCCCCGGTCAGATTGACGGAGAGCGAATTGTTCCAATTTTCCAGGCTGTAGTCTTCAAACGATGAGCTGTGCTTGCCCGCTTCGCCCGCATCAAACTTGGGGTCCAGTGCGGCGCTATTGACCAAGATATCCAGGCGGCCAAATGTATCGAGGGTGGTTTGTACGGCGGCTTGCACCGCGGCCTTATCGCTCACATTGCACTGCACCGCCAGGCTGCGTTCGCCGAGCTCGGCCTGCAAAGCAGCCAGCGCGGCGGGGTTGAGGTCTACAAGGGCTACAGAGGCGCCAGCCTGCACCAGAGTGCGGCAAAACTGCTTACCCAACAAACCGGCAGCGCCAGTGACCAGAGCCACGCGGCCAGTGAGATCAAATGCAGATTGAATCATCGTGGTGGGCATAGGGCCTCTACGTATTACCCCTGCAAACAAAGCGGCCTGTTTTGCAGGCCAAGCGGGATTCTATCATGCCCGCTCCAGCTGCACGCGTGCCCCGGCATCATGGGCGTGGTGCGCGGCCAGAGCAATCTCCAGAGCGCTGATACCGTCTTCCAGGCTGCACAGCGGCTGCGCCGACCCTTGTGTCACCTCCAAAAAGTGGCGCGTCTGGTCAATAAACAGGTGATTGCGCTCAAAACCTGCTTCAAGGGCAAACTCGCGCTGCTCACCAGTGGCACTGATTTGCACGAGAGCACCGCTGGCGGCGTTCCATTCCAGGCGGCCCTGGCTACACACGATCTGCAGCGTGTGGCTGGGCGGCTGCTGTACGTAATCCAGGTGTACACTGCCTAGCGCCCCGTTGGCAAACTGCAGGCCCACTTCGGCCTGATCTTCCACAGCAATCTCCAGCTCACCGCTGCGCGCCAGCGTGGCCCATACGGAATCCACTTCGCCGAGCAGCCAGCGCAGATAATCAAACGGATGGCACAAGGTGAGCACCACCCCACCACCCAGGTCGGCGCGGGCACTGTAACTCTTGCGATAGTCTTCGTAGGGGTGCCAATTGGGCAGGTATTCGCCCCAATGGGCGCGCGCCGAGAGCACGCGGCCGAGCTGGCCGGATTGCAGGATCTCGGCTGCTTTTTGCAGTGTGGGGTGGAAGCGCCACTGGAAGCCCACCAGGATGCGGCTGCCGCCGGCTGCGGCGGCCTGGCGCAGCTCATCTAAGCGCGCCAGGCTGTGGCTGATGGGCTTCTCCATCAGCAGGCTGCAGCCCTGGGCCGCGGCAGGAATGGCCACGTCCAGATGCAGCGCGGTGGGATTGGAGATCACCACAGCATCGGGTTTATATGCCAGCGCAGCTTCTACGCTGTGTTCCACGGGATATTCAGCCAGCTCACTAACATCCAGCGTGCTGTTGTTGCTGCGTAGGAAGACAAAATCCTTCACGCCGAGGGCGCGTAGATTATTGAAATGGCGTTTGCCGATCGAGCCATAGCCGGCAATAAGGATCTTCATCCCCAATCGGTTCCCACTTCGTAGCCCCATTTGAGCAGCGCTTTGTCAACGTTCTCTTTGAGGATGTTCTTGTCACCGGGGGTGAAGAATTGGCGCCACACCGCTTGTGGGTTTTTGTCGAGAGCCAGCTCTTCGTCTTGAGCGATCTCTGCGCTGACCTTGGCTTCGAGGCCATCGGCCTCCAGCCCAAGGAAGGCCCACACCTTGGCCAGCATGTCGAAAGGCCGCGCCAGCAAGTCCTCATAGCGCAGCGAATAATAGCTCTCGCCATAGAGCTGGTGGCCGAGGCGGTCTGTCTCGCTCACGCCATTAGCCCAGTGACGCGTGGCTTCAGAAAGCCAGCCGGGGGCAAAGATGGCTACGTTGTCAGCGGGGCGGCTGCGCTCACGGCGCGGGTTGGCGGTAGCGCCGCCGGTGAGCTCTTGCAGGCGTTGCTTGACGAGCACATCACGCCCATCGCGCACAATGTGAATGAGACTGGCATCCGGATACAGGTGGTGCATCTCTTGTACCGCGCGTCCGCCGAGCTCATTCTGGCTTTGGTCACCGGCCACACGTTTGCCCAGCGGGTGCGCCTGGCGCTCTAGCAGAAAATCGGCCATGGCGCGCAACGCTGCCGGTGAGAGCGCGGCGACCGCCGGCTCTTCAGATGGGGTGAAGAGCTCACTCAGCACTGGGCGGCGCGTGAAGAAGTGCGCTCCAGTACCGCAATACAGATCAGCATGGAGGTTCAGTAGCCGCGCCAGCACGCCGCCGCCAGAATGCGGCTGCCCGAGCACGAAGAATTTTTGGAGCGGAAAGAATTCTTTGACCTCAGCCAGCTCGGCTGCAGAAAGCGGCGGCAACGTGCTGCCTTTGGCAGCCGCCTCATCGCCCGTGATGGCGCGCAGGGCTTTGCGTAAAGGCGAACTCATGCGCGGCCGCCTGCACGCTGGCCCAGGCGCGAAAGCAAGTAGGCGCCAGTACGCTGGCCGGCGCTGGCATCCGTAAAGGTGCATTCGCGGGCAATGAAGGCAGCGCGCTCGGCCTCATCAGCGCCTGGGTGCGTGAGATAGAAGTTGAGCGCCTCACGCAACTGTGGCACGTCGTAGGCTACGCGGCCGGCCGATGAGTTGCGGAAGCGCGAATGGGTAGGCCAATCACCAATCCGCGAGAGCGGCAGGGTGAACTTGCCCGGCCAGCCCACGGGCGAATCGATGCAGGCGCTCACCACGGGGGTCTTATGGGCCGAGGCCTCGACCACCATGGTGGAGTACACGGTAACGAACACATCGGAATGCGCCATCATGGACGATTTCTCGTGCATGTCTTCCCCTGAATAATGGCCTAGCGAGCCGCCCAGCGCAACCGGCTCCACCACATGAACATGCGGGTACTTTTGTGCCAGGGCGAAGATGGCTTCGCGCTCTTGGGCAAAGCGCGGCACATCCATAAAGTGGTTGGGGTGCAAGCGCACCAGCAGTTGGCTGGGCGCGGCCAGCTGGTCACCGGAAACCAACTCGGCCAGTGCTTCTACATCTTGAATGTTGGGCGAGAAGGTGATAAAGCTGCTGGCAAATGAAATCAGCTTGCGCTGCGGGTCAAGCCCGTGCGTCTTGAAATAGTCTGGGCGCGGCAGCACCCACTCCTGCTTGAAGTAGCCATCGTAAGAGGGAATACCGCCAATGTGCACGCGGGCTGGGTCCCAGTCTGAGCCGTCTATCAATTCTTGCTTCTGGATCTCAGACCAGCAGGTGATCCAATCTACCGGCGCCCCGGGCAGGCTGTAGCTGCTGGAGTTATCCCAGCCAACGATGACTGCAGCCGTGGGAATGTTGTGGGCGGCGGCTTCACGCAAAAGGTAGCGGTCAAAACGCCAACCCGGCGTGCTGGCAACGACCAGACTGGGCTGGTACTTGGCGAACAGGTCGCCATAGATATCTGGCGTAAAGCGTTGCTGCAAACCGTGCAGCCAACGGCGGGCGGCGCGGCTGCGGCGCAGCACAGCCACAAACAGCTCCATAAAGGGGAAGAGCAGTTTGCGGCGGGCATGCGCCTCGGCCTTGACTTGGTGGATGTAGCTGTCCACCGCTTCGAGATTAATGCGGTTAGACGCGCCGGCGCGGCGCAAGAAATCCAGCCACCACTGTTTGCCATAGGAGACCGTGTGGAAATAATCCTTGGCTTGCTTAAGGCGCAGGCCCTCAATAATCAGGCCGGGCTGAGCAAAGCGCTCGCGGATGCGATCCACGATGTCATCATCGGTAAGTAGGATGACTTCGGCGCCACCGTCAAGCAGGGTGCGCAACACATCGCTTTGCAAGAAGTAGACGATGGCAAGGCCGTGGTCAGCGCTGATAAAGATACGTGGCTTCATTTTTGTGTACGGTGAATGCGGTCAAAGGTCCAGCCGTTGAGCCACTGCAGCAGCTTGCGCAGCGGCGGCCAGGCCCAGAAGCTGGCTGCACGCGTGCGGTGGGCTGTTGCTGGCAAGGCCAGCGAGCTATCCAGTAGGTCGCCGGCGGCTGGCAACTGGTTACCCATATGCTGCACGTGCCACTCTGCCGTAGAGAGGCGCAGGAAGCCGAGGGCGTTGATAGCTTCATCCAGCAGGCGCACGCGGCCCATCGGCTTCTCTGCCGGGATGGGCAGCACCTGCTGCAGGATGCGCTTACGCGCCATGAACTGGAAGTGGGCCGCGCCCACCCAATACTGCCGCTTCTTATAGCTCAGGCGCACGGCCTTGTTGTCTTTAAAGAAGGCGCGGCCATGCTCCTCGCTATTGCCCAGGCTGCGGGCGTGCTTCCAAAAATCATCCCAGCTAAACAGCGCGCCAGTTTCCAGTTTGGCGCCGCGTTGGGCTTTAGCCCATTTGACCGTAGCGGTGGAGTATTTTTGCGGGGTGAGCATGGGCATGGCTGTCACCATGCCGGCTTGTGGCAGCGTGCGCAACGCATCGAGGCTGCTAGGCAACCAGCCTTTGTAGAAGTACACATCCGCATCGGCATAGGCGATGAACTCACCCGGGGCGGCGGCGAAGCAAATATTCCAGGCGGCCGGCTTGCCCAGATTGCGCTCCGACAGGGTCAGGTACTGAATACGGCCAGCCGTCTGTTCGGCCAGCAGATATTCGCGCACCTCGGCGCACGAGCCGTTATCGAAAACCATCAGGTCGTAAGCACCTTCGGTGTTGGCATGGAGGCTGCCCAGGCATAGCTTGAGCAATTCCAAGCTATGCGTGTAATAGCCGCTTAGGAAGGGGATATAGCTGATGACCACTACCGTCACCGGTGCAGGCGGAGCAATGCTCTCGACCGACTTAATGGGATTCTGGCCGACGCGCATGCTTAGCGCCCCCCGAGGGCGAAGCGCAGGTTACGTACCTGGCGCATGATGCGCCAGCGCAGGCTGCGGTCTTCGATGGCATTGGGTTGCAAGGCGCGCTCAATGCTGCGCAAGGCACGGATGGCAGAGAACGGCGCGCGGCGCACTTTGCCGTTGACCAACTCATAGGGCACATCCAGCAGCATGTACATGTTGCGCATACCGCCACCGAGGATGGTGTTCTCGTCTGTCTCTACATGGCGCTGGTGGCCGTGGGCACCTTGCAGGTGCGAGTAATCATGATTTTGATGCACGATGTCTATCTCAGCGGTGCAATCTACCGCTTGCCAATTGCGCTGGTTGGCTTCGTACATCATCCAATTATCCCAGCCAGCGCGGCCGATAGCGAAGGGCGGCATCTCGCTGTACAGGTGGCGCGGAAAGGCGAAATAGTCACTGCCGCCACGCGTGTGCAGCGTGCCGCGGGCTTGCATATCCGCGCGCAGGTTTGCATCCCAACCCGCCGAGAACTCCAACGGTCGGGTGAGATCCAGATCGTAGCGGCGGCCCAGCAAGACAAACTCTGGCGCCTGGGCGGCCACGGTGTGCAGCGTCTCTAGCAAGCCGGGGTAGAAAATAATGTCAGCATTGACGTAAACCAGATATGGAGCGGCGCTATTCTGGCGCGCGGCGTCAAAAATGGCGCTGACCAGTGGTGTTCCGTGTGCATTGGCGGCCACACTGGGTACATGCTTGACGCCAAACTCGGCGGCGGCTTCTGCAATACCTTCGTCATCCCCCACCAGCACGATATCGACAGCATCGCCCAAGGCCAACCACGAGCCCAGTGCATTGCGCTGGATGGTGGTGATATGCGGGTCACGAAACGGCTTGGGAGCCGTAAAAATACACAGTTGCTTCATCGGCGGTCATCTACCTGGCGGTAGTCCTTGTGCTGCACGCTGGCATTGATGTTGGCCAGATCTGGATTGGCTTCAAACAAAGCCAAGATGTCTTTCCATGAGAAGGTGTCATCCGCAAAATGGCTGGCAATGGCGCGGGCCAGCTCAAGATCCTCGGGTGTGTCTACCGTCCAGCGCAGGTTGCCATAGGCTGGTTGCTGGGTAAATTCAGCGATGCGGAAGCGCTCGGGATGCTCATAGAAGAAGGGCATGACATGCTCACGCTGGTGCGGTTCTTGCGCCTCACGCCAGGCGGTTTCGAGCGCGGCACGCGTGCACAACTCTGCATCCAGACCGATGGGAATGGTGCGCCCTTGCGGCAGGCGGTTGGCAGCAAAATCCAGCGGCGGGTCCGCGCTGACAAATTTTTGCACATACTCGCCCAACAAGCCGGGGTCAATAAAGGGGCAATCGGCGGTGATACGCACAATGACGTCCGCTTCGGTTTCTCGCGCAGCTTGCATATAGCGGTCGAGTACATCGTGCAGGCTACCGCGCACGCAGGGGATGCCCTGCTCGGCGCAATAGGCCGCCAGCGGGTCATCCAGCTCCCCACTGGGTGCGGCGACGGCCACCTGGTGGATGCCGGCGGCGCGCTGCGTGCGGCGCAGCACCCAGGCCAGTACCGGCTGGCCGTGCAGGTCAGCCAATACTTTGCCGGGCAGGCGGCTGGAGCCCATGCGTGCCTGGATAATGGCGACGACTTTGGGCGTGCTCATGCCACCGCCAATTCATAGGCGCGTTGCAGGCCCAGCTTATTTTTTGCCCAGTCGGCACGTTGTTCGGCACGCTGGCGGGCGCGCTGCCCGATGGCTTGTAAGTCAGTGTTTTGCATCGCAGCCACAATCTTATCGGCAAGTGCGGCTGAGTCACCCACTGGGAAGAGCCAGCCTTGCTCGCCGGCTTCTACCCATTCGCGGTTGGCGGGAATATCAGACACGAGGGCAGGCAGCCCACAGGCCAACGCTTCCATTAGCGAAACTGAAGAACCATCACTGCGTGAGGCACTCAGGTACAGGTCGGCTGCGGCGTAATAGGCAGGCAAGTTGTCTTGAGCAATATAGCCGGGCATGTGGATACGATCGGCAAAGCCGGAGGCTTTTACCAGCGCATGAATGCGTGGCGCCAGGCTGCCGCCGCCGGGCAGCAGCAGGCGCAGCTGCGGTTGGCTGGGCGCCAGCGCCAGGAAAGCGCGCAGCGCGGTCTCGGTATCGTAGACAGGCTCCCAACTGCGCAAGTGCAGCAATACGAAAGCATCCTGCCAGCCCAGTTGCTGGCGCAGCGGGCTATTTGCCTGCGGCTGGAAACGCTGCAGGTCAATGCCCCACGGGAAGATGACAGCACGCGCCGGGTCGAAGCCCAGCTCTGCGGCAGCATCCACCACGGCCTGACAGTCGGCAATCAGCACACGGGCGGCACGCAGAGCGGCGCGCGTTTTGTAACCAGCTAGCCAGTTGCGCTTTGCAGTATAGAGAATGTCGGAGCCCCAGCTCATGGCCACCAGAGGCTGTGCAGTGCGCGCCTGCCAGGCGCAGGTATGCAGCGGGCCAGCATGCACAACATCCGGCTGGTATTGGCGCGCTACATCCGCCACACGGCCGCGCACCAGCTGCACGTCAGCGGGCAACTGCTCCGCCTGCACGCGCTCCGGGGCGGTGCACAAAAACACACAGGTGTGTCCCGCCTCTGCAATTGCAGCAAGGAAGCGGCGGTCATGTGGGCCGTGTTGTTGGCTGACGTACAGGACTTTCATGCAAACTACCGTCGGTCTCTCAGGCCAAGTCGCTCTGGCGCACTTCTTTGCCAAAGGGCATATCGGCAGCGGCTTTGCGGCCGAGCACCTGCGGAATATCCCACGACATCAATGCGCCTTCGACCGCCGGGCGCAGCACTTCGAGCATGTCTTCGGTGAAGACTTCGCCCGCTTTCACATCCCGCGCTACGCGCAAGCAATGGCGCTGCACGATGTAGGTGTCCTTCTCATTCTCGGCCACAAACTTCTGCTCAGAGCCAAGCGCCCGTTCCAGGATGCGTACTTCGCTCACCATGTGCGCCCAGTTGGCTGGGTTGAGGGCAAATTTGTGGTCAGGTCCCTCGCGGTCATTGCTATCCGTGAAGTGGCGTTCGATCACACGCGCCCCCAGCGCCACTGCGCCCACTACGGGGGCAGCCCCTTGCGTGTGGTCTGACAAGCCCAGGATGACATTGGGCCACTTTTGGGCATAGGTCTTGAGCACATTGAGATGCAAATGATCGTAGTTGCTATCGGACGCAGTGTAGTTGGTGTTGCACTGCATCAGCACAATTTGCTGATTGACCGGCTGCACCATGGCCATGGCACGTTCCACGTCGGCCATGTCGCAATCGCCGGTTGCCATCAGGATCGGTTTACCAAAGCTGGCCATGCGCACGATGGCTTCGGGCCAGGACATCAGGCTGGAGCCAGCTTTGAAGGCAGGCACATAGGGCACGAGCATGTCGATGGCGTCATGGTCATAAGGCGAGGAGAAGTAGTGAATATCAAACTCTTCGCAGGCTTCTTTGAGCAGCGGGGTCCATTCGAAGGGAATCGAGGCATCCTCGTAGACCTCGACCACGCTCTTGGTCCAGGCGGCCTGGTGCGAGAGCTGGCCACCCAGCGAGCGGAAACCGTAGTCAGAGACGATCTTGGGGGCGCGGAAGTTTTGGAACTTGGCTGCATCGGCGCCAGCTTCTTTGGCTAAACGAATCAGCTCAATGGCGCGGTCTAAATTGCCGTCATGGTTGGCAGCGATATCCGCAATAAAGTAGGTAGGGTGCTGCAAGCCAACTTTGCGACCTTGAATATCGATTTCCATCACATCCTCAATCCTTCTACAGGCTGGCCAGGCGGCCGGCCAAGGCACGCACCGTCTGGCGGTGGCCGTTATCTAACTCAGCATGCAAGCGTGCCACGCCTTCGGCCACGCTGGGCAGGCGGCGGCCGAGCGCTTGGCTCAGCCGACTCACATTCAGGCGCAGGTCCGCTGAACGCGGCGCGCTAGCTTCGGCGTGCAGGGGGCGTACCAGCGCTTCGTCAAAGCCAAACTGCCGCGCAATCATCACGCCAAAGTCATACTTGCTCAGGCTGTCGCGGCTGCCGGCGTTGTATATGCCGTGCGCATTGGCAGACAACAGCTCCAGAATAATCTCTGACAAGAAACCCACATGCAGCGGAGTGAAGAGACGGTCAGTAAAGCCGTTGACCGCTTCACCCGCGGCGAGCTTGTTGTAAAAGAACTCGGCCAGGCTGTGAGCGCCGTTGGGGCTCCAGCCGAACAGGTTGGGCCGCAAAATCAGCCACTGCGGATGGGCCGCCTTCACTGCCAACTCCGCCATGCGCTTGGTCTTGGCGTACACGCTCAGCGGGTTAGGCGCATCGGTCTCTTTGTAGGGTGCCTGGCTGCCGTCAAACACCGCATCCGTGGAAATGTGTACGAAGCGCAGGTTACGGCGCGCCGTTTCGCGCGCCAGCTCGCCGGGCAGCTCCGTGTTGAGCTTGTGAGCCAACGCTGGCTGGCGTTCGCACGCGTCAATATCGGCCAGGGCGGCGCAGTGCACCACCCAATCTGGCTGGGCCTCATCCAGCACGCGTGCCACCGCGCCCGCTGCAAGCAAATCCGCTTGTAGCGTCGCAAAGGGCGCCTGGGCCAGCGGATGCTGGTTGCTCACGCCCACCACGGTGTAGTGGGCAGCAGCTAGCAGAGCCAGGTTGCTGCCCAGCAGGCCGCTGGCGCCTGTCACCAGGAGGCGCGGTTGGCTCACGCCAGCTTGCCTGCTTTCATATCCGCCTCAATCGGCGCAATGATGTCACGGATCTCAGCCGGGCTGAGCATTTGCTCGTTCTCATTGCTGACGTAATGGAAGCCCTCGGGAAGCGCTTTGCCCTTATCAGCCCAGGTGTGTACAAAGAACGGGCCCTGGGCCGGCTGGATGACGTACATGCTCTCCAGCTCTACCGCGGAGCGCGCTTCATCTTCGGAGATCAGCACTTCGTGCAGCTTCTCACCGGGGCGGATGCCTACGACTTCGATCTCGGCCTCCGGGGCAATCGCCTGGGCCAAGTCTGTGATGGTGGTGCTGGGCAGCTTGGGCACAAACACTTCGCCGCCATGCATGATCTCAATGCAATTCAGTACAAAATCAACGCCCTGTTCAAGTGAGAGCCAGAAGCGCGTCATACGCTCATCGGTGATGGTGAACTTGCCCGCCTCACGCTGGCGCAGGAAGATGGGCACCACGCTGCCGCGGCTGCCGACCACGTTGCCGTAGCGCACGCAGGCGAAGCGCGTCGGGCGGTCACCGGAGTAGGCGTTGCTTTGCACGGTGAGCTTCTCGGCGGCCAGCTTGGTGGCGCCATAGAGGTTGGCCGGGCTGACGGCTTTGTCTGTGCTGAGCGCCAAGACTTTCTCTACGTTGTTCTCCAGCGCGGCTTCAATCACATTGGCCGTGCCGAGGATGTTGGTCTTGATGGCTTCCATCGGGTTGTACTCACACGCTGGCACCTGCTTGAGCGCGGCAGCGTGGATGACGATGTTGACGCCATCCATGGCGCGCTTGAGACGCTGCTCATCACGAATATCGCCAATGAAATAGCGCAAGTTCTCCTGATTGAAGCCCGCCTCGCGCATTTCGTGCTGCTTAAGCTCATCACGGCTGAAGACAATGATCTTCTCCGGCTGGTATTTCTCTTGAAGAATGCGAATGCAAGCCTTACCGAAGGAGCCCGTGCCGCCAGTGATGAGGATGGTTTGATTTTTCCAATTCATAGGGTTCTCTCTTTACTTACTAAACACAATCAGGGGGTAGCGGCCGTGCTTGCCAAAGAAGCGCGGGAACAATTCTTCCAAACGATACAGCACTTTGAGCCAAAAGCGCCCGGCCCACGGCTCACGAATGTAGAAGCGCAAAAAGTGAGTACCCAACGTGCGCCACACGTAAATATCGATGGGGAAGTAACCACTCAATGCCTGGCGCAGCTCGCGGTAGCCGCGCTTCTTGACGAAGGTGCCGCGTCCCATGGTCTTCTCCTGCGGCAGATGGTCTTTCTCCGGTGCGGCGCCGCGCACACGCTTGATGAAATCTGTGAGCTTGACGAAGAACGTGTCCAGCGGGGCATCGCCCCAGCCGTTGACCACGGCGGCGCTGCGGCCCGGCGCCAGCACGCGGTACAGCTCACGGTAGCCGGTGACCTGCTCACTCTCGGGCACATGGTGGATGGTATGCAGGGACACCACGCCATCAAACACATCGCTGGCAAACGGCAAACGGGTCACATCGGAAACGACGAACAAGCCTTTGTCACCAATGCGCTTGCGGGCGGCTTGCAGCGCGGTGATGGAGACATCCGCGCACACGCGCTTCTGATAGCCGGCCGAATATTCAAGATACTCTGGGTACTGAATTGGGCCAGAGCCAGCATCCAGCAGCAGGCGGCCGCTGGGCGCCAGGTGGCGCTTGACGCGTAGGTGGGCGCGGTGAATGTACTCCTGCGAAACCGGGCGCAGGTCTTCGTAGCGCGCGTTTTGGAACAAGCCGTCCGAAATCTCCTGCCAGCCTACGCGGTCATAAAACTCGCGTACCTGGCGCTTGATCTCGCGCTCATCCAGGTTGGTTTGTGTCCCAGTCAAAGGGTTCTCCCATCAAATAGTCAAAGGTGCGTGCATAGTGGTGCTGGCCTTCAGGGGTAAATAACTGAGCCAGCGGCATCGCCTCCACATCCTTGGCGAAGTGGAGCAAATGCCAAGGGAAGGGCTGCGGATAATCGAAAAAGAAGCGGTAGGCATAGTGCCATGCCCGGTCTACCTCGGTTGGCTTGAGCTGCGCGGTGGGCAAATCTGCCAGGCTGCGCTCCAGCATAGCGAAGTAGTCTTCCCAACTGGCCGGATCTTGCGTAAAGCCCTTGCCGCGGTAGTGTGTGCGGCCAACAACAATCACAGGGCGGCCGCTCATCGCCATCTCTAGCCCAACCGTGGTGGTGTAGACCAAGCCCAGTTGGGCCGCCTCGACCAAGTCATAGGTATTGACCGGGTCACCTGCGGCCACCAAGTGAATGTTCTGAGGCAGCTCAGGCATGGCCTGCTTGACCAGATCGGCCACCGAGGGACCATCCAGGTTGCGCTCGCCGGGGTGTACACGCAGCACCAGCTGCACATCTTTGCGTTCGGCAAAATAGGCCAGCGTGCGGCGCAGCCAGGTGCTCATATCGCCGCTGAAGGTGCTGCGGCCGAGGGTCAGGCTGTCGCCGATGACGTTGGCGGCCAGCAGTATCACCGGACGCGCATCCAAGCCCAGTTTGGCGCGCACCTGCGCCGCACCTTCGGTGGGCGCGTCTTGCCACTTGCGGTAGAAGTGGCGGAAGAGCCCGGCGGCCTGGCGCGTGGCGAACAGCTCTTGTACTTCAGCACGCTGTGCATCGGTAAAGGGTTCGCTGCGGCGGGCGGCCCACAGGCTGTCAGTCTCCTGCAACATGACGGATTGGTTGTGCGCCAGCCAGATGCGACCGCGCTGCTCACCAAATTCGTAGCTCACCACGGGAATGTTGAGGTGACGGGCGGTGTGCAGAATGGCACCAAATTCAAGAATGAGGCCGTTGGGCAAAATCACCACATCCGGCTGCTCACGCTGCATCCAAGCCAACGCAGCCGAGGCGGCGGCGCGGTTGGATTGCAGACGTAACTTGAAGAGTTGGCTGCTCTTATCTACTTCTTCCACTTGCTGGGTGTACTGCACATCCATAACGGAAACCTGCTCCACCGCGGCCTCTAGGGCACTGGGCAACGCGGCTCCCGCTGCATTCAAGAAGGGCTCAACAGGCAGCACAGCTTGCATGGGTGCAAACACGCTGCGCGCATAGGCATCACGGCGGCGTAGGTCAAAACGCGGCACATCCGCCTTCCATGTGGCGTGCGGCAAATAGGCGAGGGTGACATCATGCCCCAGGCCGCGCAGCGCCAGCGAAAGCAGGCTGGCGTGGTGAATCCAGTAGTGCAGCGTGGCAAACACCAGCGCCTTGCGGCCAGTCTGCGTTTTCAGCGGAGAGTTTTGTACGGCACCTATCCAGCCGGGCAGTTGGGCGCGCAGCTCTTCGAGCTTGAAGCCGTCAATCGGCGCGTCACCGCCGCGCAGCGCCCAGGCGAGCTCTGCAGTGGCTGGCACGTGCCCCAAGAGATCCTTGAGACGGCTGGCGGCCATGCTAGTTGGCGGCCCCCACGCGCTCAATCGTCCAGTCCAACTGCGGGCGCACAAAGCCCTGACGCGGTTCGGGCCAGTGCATACCGGGAGCGCCCATGGCGTCTACAGTGAAGGCCAGGGCGCGCTCGTCCCAGAAATAACGACGCACGCGGAAGGCGCTGGCGTTCACGCCCAGTAGGTATTGGCCTTCATTCAAGAAATCAGCGGGCAGGATGGCGCGGCTGACGTAGCGGCCAGCCTCACGCGTGCCATGTTTTTCAAACGCAGCCGGGTCATCGGTATCAAACGAGGTGAGAATGACCTCACCGCGCATACTCTGCAAGTAAATGCCCACGCGCAGGCCCTGAATGGGATGGGCCAGTGTGTATTCGAATTCAATTTCCAGCGGCTGGCGAGACTGGGCCGTCTCCACCACGCTGCCGCTGGGGTCTTTGACGCGCAGCGCCACCGGTGCAAAGGGTGCGGCATCGGCCGGTACTTCATCAGCAGCCCATGTGCGCTCGCCGTTCTTTTGGAAGCTGGAGGACATGTAATAGTCCACCGCCTCACGCGTCGGCGCACGGAAAGCCAACTGGCCGCGCTCCATCACAATGCATTCTTCAGTCAGGCGCAGAATGGCGGACATGTTGTGGCTGACGAACAGCACGGTGCGGCCGGCAGCAGCCACATCGCTCATCTTGCCCAGGCACTTGCGTTGGAACTCGGCATCACCTACGGCCAATACTTCGTCCACCACCAGGATCTCGGGCTCCAAGTGCGCCGCCACAGAGAAGGCTAGACGCAAGTACATGCCGCTAGAGTAGTGCTTGACGGCCGTGTCAATAAATTTATCCACGCCAGCAAATTCAACAATCTCGTCAAATTTCTTGGCAATCTCGCGGCGCTGCATACCGAGCACGGCGCCATTGAGGAAAATGTTCTCGCGCCCGCTCAGCTCGGGGTGGAAGCCGGTGCCGACTTCGAGTAATGAACCGACACGGCCGTTAATTTCAGCATAGCCGGTGGTGGGGTCAGTGACACGCGAAAGAATCTTGAGCAGCGTACTCTTGCCGGCACCGTTGCGCCCCACCACGCCCAGCACCTGGCCCTGCTTGACGTCAAAGGTGACATCGCGCAGCGCCCACACCTTCTCAGCGCGCTCACGCAGCTCGCCCTTGAGCAGGCGCACCGGCCAAGTGACCGCCGCGCCCAGGCGTTCGCCCAGGGTGCTATAGGCCTGCTGGCTGCCACCCAGGCGGTATTGCTTGCCTAACCCTTCAACGCGTATGGCGTAGCTCATCTAGACCACATCCGCAAAGGTGCGTTCCATGCTGCGGAAATACATCAGGCCGCTCACCAGCATGACGGAGGCAGAGGCCAGCGAGACCCACAGCATGTTCTCGGAATACACAGGCACACCCAACAGCGCCTGGCGGAAACCTTCCACCACGCCCACGAGCGGGTTGAGCGCATACAGCCACTGCCACTGTTCGGGCAGGCGCTCAAAAATGCTGGAGGCTTCGTAAGCGATAGGGCTGGCCAACATCCAGAATTGCGTCAAGAAAGGGATGATGTATTTGACATCACGATAGTGCACATTCAACGCCGCCAGCCACAGGCCTACGCCCAGCGCGGTCAGCAGCGTAATCAGCACATACACCGGCAGCAGAAGCAAGTTGGCCGGTGCAAACTTGTAATAGATCATCATGCCGGCCAGGATCAGGAAGGCCACGGCGAAATCGAGCACACCGCTGAGCACGTTGGCCAGCGGCACGATGATGCGCGGAAAGTAGACCTTGGTGATCATGTTGCGGTTGGCCACCAGCGAACGGCTGGCATCGCTGACCGCATTGGAGAAAAGGTTCCAGGGCAGCAGCGCCGCAAAAGTGAACAGCGGGCGCGGCACACCGCCGGTGGGCAGGCCAGCCACCTCGCCGAAGAGCAGGTTGAGCAGCAGCATCTGCAGCAGGGGCTGCAAGATGGCCCAGGCGCCGCCCAGCAGGGTCTGCTTGTAGCGCACAAGGATGTCTCGCCAGGTGAGGAAGACGATCAGCTCACGGAAGCTCCACAGCTCGCGGAAGTTCAGCCCCACCATGCCGCGTTGTGGGCGGATGAGCACCTTGGTGCTCGGCGCGCTTTTGGTTACGACGCTGCTCATTTAATCAGCTCAGCACGATGCTGCAAGTACCAGTCAATCGTCTTGCGCAACCCTTCTTCAAAGTTCACACGCGCCCGGAAGCCAAACAGCTCCTCGGCGCGGCTGACATCCAGCAGGCGGCGCGGCTGGCCGTTGGGATAGGCCTCGTTCCATACCAGCTCGCCCTCGAACCCGACCAGGCGGCTAATGAGCTCAGCCAGATTCTTGATGCTGATCTCGTAACCAGAGCCCAGGTTGACCGGCTCATCGCCATCGTAGCGCTCGGCGGCCAGCACAATGCCTTCGGCGGCATCTTCAACATAGAGGAATTCGCGCGTGGGCGAGCCATCGCCCCACAGCTCCACCTGCGTATCGCCATTCTCCTTGGCCTCCACAAATTTGCGGATGAGGGCGGGGATGACGTGCGAGGACGCCGGGTCAAAATTGTCCTTAGGGCCATATAGGTTCACTGGCAGCAAATAGATGGCATTGAAATCATGTTGTTGGCGGTAGGCCTGCGCCTGCACCAGCAGCATCTTCTTGGCCAAGCCATAGGGCGCATTGGTCTCCTCAGGATAGCCATCCCACAGCTCATCCTCGCGGAAGGGCGTATGGGCAAACTTGGGATAGGCGCATACCGTACCCAGCGCCACAAACTTATCCACGCCCTGCTCCCAGGCCTGGTGCATGAGGGGGATGCCCATCATGATGTTCTTGTAAAACAGGTCAGCCGGCTTCTCACGGTTGAGACCAATACCGCCGGCCAATGCGGCGATGTGAATGAGCACATCCGGCTTGGCATCCTGCAGCAAGCGCGTGATCTGCTCCGGCTGTACCAGGTCATAGTCTTTGCTGCGCGGGATAAAAATATCGGTAGCGCCGCGTTGGCGCAACGTCTCCACCACAAAGGAACCGAGGAAGCCGCCGCCACCGGTGACGGTTACCCGTTTGCCAGCCCAAAAGTTCGTTTCAGTCATTCGTTTCACCTTTACTGCACAATGAACTGCGCGTTGCGAAAGCGTGGGTTGTGCGGATCGCGGATCAAGCCTTCCTGCAAGGCGCGCAGCAACTCGCGGATGCCATCATCCACCGTAAACCGCGTTCGGAAGCCCAGCACGCGGCGTACTTTTTCAAAAGAGACACTGATGTCACGCATGTCTCCGCCAAAGGTCAGGTCTTTGTAATTCACTATGATCTCGGGCAGGCGTTTGATGATCAACCCCACAATTTCGTCTTTGCGGTAATTGCCCGACTCGTCGCCCAGGTTAAAGATCTCGCCGCGCACCTGATCCTCGGGCGCATCCAGCCCGAGCAAAATGCCCGCCACGATATCGCGCACATGCACAAACGAGCGCGAGTAGCCGCGCTGGTAGATCAGCAGCTCGCGCTTGGTGAACGCCTCGAGCACAAACTGGTTGACGATCAAATCAAAACGCGTGCGTGGCGAAATGCCAAACAAGGTCGCAAAGCGGAAGATCACCGGCGTACAGGCGGACTCTTTTTGCGCCAGCAAGTATTCCTCAGCGGCAATCTTGGTTTCGGCATACAAAGACTGCGGGTGCAGTGGCGATTGCTCGGTCACCAACTCGCCGTCTTTCGATTGGCCATAATTGCTATAGGTGGAAGAGAAGATAAAGCGCTTGGCGCCCATCTCGGCCGCCTGTTCAAAGACGCGCTGGGTGGTGTCTACGTTGTAGTGCCAGGCCACGGATTTGCCCACCGCCTGGCACGCCGGAAAGCCGACGATGCCCGCCAGGTGCACGATGGCATCCGGCTGGGCGCCGGTGCGCAGCAACTGGCGAAAGTTCTGCGCATCGCCCACATCCGCCTTGATAAATTTGAAATTGGGATGGGCCAGGTATGCCACCAGCGAATCGCCGCCAAACAGCAGCTTATCCATCACGGTGACCTGCTCGCCGCGCTGCAGCAATTCGCCCACCAGCAGCGAGCCGATGTAGCCCGCCCCACCTGTTACAACGATATGGCGGCTCACGCGCGCGACTCCTGGTCCATGATCAGATGCACCTTATGCCCGCTGACGCGTAAGATGGCAGCCACCGGGCGCTCTGACTCAACCGGCATGCCCTGCTCCATACAGGTCAATTTACAGATATCCAAAATATCACTGGGGCTGCCCGGCGCCACTTCCAGCGCCACGGCTTTCACGCCGGCGGCACGCGCCTCAGCCAGCAGGCTTTGCACGCGGTCACGCGTGCGGCGATACAGCGCCATGGATTGCTCTACATAATCCACCGTCAGGCGGGCGCGCAGGCTGAGGCCTTGCGGCGTGATGATGTAGCGCAGCTTACGGCGCTGGGCACGCGTGACCTTGACGTAGCCTTTGGAGATCAGGCGCTTGAGGTGCCAGTTGACCGTGCCCACGGCCACGCCCAACTGACCGGCCAGAGACGCCTGGGTGACATCCGGATCAGTTTCGATGTGCTCGAGCAGGAGGAGATCCCGTGCGGGATCGGCTTGTTGTTCCATAGGATGGGTGGCTAAAATTCAGCCGCTGAATTATAACGTTGCGAGGGCAAAGGTCAAGTGCGCAGGCTATCCCACAGCATATACAAGGCACAGCTAGCCAGACCCACCCCCACCACCTGCTGCAGATCCACCAGCGGCCACCATTCCAAGCCCACATAGCGGCGCAAATACCACGGTACGAACCAGGCACACAAGATCAGCGCCGAAACCAGGCTGCGCCGCAGCCACGGGTCTTCGGTTTCACGCTGCTGCACCCAGGCCCAGGCAGCCAGCATGACCTGCACGCCAGCAAAGGCGCTGCGATAGCGCGGGCTATCCCACAGATCGCCGCCGCCGCGATAGGAGGCCACCAGGCTCACCGCCCACTGGCCCCACATCCACACCCCCGGCAGCCACAGGGCGGCGCGGCTGCGCAGAATGAGGTAGCTGGCATACACCAGTAGGGCCAACACTACCGTCCAGCCCAGCGCGCGCCACACGCCGATCGCGGTCCACACCAGCGGGCCGCCGGCAAACAAAGCCGCCGGCAACAGCGGCCGCACCAGCCCATAACCCACCAGGAAGGGCACCTGGCTCCACAAGGGCATGCGCTTAAATTGGCGCGCTACCCAGCCGGAGGAGTTTTTGCTAACGTAGGCCTGCCAATCGGCGGATTGCACCAACCAAGTATCCGCCGCGCCGCGCACAAAAATAACATACGCCAGCCCCGCCAGCGCCAGCACCCCCAGCGCGATCCACACCCGGCGTTGGCGCAACACAGCCCAATCCGTCAACGCCAGCCAGGTAAGCACGGCGAACAATAGCAAGGAGGACATGAACGGCCAGGAGAGGAACGCCGCCACGCCAAAACTAGCCAGTACCAACCCGCGGCCCGCCGGCCGCGGCCCATGCACCCACTGTTGCACGCCCAACAGCACCATCGGCAGCAAACACACCGTGAAGGCCTCGCGCATTTGTGAAGAGCCCAATAAGGCTGCCTCGGGATACAGCGCCAGACCCCATGCAGCCAGCCAGGCCACCTTGGGCCCGAAGGCACGCTTGGCCGCCGCCCAGGTGAAGGCCACCGCCAGGCCTGAGGCCAAGGCGGCCGGCAGCAGGGTCAGGATGGGCATATGGCTGGGGGCGAGCAGATAGCGATAGATCGCCGCGCTCAGAAACAGCAGGCCACCATATTGATCAGTGCTGCTGTAGCCGGCAAAAGCCTGCCACAGCGGCTCCCCCGCTTGGGCAAACTGCCAGGCCGCCGTATCGCGGTTGAAAGCATCTTGCATCACGTAGCCCGCCGCCTGCACGTCTGTCGGGTAACCCCAGGCCGGCAGCCCCAACAGCCAGACAAGGCTAAGCGCCACGCGCAAGCTAATCGCGCCCAGTACCAACCAGACCAACCACCGCGGCGCGTTCTCGGCCTGCAGTACGCGCCACGTCAGCCAGGCCACACCGGCCAGCAGCGCCAGCAAGCCAGCTACGGACCACCAGCCCGCGACCGAGCGAAAGTGATTGGAGATCCAAGCCAGCAGGAAGGAAAAGGCCAGCAGGTTCAAGCTCCACACGGCAAAGGATCGAGGGTGGACAGTGGTTTGGGTTTGCTTCTTGGTCATACCTTATTCAATCTCCGGGCAGCCATCCGCAAAATGGCTGGATGGCACTATTGTGCCGTATTGCGGCAGAATGACCGCCAGGGCGCTGGGGGCGTGGCTGCTGCAGCGCAGTACGATGGCATCGCTAGCATGCGGAAACTGCAGCGGGCTATCTGCCAACGGCAAGAGCACCGGCATGGGTTGCGGCCCGATCAGGTAAAAGCTCAGCCGCGGGAAAGTTTGCACTTCGGTGAGGGCGAAGCCCAGGGTTTCGCCTTCCCCGGCGGCAAAGAAGCTGGGGTAGAGCGCGCGCCCATTCAGGATATCCAGCTTGCCCTCTTCCAGCAGAGTGAGCAGGGCCGCCGGGGCGTCTGGCAGCGCCTGTACCTGGCTGATCACCTGTGCCGCGCTCAGCTTGCTGTAGCGCGGCTGCGAAAAGGCTTCGATCAGCGAATAGGAGCAGCCCGCCAAGCCCAATGCCAGCAAGGTCAGCAGCCAGGCCCGCGCCGTGCTGGGTGCAGGCGCCGCCGGCCGCGGCGCATCTGGAGCGGCTAGCCAGGCACGCCGCGGCCACAGCGCCGCCAACCATAAGCACACCTGGGCGATGCCAATCGCGTAATACACCAGCACCGTCCAGTCAGCGGGCAGGTTGTAGCGCCAGCCAGCCACGCGGGCCAGTGCCAGATTCGCCGTAAAGCCAAGATTGATAAACAGTGGCACCAGGCCAGCCCAGCGCAAGCGCTGCCAACTGGCGGCCAACCCGATGCTTACCAAAATCAAGTTCAGCGCCACCACCGGCCAGCTCTCCGCGGCCAGGTGGCCATCCCAACTGGGCCAATAAGGCAGCGTGCGCACGTGGCTTTCCAGCTCGCGCAACACGTGGCTCGTTGGCAGGGTCATGAAGTTGATCAGTTGATTGCGGGCGAAGTTATCGATTACAAAGCCCGCCACGAAGCCCGGATCCTGGCGAATGAAGTCACGCACCGCACCCATTTGGCGCGCGTAGTAATCGCCTTCACTTTCACCCTCCAGGAAGGGCAAACCAAAGGTGCCGGCTTCATAGCGATAGCGGTTAGCTAAAAAGCCCGAGACCACCGAGTCTTCGATAGCCCACTGGCCCATTTCCAAGCGGTTGCGCAGCACCCAGGGCGCCGCCACCAGCAGCACGCCCAAGCCAAACAGCAAGACCGCGCGCCAACTGCGCCGCAGCCCCCACACCAGCAGCGCCAGCACTGCAAACACGGGCACCACGGTCAGCATTTGTGAGCGCAGCAAGATGAATGCGCCCAGCACCCCCCCCAACACCAGGGCGCGCCGCCCATCCGGCGCGGGCGGGCTTAACCAGCGCAGTGCCAGCACCGCCACCAGGGTGATGCTCAAGGCGGCGGGCAGATCGGCCATCAGCAGCTTGGCATGCGAGAGGTTGATCACATCGCCGAGGGCAATGGCATTGCTCTCGCGGAAGATCATGAGCCCGGCCAGCAACAAACCAGAGAGTCGATGGTGCATGCGGCTGGCCAATAGATACAACAAGGCCGGAAACAACGCCAACACGAGCACCTGCAGTTGGATCACCTGCGCATAACTCGGCAGCACACTTTCGGCGGCCGCCAGAAACATAACGTAGAGCGGCCGGCGGATGGCCACCGTGCCACCAAAGCGAAACCCCTCGCCGATCTGCACATTTTGTGCGATGACATCATGGTTGAAGGCATCCGAGAGCGGATAGCTCTCGTAATTGGGCGCCGCCGGAACGCTGTTGTAATAGGTGGGCTGGGCTGGCTGCAGCGTCCAGGCTGCAGCGGCCAGCAGCCACACCAAGGCGGCCAGCGCGGCATCAGCCCGGCGTAGCTGCAGCCGGGCACTGGCGGCCAGTAACGCGATGGCCAGGCCCAGGGCCAACACACACTGAGTCAGCAAGATCGGCGCGTTGGGGGCGGCCCAGCGGGTTGCATCCTGCCCCAGGCCGACACGCGTGGTCAGGATAATGACAATCACCAACACCAACGCCAGGCAAACCCACAGGCTGCTGCGCACCAGGCTGCGGGCGGGTTGCCATGCGGCCCAGTCTGGCCGCTGGGCCACGGCCCACAGCACCAGCCCCGCGGCGATCCAGGCCACCAGATAGCCAAAAACCGGCTGCAAGCGCTGCAGATACAGCGCCCATGAACCAAAAAATGTAATCAACCGCTCCAGCGGCAGCCACGCCAGGCCCAGTAGGCCTAACCCAGCCGCCCCCACCGCGATCCCCAGGCCTGCCGGCTGTGCACCCAGCCAAGCCAGCGCGGCTTGGCGGCGCGGCTGCATCGCCCGACCGCGCGCCAACACCCACAACACGGCCAGGCCGGGCACGGCCACCAAGCCCGCCAGCAGTAAACGCTCTATAGAAAAGCCCCACCATACGGCGTTCTCTGCCTGGCTGGGCTGGGCCAGCAAGCCTGCCAGCGCAGCCACCGCGCACAGCAGCAAGGCCAGCGCGAGGATACGCCAAATGATGTCAAGAATTTGTTGTGGAGTTTTCATGGGCCAAGGCGCGCCGCTGCTGCGCCCGCACCATCTTATCTTAACTACGGGCAGCTAAAGCTGCGGCCGATGGGCATGAAGATCTCCACCCCGGCATCGCGAAAATCGTGGATCGATTGGTAATAGCGCAGCAAGGGCAGGCTGACCCAACGCTTCCAGGCATTGTTTTCCTCAGCCAGGCTGTCGCCGTATTGGGGGTTGCGCCCGCGGAACAGGGTGTCTTCCAGTTCGCCGACGATCAAGCTGTATTTGTGGGCAGCCAGATCATCAACAAATGCCTCAAAGTAGGCGCGGTTGCCCGCTAAGGCCTGATCCATCACATATTTCTTTTCATACTCTGGGTTGAGCGCGATGGTTTGCTGGTAGCGGAAGGTGAG